>NZ_CAWORF010000009.1:0-92431 GCF_963883545.1 Escherichia sp. E4702 | reverse complement strand
ATCAGGCATGGTGCTCCCAATGTCGGATGCGGCGTGAACGCCTTATCCGACCTACGTGTGACGTGTAGGCCTGATAAGACGCGATAAGCGTCGCATCAGGCATGGTGCTCCCAATGTCGGATGCGGCGTAAACGCCTTATCCGACCTCGTGTGACCTGTAGGCCTGATAAGACGCGATAAGCGTCGCATCAGGCATGGTGCTCCAGACGCCAACAACTTACTGCTGTGACGCCTGCTGAAACAGGTGTTCCCACATATCGGTTACCAGCGCCTGGTCACGCGGCGACAACTCACCGGCACCAATGGCTTTTTCCAGACTTTGACTAACGGTTGTATGTACCGCCTGAGCGGAGTGGTCATCACCACTTTCCAGTTCTGCGATAGCTAATGTCAGGTGGCCACGCAAATACCCACTGGCAAACAACTCATCATCACTGGCATGGTCAACCATACCGTCGATTAATGCCAGAATGCGTGATTCAAACTCCGCGATCATCTTCTTTCCTCATTGTAAAACGTGGCGCCGGCTTCAGTTGAGCGCTTCCGGCCACGGGAACTGTTCCGCCGTAATTTCCGGCGTGTGATAATAATTTTGTAGCGCTTTAATTAAGCGTGCCGGACGTTCTGGAATACCGTCAGCCAGATAATCCATCACCTGCGCATGTACTCGCCGTTGAAACACCACACGATCCGGTTCGAAGTCTCCTTCCAGATTGTCGCAACTGACGTTAAACGGATATCCCGCCGCCACGCAGAACAACCAGTCCAGCGCCTGCGGCTTCACTTCAACATCTTCAAACTGACTTTGCGTTTGGGCATCGCGTCCGTCCGGGCAATACCAGTAACCGAAATCAACCAGCTCACGGCGCGCTTTCCCGGCAATGCACCAGTGCGAAATCTCGTGAATTGCGCTGGCATAAAAGCCGTGGGCAAAGACGATTCGGTTATACGGTAATTCCGCATCAGCAGGAAGATAGATCGGTTCGTCGTCGCCTTTAATCAGACGGGTATTAAATTCATCGGCAAAGCAGCTATTAAAAATTTCAATCAACTGCTCATAGTGGTGTGTACTGTTCATTAGTTCATCCCCAACCAGTGGAGGATCTCCTGTCCATGGCTATCGTAAAGTAATTTGGCACTCATCACCGCCGAGACGATAACGATCATCGGGCGGATCAGCTTTTGTCCTTTGCTCAACACCAGTCGTGAACCCATGCGCGCGCCGAGGAACTGCCCCACCAGCATCACAAATCCCGTCGCCCAAATCACTTTGCCGCCGAGAATAAACAGCAGCAAACCGCCGATGTTTGACGTTGCATTAAGTAATTTGGCGTGAGCCGTGGCTTTGGCGAGGTTGAATCCGCACAGCGTAACGAAGGCCAGCGCGTAAAACGATCCGGCAGCTGGCCCAAAGAATCCATCGTAAAAACCGACACAGCCACCGGCAATTAACGCGAAGGGTAAACCGTACATCCGGCGCTGGCGATCTTCTTCACCCAGCTTTGGCATCAGCAAGAAATAGAGGCCGATGCAAATCACGAGGATGGGCAATATCTGCCGTAATATATCGGCCTGAACATATTGCACCAGCAGTGCGCCACTCATTGAGCCGACAAAGGTCATGGCGATATTGAGTTTCTGATCGCTTAAACTAACCACTTTGCGGCGAATAAAGTAGATAGTGGCGGAAATAGAGCCACCGCAGGCTTGCAGCTTATTGGTTGCCAGCGCGTTAGCGGGAGACATCCCCGCCGCCATCAATGCCGGAATGGTGAGTAACCCACCGCCACCGGCAATCGAGTCGATAAATCCCGCCAGCATGGCGACAAAAAAGAGGACGCCCAGCAGCAGCGGGGAAACCATAAACAGGCTATTAAACGTTTCCATTAGATCACGTGCTCATCCAGTAGCGCCTGGCAGGAAGGCGGCAACGGAGGCGGTGTCTTCTTCTCAGGCTTTGTTGTTCCCGGTTTTGGAGGTTCAAACCAGCTTTGCAGTTCTGCCCCGCAACCATCGCCTGGTGGCGGTAAAGGTTGATCTTCACACTCCAGACTATCGGCAGGACAACGTAATCGTACATGCATATGCGCACGATGCTGGAACCAGGGTCGCACTTTGCGCAACCAGTCGCGATCGGTGCCCGCATCAAGGCAAAGTTGTTGTTTAATCGCCGGATTAACAAAAATGCGCGTGACGTCTTTGTCCTGGGCGGCGAGCTTGATCAAGCTGAAAATTTCTGGCTTCCACAACGTGGGGACAACGTGTTTACCGTCGCGGGAAACCAAATCTAACGCTTGCGGGCGCAAGAGTTGCGCGGAGGTCCAGCGTGTTTTCGGCAGTTGCAGGAAGATATCGACATCCAGTCCGGTCTGGTGGCTGGCGTGACCGCCGTTGAAACGCCCACCAGCAGGCATTCCCATATCGCCAATCAACACCGTACCCATGCCCAGATTGCTCACCTGGCTACTCAGGCGCTGGATAAACATCACCAGATCCGGGTGTCCGAAATAGCGACGCTGATCGGTACGCATGACCTGATAATGTTCGGACTGTATCGGCAACGTGTCAGCGCCGACGATACAACCATTGGAAAAACTGCCTATCGATTGTGCGCTACCCGGCACAGGTTGGGTTATTTTTTGCCACGGCGTCGCTGCCAGGCTGGCGCTACTGGCAAGCAGGGCCAGCAGCGCAATCGCAGTTTTGTTCATTTTTTACCAGCGTGGAATATCAGTCTTCACATCGGCATTTTGCGCCCGTTGCCGTAACAGGTGATCCATTAAAACGATCGCCAGCATCGCTTCAGCGATCGGCACTGCGCGGATCCCGACACAAGGATCGTGACGACCTTTGGTGATCATCTCAACTTCTTCGCCAAAGCGGTTAATGGTGCGCCCCGGCACGGTAATGCTGGAGGTCGGTTTCAGCGCCATATGGGCAATGATTTGCTGCCCGCTGCTGATACCGCCAAGAATGCCGCCCGCATGGTTGCTCTGGAAACCGTCTTTGGTGATTTCGTCACGGTTCTGGCTGCCGCGCAGCGCCACCACGTCAAAACCATCACCGATTTCCACGCCTTTCACCGCGTTGATGCTCATCAACGCATGGGCGATGTCGGCATCCAGGCGGTCAAAGACCGGCTCGCCAAGTCCGGCGGGGACGCCACTGGCAACAACGGTGACTTTCGCGCCGATGGAGTCGCCCTCTTTTTTCAGTGCGCGCATCAGTTCATCTAAGGCTTCGATTTTGTCCGGGTCCGGGCAGAAGAACGGATTTTGCTCGACCTGCGACCAGTCTTTGATTTCCAGCGGAATGTCGCCCATCTGGGTCAGGCAGCCGCGGATTTCAATACCAAATTTCTCGGCGAGATATTTTTTGGCAATCGCCCCTGCCGCCACACGCATGGCGGTTTCGCGGGCGGAAGAACGTCCGCCGCCGCGATAATCGCGCAGACCGTATTTTTGTTCGTAGGTGTAATCGGCATGACCCGGACGGAAAACGTCCTTAATCGCACTGTAATCCTGAGAACGCTGGTCGGTATTTTCGATCAACAAGCCAATGCTGGTGCCAGTAGTAACGCCTTCAAAAACACCGGAGAGAATTTTGACCTGATCCGGCTCGCGGCGCTGGGTGGTATAGCGCGATGTCCCTGGGCGACGACGGTCAAGATCATGTTGCAGGTCCGCTTCTGTTAGCGGAATGCCTGGCGGAACACCATCGACGATGCAGCCGAGCGCCAGCCCGTGCGATTCGCCGAAGGTGGTTACGCGAAAGAGTTGTCCAATTGTGTTTCCAGCCATCACGGCTCCGTTATTGTTGTGTTTGCGTGTTTACTTAATCTTTATAAATCGCGAAATGTTCACGTGCCGCAATAAGCTGCGCTTTGGTGAGCATAAACACACCATCGCCACCGTTATCAAACTCCAGCCAGGTAAACGGAACATCCGGATATTGTTCCATAAGATGTACCATGCTGTTGCCGACTTCACAAATCAGCACGCCATCATCAGCAAGGTAATCTGCCGCATTACCGAGAATGCGACGCGTCAGTTTCAGGCCGTCGGTGCCAGATGCCAGCCCCAGTTCCGGCTCGTGGCGGTATTCATTTGGCAGGTCAGACATATCTTCCGCATCGACATACGGCGGGTTAGTGACAATCAGGTCGTACTGCACTTTCGGTAAATCACGGAACAGATCGGAACGAATCGGGATGACGTTGTGGATCAGGCCGTGTTCTTCGATGTTCTGTTCGGCAACCGCCAGCGCGTCTGGAGAGATGTCCACCGCGTCGACTTCCGCTTCCGGGAAAGCATAAGCGCAAGCAATAGCGATGCAGCCGCTCCCGGTACACATATCTAAAATGTGCTGCGGTTGCTTGCTGATGAGTCCGGCAAATTTATTGTTGATCAGTTCACCAATCGGCGAGCGCGGCACCAGCACACGTTCATCGACGTAAAATTCATGGCCGCAGAACCAGGCTTTGTTGGTCAGATAAGCCACCGGAATGCGCTCGTTGACGCGGCGGATCACGCGCTCAACAATACGGTGTTTTTCGCTGGAGGTCAGACGCGCATTGCGCATATCTTCCGGAATATCCAGCGGCAGGTAGAGCGACGGCAACACCAGTTGCACGGCTTCATCCCACGGGTTATCGGTGCCGTGACCGTACCAGATATTTGCCGCGCTGAAGCGGCTCACCGACCAGCGCAACATGTCCTGAATGGTTTGCAGCTCATTTACTGCTTCATCAACGAAAATTTTATCCACGTATTCCTCCAGGGCATGATCGCAATAATTTCGGCGGCTAGTTTGCCATGAAGATGACGATAAATCAGCATTCACGCGGAGATGACACAGGAAAATTATGTTTTGTCCGATCGATTGGGCTGCGAGTCGGGTAAACTGTAGGAAAAGAAAAAATAGAGATGCATAGATGAAAAAGAAAACAACACTTAGCGAGGAGGACCAGGCTCTGTTTCGCCAGTTGATGGCGGGGACTCGCAAGATTAAGCAGGACACGATTGTCCACCGACCGCAGCGTAAGAAAATCAGCGAAGTGCCGGTTAAGCGGTTGATTCAGGAACAGGCTGATGCCAGCCATTATTTCTCAGATGAGTTTCAGCCGTTATTGAATACCGAAGGTCCGGTGAAATATGTCCGCCCGGATGTGAGCCATTTTGAGGCAAAGAAACTGCGACGCGGTGATTATTCGCCGGAGCTGTTTTTGGATTTACACGGTCTGACGCAGCTTCAGGCCAAACAAGAGTTAGGCGCGTTGATTGCCGCCTGCCGCCGTGAACATGTGTTTTGCGCCTGTGTGATGCATGGGCATGGTAAGCATATTTTGAAGCAACAAACACCACTGTGGCTTGCGCAACATCCGCATGTGATGGCGTTTCACCAGGCCCCCAAAGAGTACGGTGGTGATGCGGCGTTATTGGTGTTGATTGAGGTGGAAGAGTGGCTGCCACCTGAGTTGCCCTGAATGCTGAACCGGATACGACATAAACGCCGTATCCGGTTTGGTCGCTACAACATATTCAGCACATACTGGAATCGGCAAGTGGAATCTATAGGTTTCGGTGTAGTGGTATCGACACGTACCACAATATCGTGCAGTTGCTTGTCAGTTATCGCATGTCGGTTTGGTATGGTTGTCACTTTGTTATCGGTACAACCATATGACGTAAAAGTGATCATTTGCGATACAAAGCGACAATATGCGCCACGATCGTCAAATTGGCTACCATCACACAACTTGCCATCCTTCATCAAAAAGGTGGGGAGTGTATTTTCGATTACCCCTCCAGTGGATTTCAATGATAATAGCTTGCTACGTACTACCGAATTTGGGCTCCATGAAACATCATAAGGGTCTAAAGGAATCGGCGGACATGTGGAGTTAAAAGTCGATGGTCCCATATAAACAACACCACTTCTTCTTGATTGTGATTTGATATTACTGGTCACTATCCAGGGACAGCCACCAGGATCTCCTTCAACGATGATGTCCATGATCACCTTGTTACAAGTAAATTCTCCCGATGCCGGCAGCCCTGGACAATTCGATGGATCAATAGATTCCCCACTTTTCACATTAATTTTGGGGGCTGGCCCTGGCCCATTCCAGGATATATTCGGAATATCTCCGACCAGAAGAATATAACCATCCCGGTGATATTCTCCCTGATATACACCTGATGAGGTTTGAACATTAAGTTCATACCAGGTTGAGGTATTAAAGTTACCGGCATAACCCATGTCGGTGTGCATATCACGAAACGTTATTGATGCCATCGCGGTAGGTAACATCAATACAAGTAAGCAAAAAAAATAGCGTAATTTTTTCATTTTAAAGGTACTCAAACGTTGCGGTTAGCTGAGCGGTAAAATTACCGGGAGTCACATCACGACCGCTTTTTGCCTGTAACCAGGCGCGAAAATTTAGGCTATTGCTGCCATTATTAAGTACAAAGGTCGCACCAGTAGTACTGTTGATGGCGACAGGTGTGCCGTCGTTTTTTTCCATACCTATACCTACTCCCTGCGCACCCGATGACGCATCCAGCGCCAGAATACCCGGCTGTTCGCTATCTTCTGTGCCGGTCAAGGTTACCTTTACGTTGTATGAGGTTGGCCCCTTACAGTCTTTCAGTTGAAAAACTACAGGCTGGCGGGCCGACTGCCCGGCGACCATTAAATCTTGTGTACTCACCGTAGGAAACTGCACTTCTGCCAGCAATCCTTGTGTCTCTACTGGCGTACAAGTTTTATTCAATAGATTACCGTAAAAATGCAGGTTATCAGCCGCCTGCACCGGCGCTACACAGATCAGCATTAAGCTCCCCAGCAGCGTTGCGAGAACATATTCTTGTGTTTTCATTGGTAATCCACCTGTAGCGTGGCATACGCGGAAAATGCTCCGTCTCCCAACACCGCGCCGCTGGCTTTCACCGGTACCGCCTTGAGCATTGGGGGGCTGGCAGGATCAATACTCAGAGGTTTATCCAGCTCAAACGGACTGCCATTTTGTTGCATTTCAATGCCCAGGTCGGTAACGCTGGTCTGGACCGCCGACGTATTGTAATTGGTAGGTGTCCCCTTCCAGGTCAGTGTCATTTCCCAAACCGCATCTCGAACACCAGAATCACAGGTGATCTCATATGGCACAGTCTGAAGAAAGTTAACACCGTCAATGTCATTAATAAGGATGTCACCAAAATCCACTTCAATGGTTTTCCCGCCGCTAATGGTACAAACAGGCGGTGATATCAGAGTTCCGTGAAAAGTAATGTCCGGTGTAGCTGCCTGTACCACGCTACAGCAACTGCAAATCACAAAAAAAACGAGTCGTTTCATTGATAATCCACCACCATGGTCATACTGGCGTTAAATTCCGATGCCGCGAGTGATACACCGCTCTCTTTTACTGGCACCGCTTTCAGCTTCGGTTGGCTGTTGATGTTGAAAGGCATCCAGTTGTTTTCGCCAATCGGAAACAGCGAATTATCAGCCGCATTTTCAATTCGAATCCCAAATCCAGAAATCCCTGTGCTCAACACTGTTTCGCCATTAATCGTGGTAGTCGCTCCCTTAAACTGCATTTGCAGGTCGTCACTCAGGCTTCCATTACAGTCCAGTTTGTACTCAGCATTCATGCGATAGTTGGTGCCATTGATCTTTTTGATGATCACATCGCCAAACTCCACAGCACTGCCCGTTACCGAACAAGGTGGCGGAGCATCGACCAACACTCGCAATGTCAGCTCAACTGATTTCGAACCTCCACCTACCGCAGGATGGCTCACCACGCAAAAAACCAGCAGCAATTTAACCAGAAACATCTTTCTCATCGGATTCTCCTGGAATCAGCCTTTGCTACTTCGTTCTTCATCAACCTGACAACTGTTGCCATTACAGGTAAAAAAGAGCGGCATACGCGCGCCATAGTCGTTGACATAGGTCAGCACTGGTGTGCTATCCATTTTCACGTTTAACGGGGCGTTGGTTTTGGGCGGCATGACTAACGGCGAGAAACCCGCCGCTGGATTGCCATTTTTCTGCGTACTGGCGTTGCTGATGATGACGTAATACGCCGTTGGGTTATTGACGGTAAATTCCTGGCCGCTGCGGGTTAGGGTCACTTTATGCTGCCAGGGAGTTTGTGTGCTGCTTTTTTCCAGTGCCTTAGGACGCCAGAAAAGTTTGATACGTGTCTGCAGAGCAATTTGCAGCGTGTTAGCTTTATTCGATTTAGGCGGGATCTCGCGAACGTTAAAGTAGAACATCGTTTCGCGATCGGCAGGCAATTTGTGGATATCTGGCAATCCCTGAATTTTCACCTGACCGTTCATCATCGCATCAATACGCTGTACAGGAGGTAAAACAGCTAATGGTGAACTCACCTTGTTACCCTTTTCATCTTCAATCCAGCTTTGCGCCAGGTAAGGAAGTTTAGGATCGTTATTACGTAGGGTAACACTAATAGATTTGTCACTTTCGTTAAAAATCAAACGGGTACGATCGGGCGTCACTGAAGCCTGTGCGTAAAAACTTGCAGCCGCCGCCATCAACGTCAATGTAGTGACGATCTTTTTTGAAGAGATATGTTTAGACATGGATCATTCCTTAATCACGTTATTAATTCGATGAAACAGACATTGGTGGTTCCATTGGTGTCACCTGTTGTGTCTGCTCCTGAATGACGGGCTGAATATCATGTGATATTGCGGGAGCACTTCCCCCAATTTGCTGGCATGGCAACAGCAAGCCATTGAAGAGATCATCCGGTAGCGGGTCCGGCAGACTGATATCGCAGTGGGATTCTCCCTCCCAGGATACCGTCATGCGTTCACCCGGTTTAACGCCCGCCAGATAGACATTCCCTTCATCATCAACCAGACCAACTTGCTGTTTATTAACATTTTTCACTTCCGCACCAAATGGCGGATGACTACCATCCTGCAATCGCAATACCGCCATTGCTTTCTGCCCACTGATCACCGCAAATTTACGATAACCAATGGCACCTTCCGTTAGCGTTGCCTGGACCACCGACTGGGTGGCCTCAGCATTTTCTGGCAGGTTATTCAAATCGATATAAGCCTGATTACGGTAGTAATCGTTAACATCGGCCACTACGGCTTTACCAAACATGTTGGTATAAACAGCGGCACCGTTGCCTTCTACTGGCACATTGGCAACGCCATCGGCATCAATCAGCAAACGCGTGCCGCCCATGTTCTGCGTGCGATGCAGCGCGCCGCCGTGGGCAGTCAGCGTTGCCCCGCCCTGTAAAGAAATACCCGCGGAAGTGTATTGCCCTTCATGATAGTTGGCACTCAGGTCAACTTTTGCCATCGTGCCATCATGGCTGTAATAGCCATCCACACTGGCGTGGTTTTCACTGGTGCCTGCACTCAGCGTATAGTGGCTGGCATCATCAATTCGATGGTACAAACTCGCCTGACTGCTGTCGGCACCGCTGCCATAGTTGCCGTTGTAACTGATGGTGCTGCTGTCGCCCCACGGCAGGCTTAAGGAAAGATAAATACCTTTATCGGCGTTGTTATCGTATTCATAGCGATAACCGGTCAGAGAAACGCTCATGTTTCTGATACTTCCCATATTGAAATAATGAGAAAGCATCATGTTGTAGTTGGTTTGATCCTCGCGGTCCCAGTAGGTGTGGTGGGAATAGTTGAGATAGACCGAAACACGCGCATCCCTGAAGTTCTGGTTGTAAGTGACCGTATACATCTCTTTGTCGTTACCCGTGCGCGCCCGATCGGCGTTGTTGGCATCCAGGTATTCGCTCATGGTCATGTAGTTTTTTTCAGAGAAGCGATATCCGGCAAAGGTCACACGGCTGTTGAGTTCATCAAAATCTTTGGCATAACTGACACGATAAGAGTTACCATCCAGCGTTTTGTTGCCGTATACGCTGTTGTCGTCAAAACGAGTACGGGAGTGGGTAACGTCAAACGCTAACGCGCCGAACAGTGCCAAATCGCGCCCAAGTCCAATTGCTGCTGATTGATAGTTTTCATCCGCTAACGCGCCGCCGTAAAGTGACCAGCCATTGGCGATCCCCCATGACGCTTCGCCTCCTGAGAAGAAACTCCCTTCGACGTGATGATCCCAGTTTTGCGGGCGCCCCATCGACACTTTATATCGCACCTGACCCGGTCGGGTCAGAAACGGCATGGAAGCCGTGCTGACGTCATATTCCTGCACCTGACCGTTTTGTTCTTCGATGCGGACATGCAGCGTGCCAGATACCGAATCACCAATATCCTGAATACGGAACGGGCCTGCGGGGACCTGGGTTTCATAAAGGACGCGTCCCATTTGCGTTACGGTCACTTTCGCAGAGGTATGTGCGACGCCGGAAATATCCGGAGCGTAGCCGCGAAGGTTTGGCGGCAACATTTGATCGTCGGTGCTGATGCTACCGCCAATGTAGCTAAAGCCATCAAAAATATCGGAGTTGAGGTAATCTTCACCCAGCGAAAGTTTGGCTTTTAATGACGGCAAGGCGCGCCAGGCGTAATAACGGCTCCACTCCCAGTTTTTTTGCGTGCCGCTATCGTTAGCATCACCATCATCGTTACTGCGGGTATGCTGATAGTCGCTCTGCCAGTCGGCACGCAGGCGCCACGGGCCAACGTTAACGCCAACCGTACCATTACCACTAATATCGTTAGTATCATCCCCACCCTCTTCATGCCGGGTCTGGGCGTTGATACTGTAATCGGCAATAAGACCGGGAATACCTTCATCCCAACGTGAAGGTGGATCCCATTCACTGTCGGTATATTCAAGATAAGCCTGTGGCAAAGAAATCACGAGAACTGACTGGCTTAAATCACCAGTCATTTCCATGCCATTTAACGGTTCAGTATTCAGACACTGACCATCACGAATCCATTGCAAGTTTTTCGTGATATCTTCTTTAAAGCCTAACTGAGCAACCAGTTCAGGCGGTAAGCAGGCATACGATTTATCAGGATTGTTTTCGACTGCGTACCAGTAGATATCGTATTCATCAGGTAAGGATTGGTTATTTACATGAACCTGTAAATTATATTTACCCGGTTCAACATAACCTTTTTGGGAAAAACGCCCCAAATCAATTTTGGTATTCCCTTTTAACTCCAGAAATCGGGCATCAAACTGAATGGTATCATCTGCCAGGGCATAAAATGGACTTCCGGAAATTGCCAGAGCAATCCACCACGAAAGCCCCCGTAAACGGAGAAAAGAATGTTCGGGCATTTACGTATCCATCCGTAATTATTATATTTTAATTATCTTTTATTTAAAAACCCCATAACTTTACAGTTATGGGGGAATCACATTAGAGATACGTGATCTGGAACGTTGTTAGCGTTTCAAACGGAGCCGGAGTTGGTGTTACCGCAGCAGTTTCACCTACTAACCAGGCTTTAAATTTCAGCGTTTGTTTCTGTTTGCCTTTACCCGTTGAACTGTCCATTGCGATGGCCTGATCGATACCTTTGCCCAGGTCATAGCCTTTACCACGCTGGTCGCCAATCACCAGACTTACGTTTGGAACTTCGGTGCCATTATCCAGGTTAGACAGGGAGTAATTATTTGGATTACCGGAATATGGATTACCGGTAAATGTCGTGGTCATCGTTGTTTCAGTATTGAAATTGCAATCCTGTAAACGAATCTGGAAATCCTTTGGTGTGGTAGTTTTGCCACCCGTTAAAGAACCGGTACCGATGCTCCCCATATCCACTTCCAGCTTATGGTCATCAGGAACAATTGAGCACGGAGAGTCTTCAATTGTGCCGAAAAATCTCACTGTACCGTTGTTCCCTGCGGCTACGACCGATGCTGAAGTCAGCGCCCCCATAAGCATTGCTGTGGCGACGGCTGCTTTTACAAACTTACTCATTATTTGTCCTTAAATCATAAATAATTAAAATGTCAGCCAACTGACATATTAATACTGAATATAATAACTTTCAGTGTAATTTGCAGTGGCTTATAACCCACCATTGAATAGGATTTCTGAGGTCACGTGAGATGATATTCTTTGGCGTGGCGAGCATGTTGATATTATAGAGCGCGTGACACAATTTAAATTTACTAACAACAATATTTAGAAATATTTAAATGATTAACAAAACAAATAACATTTTGAGAATTTCCCTGGAATTACGTGATAAATGACTAAAATATGGTATAAACACATCATGGAGTGAATGATTAAAGAGCAAAAAACAACCAACAACAAATAACACGATTGTATTTTTATTTTTTGCCGATACAATATTAAAACACTATAATTAATATAAAATCAAGACCAAAAAAATATCTCTTTTCTACTCTCTTATTCTGCGTTCACAGTGGTTAACTCTGGAAATAAAATACAAGAAAAGGTAATGAATATTTCTAGATGTAACTTTATGCAAATCGGCGATTAAACGCTAAAAAGATGCCATTTGCATCGTTATTGGGAGAATTTCAATAAGGTATGAACAATTCAGGCCCGATAGCTTGCGCCATCGGGCACTTTACGATCACATCAGATTGCTTTTGCCATTTTCAAATTACACGGGCTCATCTGCCAGTTGAATGTGCCGTTTCCGCTTTCATCAAGCGTTACGCTGGCAATGGCCGAAGTGGTAAACATAGGCGGTGTTTCGCCCGGACATAACTCGGCAACCAGATACCCAACTAACGGTAAGTGAGAGATAACCAGTACCGAAGCGACACCTTCGTTGGTCAGCGCCTGTAAATATGCACTGACCAGCCCTACATCGCCGCAGGGCGTCAACTCCGGCAGAACTTCCACGTTGGAAGGCAGGTTCATACAATCCCCTACTTCCTCCAGTGTTTGCTCGGCTCGCAGGAACGGGCTCACCAGAACACGTTCGACTTCCACTTTTTGACCTTTCAACCAGTTCGCCATCAGGCGAGATTCGTCACAACCGTTAGTGGTCAGAGGACGAACCGAATCACTGGCGGCATCGAGGGCTGCGTCGCCGTGACGCATGATAAAAACTTGCATATTGCACCGCTTTTGTTAACCAGATTCACCCGCCCCGTTCATCTGAGACCAGAGAAACAAGGCGGTGGCCGGCATTGTGCCTTATCCATTCACCGAATGAAACGCTGTTTTTTACCTCAATGGCGCAAGTATAGTCAACATGCGTTTACATTTTGACCACCCTCCGCCATTCAGCGCGGATTCATATAGCTTTGACCCTTTTATTGAGGGTCAGTTGCACTTGTTTTCCAAAAACTTTCCCCGCGCTCGCTCATCTCTAATAGACGCTCGCAAGGGGTAAAACGAGAACCATACTGCGTGGCCAGTCGTTGCATTGTTGCAACGACTTCCCCCGCGCCGAGAGCATCGATATATCGGAACGGGCCACCAAGAAACGGTGGGAAGCCTATTCCAAATACCGCGCCAATATCCCCGTCACGCACACTTCGGATAACCTGCTCGTCCAGACAACGTACTGCTTCATTCAGCATCAACATCACACACCGTTCAGCAACCTGCGGTGCGGAGAGTCGCCCCTGCCCTTGTACACCAATTAGCGGGTAAATGGCGGGATCGACCTGTTTTTTGCTTTTACGCCCTTTTTGGCCATAAAGATAGAAACCTCGGCCATTTTTTCTGCCTTTGCGATCATCATTCAAAATTGAAGAAACAACATTTGCAGGCGCGCTAAAACGTTCTCCATAAGTTGCTTCCAGTACAGGAATAATTTTAGTCCCGGTATCAATTCCTACCTCATCCAAAAGTTGGATTGGCCCCACCGGAAAACCAAATTTCACCAGCGCGGCATCAATGTGCTCTACCCGTTCACCTTCGGTCAGCATGCGGATAGCTTCATTAATGTAAGGCGCTAAAATGCGATTGACGTAAAACCCGGCTTTGTCACGCACGACAATTGGCGTTTTGCCCTGTTTTTTCGCCAGTTTTACCGTAGTGGCGATGGTTTTCGCCGATGTACCCGCATGAGGAATAATCTCCACCAGCGGCATTTTTTCCACCGGACTGAAGAAATGCAGGCCGATAACTTGCTCTGGTCGCGTGGCGTGAGCGGCGATATCGCTAATCGGTAAAGAGGACGTGTTCGAGGCAAAAATGGTATGAGAAGCGCAGTTTTGCTCCACTTCCGCCACCATCTGCTGTTTTAATTCGATATTTTCAAACACCGCTTCAATAATCAGATCGCGATGGGCAAAGCCGCGATAGTCCGTCGTTCCGGAGATTAAAGCCAGTTGCTTGTCGCGTTCGCTGGCTTTGAGATGACGACGGCGCACTTTACTCTCCAGCTGATCCCAACTGTATTTCAGCGCATGATTTATGCCCTGGGCATTGATATCTTTAATTCTTACCGGCAGACCCGCTTTACAGGCAGTAACGTAGGCAATTCCACCGCCCATCAACCCGCCGCCTAAAATCCCCACGCTGTTTAATGGCGCAGGAGGAGCATCACTGCCGGGATCTTTCTTCACTTCAGTACTGGCAAAAAAGATATTGCGCAGCGCCTGCGATTGCGGCGTCATCGCCAGTTCACCAAACGCCCGAGCTTCGGCGTCATAGCCACTGCTGGTCCCCTGCGCTAAACCGGTTTCAATAACGTCAAGAATGCGTTTTGTCGCCGGATAGTTACCCTGAGTTTTTTGCTCTGTTTTCTTGCCTACCATTTTGAACAACAATGCACGACCTAACGGCCCCGCCAGAATACGCTCGCGTACAGGTAGAGGGCGGGAAGATGGACGATCCTGCTTTGCCAGCTCAACAGCGGCTTCCAGCAAAATGGAGTGCGGAACGACGTCATCCACCAGCCCCAACTTTAATGCCTGTTTCGCCCGAAGTTGTTTTCCGGTGAGGATCATCTCTAATGCTGTGCTGACACCTGTCAGGCGTGGCAAACGCTGAGTTCCGCCTGAACCTGGCAATAATCCAAGCTGAACCTCCGGCAAACCGAGCACAGTTTTAGGATCGTCAGTACAGACACGGCCATGACATGCCAGCGCCAGCTCCAGCCCGCCCCCCAGGCAAGCGCCGTGAATAGCGGCAATAACCGGAACAGGCAGAGCATGAATCTCCGCCATCAACTGTTGGCCCTGCCGCGCCAGTGCTTCCGCTTCTTGCGCCGTTTTGCAGTTACCGATCATGTTGATGTCTGCGCCAGCAATGAAGTTGTCTGGTTTAGCGGAGACAAACACCACGCCGCGCAACTCTTTGTTTTCACGGAGTTGCTTAATAATGGCGCGCACCTGCGAGGCAAATTCCGCCTTCAGGGTATTCATTTTCTCGCCCGGAACATCAATGGTGATAACGGCAATGTTGTCCAGACGGACATTGAGGGTAAACGCTGATGCCATTTCCATTATTCCGCCTCCACAACCATTGCCGCGCCAAGCCCACCTGCGGCACAGGCAGTCACCAAACCAAACCCACCGCCGCGACGCCGCAGTTCATGTAAGGTCTGAGTAATCATCCGCGCGCCGGTAGCCGCGAAGGGATGGCCATAAGCAATCGAGCCGCCAAGCACGTTAAATTTGCTATCGTCAACTTCGCCAGTGGCATGTGCACGCCCCAGTACGTCGCGAGCAAAACGTTCGCTGCCAAGCAACTGAATATTGGCCAGCGTCTGGGCGGCAAACGCTTCGTGCATATCAATCAACGTCAGATCGGCCATTGTCAAACCAGCACGTTCCAGCGCCAGCGGTGTTGACCAGGCCGGACCGAGCAGCATGTCCTGCCAGACATCTATAGCGGTAAATGCGTAGCTGCGCAGATATCCCAGCGGCACCAGCCTAATTCTTTCGCCCGGGATTCAGTCATCAGGATCACCGCTGCCGCGCCATCGGTCAGCGGCGTACTGTTTGCCGCCGTTACCGTCCCGTGTTTGCGATCAAACGCCGGGCGCAGCTTTGCGTAATCGGCAAGCGTGGAATTGCCGCGAATATTATTATCTTCCGCAAGAGGCTGTTTATAAGGCGGGATATAAGCGGTCATGACTTCTTCTTTTAATTTACCTTCTGACCACGCCTGGGCGGCACGTTGATGCGAACGGTGGGCCAACGCATCTTGCTGTTCACGGGTGATGCCGTATGTTTTCGCCATTTGTTCGGCGGTGTCGCCCATCCGTAATCCAGTGGAGTATTCCGCTACTGCCGGAGGCACCGGCATTAAGTCACGCAAACGTAAGCGAGAAAAAAGTTTCAGGCGCTGACTCATGGTTCGAGCTTTGTTGGCATCAACCAGCACGCGCGCCAGTTTTTTACTGACGCCAATTGGCAATACGGAAGAGGAATCTGCCCCGCCGGCAATCCCCGCTCGAATAGTTCCCGCCATCAGGCTTTCTGCAACGTTTGCAACCGCCTGGAAACTGGTAGCGCAAGCGCGGCTGACGCTGTAAGCATCGGTATGCACATTCATTCCAGTACCGAGAACAATTTCACGCGCAATGTTGGGCGCTTCCGGCATTTGCACAACCTGACCAAATACCAGTTGTTCAATCACTTCGGCGGGGATCTCACTACGAGCAAGCAGTTCTCCGACAACCATCTTCCCCAAATCAACTGCGGGAATGCCATGAAAAGCCGTCGCCTGGCGAGCAAAAGGCGTGCGTAATCCGCTAACAATGGCGATACGATCGCCCTGGCGGGTAACCAGCGGTAAAACCTGACCCATAACACTCCCCTGTAAAAAAATATATAAAGTGGTCTGACCTGATCATAGTCTTAACCATTTTTTTACATTTAGCCAAGTGGAGAAAAGGGAAAGTGGGAGCTATGACACAGAGAGAAAAGAAGAAGAGAAAACAAAACGCCCCTGCCAGCAAACTGGCAGGGCGTACGTACCCGAGAGGAATTAACGCAGACCCAGCTGGAAGATCAGCATTTCAGCTTCGCAGGCAAAAGTGAAATCGATATCCAGGCGCACACCGTCAGACTCTTCAGTGAAAGTCGGGGTGATTTTGCACGGTTCGGATTCCACGCTACGGGCTTTTTCAGTCAGCGCCGCCAGCGTTTGTTCTGCTTCTGCGCGGTTTGCAAACACGCGGCTGTAAGACGCGGTGCAGTCGGAGTTGTCCATAATGGTGCCAACATCCATACAGCAGCAAACCGGGGTTTCATCAGCACTACATTTACTCATCGTTGATTTCCTCTGTATGTGCACCTAAGGTGCCAGATAAACGTTGCGGATATTTTACGCTTCTGAAAAGTGCCACTCCAGTTGTTAATTCTGCAAAATCGGATAAGTGACCGAAATCACACTTAAAAATGATCTAAAACAAAATTCACCCAAATCTATGAGTGCGCTACCTCCAAATTTTGCCAGCTGGATCGCTTTTCTTAGATCATATTTGAAAAAACATAGAAACATACTTGCAACATTCCATCTGGTCCGACCTATACTCTCGCCACTGGTCTGATTTCTAAGATGTACATCAGACCCTACACTTCGCGCTCCTGTTACAGCACGTAACATAGTTTGTATAAAAATAAATTATTGAGGTTATGGTCATGAGCCAGAAAACCCTGTTTACAAAGTCTGCTCTCGCAGTCGCAGTGGCACTTATCTCCACCCAGGCCTGGTCGGCAGGCTTTCAGCTAAACGAATTTTCTTCCTCAGGCCTGGGCCGGGCTTATTCAGGGGAAGGCGCAATTGCCGATGATGCCGGTAACGTCAGCCGTAACCCCGCGTTGATTACCATGTTTGACCGCCCAACTTTTTCAGCGGGCGCGGTTTATATTGATCCGGATGTAGATATTACCGGACATTCTAATTTAACCGGTCAGAGTGCAAATGCTAAAAATATCGCGCCGACAGCGTGGGTACCTAACCTGCACTTTGTCGCGCCTATTAACGATCAGTTTGGTTGGGGAGCGTCAATAACTTCCAACTACGGCCTGGCTACGGAATTTACCGATAACTACGCGGCTGGTATCTATGGCGGTAAAACCGATCTGCAGACAATCAACCTTAACCTTAGCGGGGCTTATCGCCTTAACAATAGCTGGAGTTTTGGTCTTGGTTTTGATGCTGTTTACGCCAAGGCAAAAATTGAGCGTTACGCAGGTTCGCTGGGGCCTTTGTTGTCTCAACAGCTGATTGCCCAAGGTGTACCCGCTTCATTAACCAATGGTATTAATACTCCGGACTCTCAAATTGCTCATCTGAAAGGTGACGAATGGGGCTTTGGCTGGAACGCGGGTATTCTTTATGAACTGGATAAAGATAACCGTTGGGGCCTGACATATCGTTCAGAAGTTAAAATCGACTTCGAAGGGGATTACAAAAGCTCCATTAACCCAAATCTGAACAATATTTTGGGTAACATGGGCTTACCATATGGCACGATGGGTGCAACCCAAAATGGGTCCCTGACGCTGAATTTACCTGAGATGTGGGAGATTTCTGGTTATAACCGTGTTGCGCCGCAGTGGGCAATTCACTACAGCATGGCCTATACCAGTTGGAGCCAGTTCCAGGAACTGAAAGCGAAAGGCGATAGTGGTCAGACTCTGTTCTACAAAGATGAAGGATTCCGGGACGCATATCGTATCGCGTTGGGTACAACCTACTATTACGATAAAAACTGGACCTTCCGTACCGGTATCGCTTATGACGACAGCCCGGTTCCGGCAGATAAACGTTCTATTTCCATTCCTGACCAGGATCGTTTGTGGTTAAGTGCTGGGTTAACCTACGCATTTAATGAAGATGCATCCATTGACGTTGGCGCATCTTATATGCATGGTCAGAAAGTGAAATTCACCGAAGGTGAAGGAGCGGCAGCTTATTCCTTCGAATCTGAAGGTAAAGCCTGGCTGTTCGGTACTAACTTTAACTACGCGTTCTAATAACACGTTAGTTTAATAACAAAAAAGGTGAGTTTTTCAACTCACCTTTTTTATTGGCTTCTTATTCAGAATCGATATCTTTTAAATCATCCTGAATCGCTTGCGCGTTCGGGTTTTCCTGCGGTTTGAGCTCTCCGCCATTGGCGATGAAATCATGACGCTGGAAGTACGCCTCGCGCACCATGACGTAAGGATCGGACGACTGACGAAGCAGGCCATCAGAATCCAGCAGTTGCGCACGCGTTTCGATACCTTCAAGTGTCCATTTACCTACCGACATCGGCCAGGTCAACCACGAAAGTACTGGATAGAGGCCATCAGCCATATCACCGCCGTCATCACGCAGCGTGAAGCTACCGTAGAACGGTAACTGAACATAAGGCCCATACCCCACGCCATAGTGACCGAGCGTGCTACCAAAACGGTGAGGTTCCGTTCGTTGCAGTTTCGGATTCGCCATCCCTGCAACATCAATAAAACCGCCCATCCCCAAAATAGTGTTCAGGAAAAAGCGGGTAAAGTGGACCATCCCCTGATAAGGGTCGCCCTGCAGGAAGTAGTTAACCATCACTGCAGGTTCTTCAAGGTTGCCAGTAAAGTTGCTTAACCCATTACGTGCCGGTTGCGGAACATAATCACGCCACACGACAGCCACCGGTCGAACCACATACGGGTCTAACACATTGAAGTTAAAATTGTACATGGTGCGGTTGAACCCTTCTAACGGGTCAGAACGCCCTTGCTGATCTGTTCCGGAACTCGCACACCCCACCAGAAGCGTAGTTCCCAGAGCAAGCGCCGACAGGCGAAGCTTCATAAATGTCTCCCTGTTTTTTTTATGGCTTATGCAGTTTGCCATCCATGACGGAACGATACCGTATCCGCCTGTTTAGGTGTGGGCGATTGTAACAGCACGTCAAATGATGTCCATACGCCCTGTTTTGCTGATTTGATCATAGCCTGGTAATCACCGCCCTGTAGGCTACTTGATTCTATAGAAACAGAAAAAGGCAAACGTTGCCTTTTATTCATTTTCAGAGTAACTCCCGCCAGTTGCGAGCAAAAAAGCCGCTACGCTTTAGCTATACGTGCTAATCAAGAGAACTCACCATGGATAACGATAAAATTGATAAACACAGTGACGAAATTGAAGTCGAGAGTGAAGAAAAAGAGCGCGGAAAAAAAATTGAAATAGATGAAGACCGGCTCCCTTCCCGGGCAATGGCTATCCACGAACATATTCGTCAGGACGGCGAAAAAGAGCTGGAGCGCGACGCAATGGCGCTACTGTGGTCAGCTATTGCAGCAGGTCTGTCGATGGGGGCGTCGCTACTGGCAAAAGGGATCTTTCGTGTCGAACTGGAAGGCGTGCCGGGGAGTTTCTTGCTGGAGAATCTCGGTTATACCTTTGGTTTTATTATCGTTATTATGGCACGCCAGCAATTATTCACCGAGAATACAGTTACTGCGGTACTGCCCGTAATGCAAAAACCGACAATGGGCAATGTTGGTTTATTGCTGCGACTTTGGGGCGTTGTTCTGTTAGGTAATATTCTGGGAACGGGTATTGCGGCGTGGGCTTTTGAGTATATGCCTATTTTTGATGAAGAAACCCGCGATGCGTTTGTCAAAATCGGCATGGATGTGATGAAGAACTCGCCCAGCGAGATGTTTGCCAATGCGATCATTTCCGGCTGGCTAATAGCTACTATGGTATGGATGTTTCCGGCGGCGGGTGCGGCAAAAATAGTAGTGATTATTTTGATGACCTGGCTTATCGCCCTGGGAGACACCACTCATATCGTTGTCGGTTCCGTAGAGATCCTCTATCTGGTATTTAACGGCACACTACACTGGAGCGATTTTGTCTGGCCATTTGCGCTTCCCACTCTGGCGGGAAACATCTGTGGCGGCACCTTTATCTTCGCGTTGATGAGTCATGCGCAAATTCGCAACGACATGAGCAATAAGCGAAAAGAAGAAGCACGTCAGAAAGCAGAACGTGCGGAAAACATTAAGAAAAATGATAAAAATCCGGCATGAGTGGCGAGCGTTTAAGCAATCGAGCGGCAGTGTACTTACCCCGCAGTCCATTAGCGGGTATACTCATGCCGCGCTGTCCTCTTAGTTAAATGGATATAACGAGCCCCTCCTAAGGGCTAATTGCAGGTTCGATTCCTGCAGGGGACACCAGTTATCAGTTCGCCCATCCGTACCAGTCCGCAAAATCCCTTGAATATCAAGCCTTCCGAATCCACCGTTCGTCATGGTCCGAGTCAGATCGTAACAGCCGCACTCCATGACGGGTAAAAAGTGGATAAAGTTATTTTACCCACCGGATTTTTACCCATGCATACCGTTAAACAGATTGAAGCAGCAAAGCCGAAAGAAAAACTGAGGAGGCTGCCCATCGCACTCTTTATCCTTGCTTGCCGCAAGTTGGCAGAAGTCAGCAACGCGAACGTGATGGACGCTGCTGTCCAGGTGTTTCGCATACATGTCAAAACACCTTCGACGGGCAGTGCTTACATATCACTGCCCGTTACTTCTGCACGGCCTGTCAGATCACGTAGGCCGTGGTGACGTTTTCAACCCACAGAGGCGGATTAACGAGTTAATGTTCTTCAGCCTTTCAGCACTCAACCTTGAGGATCATCCTGGCTTAGTGATCTCGCTTCAATCCCTGTTGTCAGCGGGTTACATCACCCTGCGGGCATGCCGCAGGTCACTGCCGCTCAGGTTCTCCCCCATCACCCCCGGTGGGATTGTTGGGTTTCTCATCGTGAGTTATCGATTCAATATTCCAGACAGACTCGTGGTTTATTTGAGCCTCCATGCTCGCCCTGAACTCCGGGCACACTATACGTTACGTCGCCACATCACACTTAATTTGGCTCTGTCACGGCGAACTGCCGTTCAAGATAGTTAGGGATAGCAACATGTTCATGACCGACTCGCCTGTACCGGTGAGTCGGCTGCTGGCAACTGACCAGTCCCAACTCTTTCATAAGTCTGCCAGCAAGCCAGCGCCCCATCTGATAGCCTCTCTGGGTTGCCATTGTGGCGATGCTTCTTGCTCCTGCCGAACCGTAGCTGATGCTATGTAGCTCAGTACCTGACTGCGTAATACAGCCCGTCTGCCGCCTGGTTTTCCAGAACGGTTTTTCCAGTATTTGTAGCTACTGCGATGAACCCCGAACACGTGGCAGAGAGTGACCACAGGATAACGCGCCCTGAGTTTCCCGATTATCGAGAACTGTTAAGATAGTCCGACATCAAGAGCACGGTAGCCTTTTTTAATATTTCGTTTTCCATTTCAATTCGTTGTATCTTTTTCTTTAGCTCACGTATTTCGATTTGTTCCGGAGTTATTGGGGAGGCTTTTGGTGTTTTTCCCTGACGCTATCACGCAGTTGTTTGCCCCATCTTGTCATTGTGGAAAGGCCGACATCCATAGCTTTGGCGGCATCTGCCACCGTTTAGTTCTGGACAACAACCAGTTGAGCGGATTCGCGTTTGAATTCAGGACTAGATTTTCGGCTTTTCATTTGTGCACCTGTATTGTTCTGAGGTGAGCATATCACCTCTGTTCAGATGAACAAATTAAATAAACCACTAAAATTCACAATAGACTTCCATTCATCTAACGAATTAAGTATTATCCCAATATTAAGGATAATCTAAAAATATAACCGCAGTTAAATTTTTGTACGCCCAAACTTACCAACATTAATGCTTATCAACATTAATACTTATCAACGTTAATACTTATAAACATTAATACTTACCAATATTAATACTTCTAGTTTTAACGTATTTTCGGAGGTTTCGATTATGGGGAGTAAAAATATTGCAATCGCAGGAGGCGGTTTTTTTGGTTTGTATCTGGCAGAACAACTTGCATTGAAGGGTTGTAAAGTTACAGTTTATGAGAAAAGTCAAGAACTCATGTCCCGAGCATCCTATGTTAATCAGGCTCGAGTGCACAATGGCTATCATTATCCACGCAGCATCTTGACAGCGTTACGCTCTCGTATCTCTTTCCCCCGCTTTGTTACTGAATTTCGCGACTGCATTGAAGATGATTTTGCCAAATATTACCTTGTTGCAGGTGCGTTAAGTAAAATAACAGGTGCACAATTTAGCCGATTTTGTCAACGTATAGGTGCTGAATGTGAAGATGCTCCTCCGTCAGTGAAACGTTTGATTAATCCTGTACTTATCGATGCGGTGTTTACTACCCGTGAGTATGCATTTGATTCCCATAAGCTGCGTAATATAATGCTACAACGGCTTTCAGCGGCAAAAGTTACTATTGTAACGGACGCGGTTGTTGAAAAAGTTAGCAAATCTGGTGAGGGGTTAGAGGTAATCACAACAATATCTGGACAACCAGATATTAGCTATGTTGATCATCTTTTCAATTGTACTTATTCAAGAATTAATTATCTCTTGAATGGTTCTGAGCTTACATTAATTCCCCTTCGTCATGAAATGACGGAAATGTGCCTTGTAACTGTTCCAGATGAGCTAAAAAAAATGGGGTTAACACTAATGTGTGGTCCATTTTTTTCTGTTATGCCATTCCCACCAGCTCAACTACATTCCTTCAGCCATGTTCGATACACACCCCATTACCAATGGAATGACAGACCAAATGAACCTTACGAGGATGCATATAGAAAGTATGAACTGAATGAACGGCATTCGGCCTGGGGGCATATGATAAGAGATGCCACGCGTTATATCCCTTGTTTGAGTGAATGCCAATATCAAAGCTCTATCTGGGAAGTAAAAACAATCCTTCCACGAAGTGATAGCGATGATTCTCGCCCAATTTTATTTCGCCCGAATTATATATTGAAGGGGCTTCACTGCGTGATGGGTGGGAAAATTGACAATATTTATGATGCTCTACATGAAATAGAACGCGTGATCGAGTTGAGTTGATAAAAATGAAAAGTGAATCTTTTGTATCAGTCGTTATTGTCATTCCAGACCACTTGAATGATATCTATACTCCTTTATCTAAACTAGCCTCACTTCTGGATACGCTATACAGTGATTACGAATTAGTCGTTATAGCACCGGGGTTAGACAATACTAGTGCACAGGTAGAAGATCGTGTGTTGAAGGATATTCCTTGTGTACGAATAATCCAGCTATCCACTCCCGTATTTCATGATGTTGCGTTAGCGGCTGGATTAGAAAGTGCTATCGGTGATTTTGTTGTTTTATGGAATCCACTGGCCGATCCGGTAGAAGTCGTACCTCAAAGTGTTAACAAATGTCGTGAAGGTGCCGATGTCGTAATTGGTGTCTCGAATAGCGTTCGTTCACTACGTTATCGGATACTTCGTCGACTCATGAATGTTGCATTGCGCACCATAGATTATGAGATTCCTTCTAACTCAACGGGGTTACGTTGTTTAAGCCGTCGCGCTGTAAATGCCGTTACTCGAATCGGGCGATTTCACCACCAATTCTATCTTCGTATTCACAAAACCGGCTATCCAGCCGAAGCCCTCATCTACAAACCTCTAAAACAATCAGAGGGCGCCGGGGTAGTAAAATCATTGCATCGATTGATGCACTTGGTAATATTTAACTCCACGAAGCCGCTACGTTGGATGTCTATTCTCGGTTTCGGCGGAAGTCTTGCAGGTTTTCTATTTGCTTGTTATAGCGTGTTGATCCATCTGTTCAGTGGACTTGTTGTTGAAGGCTGGACAACGTCTATATTAGTTGTAACTTCATTATTTATAATTCAGTTCGTCATGATGGCTTTTTTTGGCGAGTATTTGGGACGCCTGCTGGATGAAAGCAACTCACAGGCAGAGTATGCAGTGGTTTATGAACGAACAAGTGAGGTCATGGTTAATACCGATAGGTTTAATGTTATGCACACTTCTCTGTCACCAGAGTCTAATTATGTACAAACTGGTCGTGATGGTTTAACACCACAGGCTATGGGGGAAGAATGGACGCATTGATTGGATATTCCGGTTTTGTCGGTACAACTTTATTAAGACAACGTCGTTTCGATGCACTATATCGCTCAACCAACATCGACGAAATTTTTGGAAAAACATTTGATACTGTAGTTTGTGCCGCTGCCCCTGCACAAAAATGGCTTGCAAATAAAGACCCTGCCGACGACATAAAAAAAAATCAATAACCTAATTGAAAAATTAAAAACCATATCTTGTCAAAAATTTATTTTGATTAGTACTGTGGATATTTTTAAAGTTCCAGTTAATGTTGATGAGACTACATCAATCGAAACAGAAGGATTACATGCTTACGGTGCACACAGATATTATTTAGAACAATTTGTTAGCAAACAATTCCCTGACAATCTAATTATACGATTACCAGGCCTCGTTGGGCCAGGTCTCAAAAAAAACATTATCTATGATTTTTTGCATAAAAATAATATTTTACAAATTGAAAGTCGTAGTGTTTTTCAATTTTACCCGATGATCAACTTGTGGTATGACATTAACATTGCGCTACAACATAAATTATCACTGGTACATTTGACTGCGGCACCAATAAGCGTCGCTGATATAGCACAACATAGTTTTGGCTTCGAGTTTTGCAATCACATTCAGGATAAACCTGGATATTACGATATGAAAAGTTGCCATAGCCACCTATTTACTAACGATCATGACTATCAGTATAACCGTCGTGAATCATTGATGGCAATACGCGCTTATGCACAATCTGAAATAGGCAGTAATTAAAATGAGACTTTCACTCTCAGGTTTGGCCTGGAATATAACCGATGATGATTCTATCTGTCACCTACTACATTCCAGACAGATTGATGCAATAGATATTGTCCCTGGGAAATACTTCCCTAATCCGTTAGATGCTAGTGAACGCGAAATATTTGCCGTTCGTAATTACTGGCATGACAATGGAATTTCATTAGTTGGTATGCAATCATTATTATTTGGAACCCAAGGGTTAAATCTTTTTTCAACCAACGAAGTACAAAAAAAAAATGTTGGTTCACTTACAGGCTATCAGTCGTATTGCTGCTGGTTTAGGAATTCCAGCATTAGTGTTTGGATCACCTAAAAACCGCGACCGAAAGGGATTATCAGATAGTATCACTCTTGAAACTGCAATAAATTTCTTTAATCATCTTGGTGATATTGCGCGGCAAGAAGGCGTTTATTTTTGCCTTGAACCTAACCCAGTCTGTTACGGGGCAAACTTTATGATTGACAGTGCTGAAACTGCTTTTGTTGTTCGGCAAGTAAATCACCCAGCAATTAAAATGCAGCTGGATACTGGGGCCATCATAATTAACAAAGAAAATATTAATGATATCCTTCAGCAAGACGCTGACATTATAGGTCATATTCATCTCAGTGAACCAGATCTGGCTCCTTTAGGCTGTAGTGGTGCGAACCATACACATATTGCTAATGCTCTCTATCACGCATTACCGAACTCTATTGCAACAATCGAAATGCTCGATCCCCAAAATAAACATTCGCTTTCCTCTATTGAGGATGCTCTTAATTTCGCAATTTCTCATTATCGCCAGTAGAAAGGGGGAATAGCATGAAGTGGCTCATTTTAATTCTTGGCATATTTTCTAATGCCTCGGCCAGTGTTCTTATAAAATTAGCAATAACCCCTCCCAGAAGGCTCCCAAGTCTGGCTGAACCTCTTGCCGCGCTTGCAAATTGGCCATTATGGTTAGGGATATTTCTATATGGAATTGCCTTTTTGTTATATGCTGTTACACTGGCATTTTTACCTTTGAATGTAGCACACCCAATACTGACATCTGGTGCAATTGCCTGTGTCGCATTATTCTCTGTCATTATTTTCCGCGAGCCAGTTTACTGGTCTACCATTACTGGAATTCTGTTGGTGATGAGTGGTGTCGCCCTTATTACCCTTAAAGTTAAGTAAACATTATGACTGAATTCATATCTCAAACACTTCGCGTCAAATGGCAAGTCCCTGCCTACGAAAACCAAATGTGGCTTGGTAGAAAACACAATTATTGCGTCGTTATCCCCGTAATTAACGAAGGCAATCGTATACATAACCTATTAGCAAGAATGGCTGCCATAAATGTATCAACTTATGCAGATATAATTATTGTTGATGGTGGTAGCACCGATGGTTCTCTGAATCCCAATATCCTACAGGAAAAAGGCGTTCGTGGTCTAATACTGAAAACAGCACCGGGTAAGCTAAGCGCACAGCTAAGATGTGCCTATGCTTTTGCTCTTGAGCGAGGTTATGAAGGCATTGTGACTATTGATGGAAATGACAAAGATGATCCTGTGGCTATTCCACAATTTATCACAGCTCTAAAAAATGGTGTACATTTCGTCCAGGCGTCTCGTTTCCTTAATGGTGGTTTAGCAGAAAATACTCCTCTCACCCGAGATATTGCAATACGTTTTATCCATGCGCCTATGCTTAGTTTCTTTTCAGGATTTAAATGGACAGATACCACTCAAGGATTTAGGGGTTATAGTAGTAAAATGCTGCTTGACGAGCGTGTTGCACCGTTCCGAGATATTTTCTCATCTTATGAACTACTGGCATATCTTTCATACCGAGTCCCACAACTTGGTTATCGTTGCTTAGAAATTCCGACCATTCGTCGTTATCCTAAAGGTGAAATACCTACAAAAATAAATGGAATCAAAGGAAATTTTTCCGTATTGATTGTCTTATTTAAAGCGTGTTTTGGATTTTATAATCAGAGAAAATGAAAATGAAAAATATAAACATCAGCAGTTATATTATTTTAATAATATTTGGCATGATAATTTTGGCTATACGTTATACGACTCCAATCATCAACCCCTGGCTTTATGCGGAAGATGGCGTCTGGGTTGCTAATGCATTGAATCATGGTTGGCTAGAAACCTTCATTAATGCCAGAGAAGATTATTTTGTATTCTTTAATATTTTCTTTTTGTTTGTATCAACATCAATCAGCAGTATTATAAGCGGGAGTCCATTATTACTTCTTCCGCAATCCCTGGCTATAGTATCGTATTTTTTCTATAGTCTAATGGCCGTTATGGCTTTTCATTTAATCATTAAAATATCCAATCCATTATTTTCTATTTTAGCATATTCCATAGCTCTCTTATTGCCTTTAGGTCATTCTCAATCTGAAAATATCGGTCATTTGCTACAAATTGGTTTTTATATGCCAGCTATAGCGAGTGCTCTTATTATACAGAGAGAGTACGTCAATAAAAAAATTGCTAAAATTATTATTGACATAATGATCTGGTTAACTGCCGCAACAAACCCAGTCGTATTTATAATTGTAGGGGTTTATTATTCCTTCAAGTTATTGAATGTTAAAAATAAATATATTTTAATTAAGGATATGCTACCTTTAGCTATATCCATGGTCATATTAGCTTTATTTATACTTCCTCGACTCAATGGTTCTGGTGGACTTGGTGACTATGGCTATAACCCTAATAATATTATTGAAATGGTAACGGCTCGACTACTCCTTTATCCATTTATATTTCCGTGGTACGAAAAATTAAATGATTCAATATCGATAATCCTATCATTTGTATATATTATCTTTTGTACAACAATTATTTTCAAAACTAAAGATATAACAATAAAAAGACATTTACTTACTTTAGCGATCGCACTTTTCATTTGTCTTGTTACGACTGTTTTTGGTAGAATCGGTCTTAGCGACCTCCTGAATAACTATCAAACTACATTTCCCGATAGATATTTTGTAGGAACAAACTTTCTCTCTATCTTATTGTTCATAGCATGTTTATCTCAATGTAATTTCTCAAAGCCAATCAGTTATTTATCTTATTTTATTTCCGGAGTGTTATTGTGTGTTTATATTGTGAATGCAGACATAATATCAGAAAGCGAAATGGCGAAGAAAAACATTTTTTTAAATGATCATTTTTATTATTCAATATGTCACGCTGAAAAAATTGATAACGCAAATTCAGCCATACAAATCAAACCAGCAAACTGGGTTATGATTGTTCCAACAAAATTAATTAGCGAAATTCACTGCCACTAAAGTATTGCATGATTTATGCCCCGAAGCAGGGGCTTTAATTTTACTGGTCACTTAATACAAATGACCAGAAACTAGCGATTCTTTTTTTAGCCGATACAGACTCAGAACTTCTTTTTACTTTCCAGATTCAGCTCTTGTATCGTCTTAACTGCTTTGTCCTGATAACGGTCATCTTCCTGTATTTTATATTGAATGGCAGGCATCCAGACAGACGATAGAACTTTTCCAGTGGACGTTGTTGACACTGGTTTAACTCAGAAATGACCTTATTTGTCATGGCGATGATGGTCATAGCGGGCACGCTTAAAGCATATAAATCTTCAATCTCACTGCAGAGATCCCGCAGCGTCCCCCAGGCACAACAAGAGAATGATTATCCGTTCGAGCTTATCGGGGAACGTTATCTGGCGCCTTTTCACTAATTGGGAGTCAACCGAGTGATTAGAGTCGCGTGACGTAGTCCATTCGAAACTGCCCGTTGTGGCTTTAATATAATAATCTTTTACTGGAACCGTTTTTAGATCTGGCTTCCAACTACTGAACCAGACGAGAGCCAAATTCCGCAGTCAATGCAGCTGAGGTTAACTGTTCGATTAAATGGTCTAAAATGCCGTCTTCATCCGTTAGCTCCGGACTGAAGCACCTAAGGGTTTTATCAAAATCGAAGGGCCGGTACATACGTCATTCCTTTCTGAATGCAATTTACTGAAATGCCATAGAATTTCTAACACTCTCTTTTTTCGTGTTTGTACACAATTCTATGCAAAGACCTTTTATCGGAAATGACGTAAAAACGGCCACTAACTCAACAATAACGATCATTTCCAGCCGATTGCTCTAAAGTGGCATTATATATTCACGAAATGGATGGTCACAGGTGAACAATCTCTTCAGTTGGTGCTCTGAACACCTGCCATTAAAATTTTCGCTCCACTACCGCCTTCCATACCCCACCATAAAGCGAATCATCAATCCGCAGGCTGGTGCAAGAAACATAAATATTCCCGTGACCAACTCATTGCCACTGGTTAACCACATCGTGGAGTAATAAATGAGTGCGGCAAGGATGACCATGCCGAAGAATGAAGAGACAGCAGAAACTACATTTAATACCTGACCGATATATCCGCTAACGCAGACGATACACAGGGCGAGAAACATCCATAAATAAATCATAGCTCAACCTCCTGCCGCGCTAAAAAACGTGTTACTTCAATTACTCCAATAGTAAGACAATTCTTAACCACTGGCAATTTCAGCAAAATATTAATAAAAACAATACATTATCGATATGACTATAAATCACTGAAAAATATTCACTTGAGCAATAAATAATCACTAGCTGAAAATAATCAGCTAGTGATAAAATAGAAATACCGTATTCATGCTCCTCGTGGTTATGTCCTGACTAGTCTTTACACTCTTTACAGGAACCATTGTCGTACATGATGGCCCAATCAATTGAGTGTACCGCTGTAGACATGGAATCTTCTGCGATACAACAATTCGTATCTACAGAAGGTAACTATGTTTCCACAATGCAAATTTTCCCGCGAGTTCCTGCATCCTCGCTACTGGCTGACGTGGTTTGGTCTTGGCGTACTCTGGCTTTGGGTACAACTTCCTTACCCTGTTCTGTGCTTCCTTGGCACGCGTATCGGCACAATGGCCAGACCGTTCTTGAAACGTCGCGAATCCATCGCCCGCAAAAACCTTGAGCTTTGTTTCCCGCAGCTTTCCTCCGAAGAGCGCGAGAAGATGATTACCGACAACTTTCGCTCGCTCGGAATGGCGTTGGTAGAAACCGGAATGGCGTGGTTCTGGCCAGATCGTCGCGTGCGTAAATGGTTTGATGTCGAAGGGCTGGATAACCTGCAACGCGCGCAAATGCAAAATCGTGGCGTGATGGTTGTCGGTGTGCACTTTATGTCGCTGGAATTGGGTGGCCGCGTAATGGGGCTTTGCCAACCGATGATGGCAACTTACCGTCCGCATAATAATCAACTGATGGAATGGGTACAAACCCGTGGTCGCATGCGTTCCAATAAAGCGATGATCGGTAGAAATAATCTGCGCGGCATTGTCAGTGCGCTGAAAAAAGGTGAAGCCGTATGGTTTGCACCTGACCAGGATTATGGTCGTAAAGGTAGCTCCTTCGCGCCGTTCTTTGCGGTAGAAAATGTTGCTACTACCAATGGCACCTACGTTCTCTCTCGCCTCTCTGGCGCAGCTATGCTAACTGTGACGATGGTACGAAAAACCGATTATAGCGGTTACCGTCTGTTTATTACGCCAGAAATGGAAGGCTATCCGGCTGATGAAATTCAGGCCGCCGCCTATATGAACAAAATTATTGAGAAAGAGATTATGCGCGCACCAGAGCAGTATCTCTGGATCCATCGCCGCTTCAAAACGCGTCCGGTGGGTGAAGCCTCGTTATACGTTTAACAAATAACCCAGGCTTTTTCCCTCCTCAGATAAGCCATAATAACATCATGGTTTTTATGGCTTTTTCCTTAAGATTTTTCCCTTCGCTGAATCGTGAATTATTACTTCCAGAAATCAATCTGTCGCCGATATGCGACACTCGTAAGTTACTAAAAGTAAATAAGAAAATGCCACTTGTTTCGATTTAGTTTTAGGCGTACATTAGCGCCGTCTCGAGCCAATATGCTCAGAATTCTGAGGTGATGCTCGCGGGTGTCAGCTCACTGTAACAGGTGTAATGAAGTCATTCAGGCGTAACAGTAATTACGCGGAGAGATGTAAAGTGAAATATTTCTTTATGGGCATTTCTTTTATGGTCATCGTTTGGGCCGGTACTTTTGCCCTGATGATCTAAAAGTAAACTGCGAAACGAAAAACAGGAGCCATCAGGCTCCTGTTTGCATTTCTGGCGATGGTGTTTATTCCGCGTTTTCGTGAATATGTTTGCTGCTGGCGGGCAGTAAACCGTCGGCACGGAACATCGCTTTAATCCCTCTGATGGCCTGACGAATACGATCACGGTTTTCAATCAGTGCAAAGCGTACATGCGTGTCGCCGTAGTCGCCAAAGCCGATGCCGGGTGAGACACACACTTTCGCTTCGTTAAGCAGCTTCTTGGCAAATTCCAGCGAGCCCATTGCCGCATACGGTTCCGGGATTTTCGCCCAGACATACATCGAGGCTTTCGGCATTTCAACCATCCAGCCCGCTTCATGCAGCCCTTTTACCAGCACATCGCGGCGGCGTTTGTACTGTTCGGCAATGTCGCGCACGCACTGTTGATCGCCCTCCAGCGCCGCAATCGCCGCCACCTGCAACGGTGTAAAGGTACCGTAATCGTGATAGCTTTTAATACGTGCCAACGCGCTGACCAGTGTTTTATTGCCGACCATAAAGCCAATACGCCAGCCCGCCATATTGTAGCTTTTCGACAGCGTAAAGAACTCGACCGCTACGTCACGTGCGCCCGGCACCTGCATGATTGACGGCGCTTTCCAGCCATCGTAGACGATATCCGCATAGGCCAGGTCATGGACCACCAGTACATCGTAGCGTTTCGCCAGCGCCACTACTTTTTCGAAAAACTCCAGTTCCACGCATTGCGCGGTTGGGTTTGACGGGAAGCCAAGGATCATCATCTTTGGTTTCGGATAACTTTCACGAATAGCGCGTTCCAGTTCGTTGAAGAAATCGACACCTTCCACCAGCGGCACTGAACGTACCTGAGCACCAGCAATCACCGCGCCATAAATATGAATGGGGTAGCTTGGATTCGGTACCAGCACGGTGTCACCGTGATCCAGCGTCGCCAGCATCAGGTGCGCCAGCCCCTCTTTCGAACCGATGGTGACGATGGCTTCTGATTCCGGGTCGATTTCAACGTCGTAACGTTCCTGATACCAGCGGGAAATCGCGCGACGTAACCGAGGAATACCGCGTGAGGTGGAGTAACCGTGTGTGTCCGGTCGCTGCACCACAGTACATAATTTTTCGACAATATGCGGCGGAGTCGCACCGTCTGGGTTACCCATGCTGAAATCGATAATATCTTCGCCGCGACGACGCGCAGCCATCTTCAGTTCAGCGGTAATGTTAAAAACGTAGGGCGGGAGACGATCAATGCGCGTAAAGCGACGTTCAGGGCGAGTGTCAGCCATAATTTCCTCAGATTAACGTTAGCGCCCGGACCGTCCGAGCGACGCTGCCACGATGGTGGCTGTTTTGAAAATAGCCTGATTAATTTCTGTCTGTCCAGCGTTTTGGAAAATTTTTATCAATGCGAAAAAAGAGGAACAAAACCTTAAAAACAGGAAAGTCAGATTCGCCAACAAGAAAATTATCACCCATTACATTAACAATATAATTTCAATAAATTTACTAATTGGCTTGATGCTGACAAGAGATGTATTGCCAGTACACCATTTATCTTTCAATCCCCTTTTAAATTTGTGGTTTTTCCTCAAAAGTAGCGCACTGGTCATCAGCCTTCAGGTTACCTATCATAGAGGTTTAAACCTTATTCAGAGTCACCCGTGCACGAAATATTCAACATGCTGCTGGCGGTCTTCGATCGGGCAGCGCTAATGCTTATCTGCCTGTTTTTCCTCATCCGTATCCGCCTGTTTCGCGAGCTGTTGCACAAATCGGCGCACTCAGCGAAAGAGCTGCTCGCTGTTACCGCCATTTTCTCGATGTTCGCCTTGTTCAGCACCTGGTCCGGCGTACCGGTGGAAGGTTCGCTGGTTAACGTGCGTATTATTGCGGTGATGTCAGGCGGGATTCTGTTTGGCCCGTGGGTAGGCATTATTACCGGGGTAATCGCAGGTATTCATCGTTATTTAATTGATATCGGCGGCGTGACGGCTATCCCCTGCTTTATCACCAGTATTCTGGCGGGATGCATCTCTGGTTGGATCAACCTGAAAATCCCCAAAGCGCAGCGTTGGCGCGTCGGTATTCTCGGCGGCATGCTCTGTGAAACGTTGACCATGATTCTGGTGATTGTCTGGGCGCCGACCACTGAGCTGGGGCTGGATATCGTCTCCAAAATCGGTATCCCGATGATCCTCGGCAGTGTCTGTATCGGCTTTATTGTGTTGCTGGTACAAAGTGTTGAGGGCGAAAAAGAGGCCAGCGCCGCGCGGCAGGCCAAGCTGGCGCTGGATATCGCCAACAAAACGCTGCCTCTGTTTCGCCATGTTAATAGCGAGTCATTACGCAAGGTCTGCGAAATTATCCGCGATGATATTCATGCCGATGCGGTAGCCATTACCAATACCGATCATGTGCTGGCCTATGTTGGCGTGGGTGAGCACAACTATCAGAATGGCGATGACTTCATTAGCCCGACTACCCGCCAGGCGATGAATTACGGAAAAATCATCATTAAAAACAATGATGAAGCCCACCGCACACCTGAGATTCATTCCATGCTGGTGATCCCATTGTGGGAGAAAGGCGTGGTGACCGGAACACTGAAAATTTACTACTGCCACGCGCACCAAATTACGTCATCATTACAGGAAATGGCGGTCGGTTTGTCGCAAATCATCTCTACCCAACTGGAGGTTTCTCGCGCCGAGCAGCTACGGGAAATGGCAAATAAGGCAGAGCTTCGCGCCCTGCAAAGCAAAATTAATCCCCATTTTCTGTTTAACGCTCTGAACGCTATTTCATCGTCGATTCGTCTGAATCCAGACACTGCTCGCCAGCTAATCTTTAATTTGTCGCGCTATCTGCGCTATAACATTGAATTAAAAGACGATGAGCAAATTGATATCAAAAAAGAGCTGTACCAAATTAAAGACTATATCGCCATTGAGCAGGCCCGCTTTGGCGACAAGCTGACGGTTATCTATGATATTGATGAAGAGGTGAATTGCTGTATTCCCAGTCTGCTGATCCAGCCGTTAGTGGAGAACGCCATTGTCCACGGTATTCAGCCTTGCAAGGGAAAAGGGGTTGTCACCATCAGCGTTGCGGAGTGCGGTAATCGGGTCCGTATTGCGGTAAGAGATACCGGGCATGGCATCGATCCAAAGGTGATTGAGCGGGTCGAAGCGAATGAAATGCCGGGCAATAAAATCGGCCTGCTGAATGTGCATCATCGCGTGAAGTTGTTATATGGCGAGGGGCTGCATATCCGCCGCCTGGAACCAGGAACGGAAATTGCGTTTTACATTCCTAACCAACGCACCCCTGTCGCCTCACAGGCTACGTTATTGCTTTGAGCCGGAGTGATATTGTGAAAGTCATCATTGTTGAAGACGAATTCCTGGCACAACAGGAACTTAGCTGGCTTATTAAAGAGCACAGCCAGATGGAGATTGTCGGCACCTTTGACGACGGTCTGGACGTGTTGAAGTTTTTGCAGCATAACCGCGTCGACGCCATTTTTCTGGATATCAATATTCCGTCGCTGGATGGCGTGCTGCTGGCACAAAACATCAGCCAGTTCGCCCATAAGCCGTTTATTGTGTTTATCACCGCGTGGAAAGAACATGCGGTGGAAGCGTTTGAACTGGAGGCGTTTGACTACATTCTCAAACCGTATCAGGAGTCACGGATTACCGGGATGCTGCAAAAGCTGGAAGCCGCCTGGCAGCAGCAACAAACCAGCAGTTCGCCCACTGTGCCGTTAACGCGTGAGAATGACACCATCAATCTGGTGAAAGATGAACGCCTCATCGTGACGCCGGTTAATGATATCTACTACGCCGAAGCGCACGAGAAAATGACCTTTGTCTATACGCGGCGTGAATCTTATGTGATGCCAATGAACATCACCGAGTTTTGCAGCAAACTGCCGTCGTCGCACTTTTTCCGCTGCCATCGCTCGTTTTGCGTCAACCTGAACAAAATCCGCGAGATAGAACCGTGGTTTAATAATACCTATATTCTGCGGCTGAAAGATCTGGATTTTGAAGTGCCAGTCAGCCGCAGCAAAGTTAAAGAATTCCGCCAGTTAATGCATCTGTAATCGGGAACTTTCATGAAAGCAGCAGGCTTGCCCGCCGATCAACAATTTTTCGCCGATCTGTTCAGCGGCCTGGTGCTTAACCCGCAACTGCTTGGGCGCGTCTGGTTTGCCTGCCAGCCCGCCTCGCTGCCGGTAGGCAGTTTGTGTATTGATTTTCCCCGACTGGATATTGTGCTGCGCGGCGAATATGGCAATCTGCTGGAAGCAAAGCAGCAGCGTATGGTGGAAGGAGAAATGCTGTTTATTCCGGCGCGCGCGGCTAATTTACCGGTCAACCACAAACCGGTAATGCTGTTAAGCCTGGTGTTTGCGCCGACCTGGCTGGGGTTATCGTTTTACGATAGCCGCACCACGTCGTTGTTGCATCCTGCTCGCCAGATCCAGCTTCCCAGCCTGCAACGCGGCGAAGGTGAAGCAATGCTCACCGCCCTCACCCATCTCAGCCGTTCGCCGCTGGAGCAGAGTATCATTCAGCCACTGGTGTTAAGTTTGCTGCATCTTTGCCGCAACGTGGTCAACATGCCACCGGGCAATTCGCAACCGCGCGGCGATTTTCTCTACCACAGCATTTGTAACTGGGTTCAGGATAACTACGCCCAACCACTCACCCGCGAGAGTGTGGCGCAATTTTTTAATATCACGCCCAATCATCTGTCAAAACTGTTTGCGCAACATGGGACGATGCGTTTTATCGAGTATGTTCGCTGGGTACGAATGGCAAAAGCGAGGATGATTTTGCAAAAATATCATCTGTCGATTCATGAAGTGGCGCAGCGTTGCGGGTTTCCGGATAGCGACTATTTTTGTCGCGTTTTCCGGCGTCAGTTTGGTCTGACGCCGGGAGAGTACAGCGCACGTTTTCAGGGCTAAGTTTAGAAAGTTATTTCCGTTTCCAGCAGCGTCAGAATACTTTGTGCATCTTGCGCGGCGAACAGCGACTGGCGGAAATTTTTATTCACCAGTTTACGCGCCAGCTGCGAGAAGACTTTCACATGATTCATCCCTTCGTTAGCGCCCAGCGTCAGCATGATCACCAGTTCGACTTCGCCCATTTCTGACTGCCAGTCAACCGGTTTCACCAACCGGGCAATGCTGATACTGGAATGACGGATCCACTGTGATTTGGTATGCGGGATCGCCACGCCAAAACCAACGCCAGTGGTGACAATCTCTTCCCGCTGCCAGACATCCTCTTCCAGCTCGAACGGATGTTCAGTACGCCCGTTAACGCCGAGGTTGCCGCACAGAAACTGAATCGCCTGCTCTTTATTGCTAAAGTCCTGATCAACGAAGATATTCTCCAGCGCCAGCAGTGGGCGAACGTCTTCTTCCGGCGTAAACGCGGTGAGTAACGCTTCAATTTCCTGCGCGCTGCGGCATTCACATGCCTGACGCGCCAGTTCCCGACACGCCTCGCTATCCAGTTGACGAAGCTGGCTTTTCACCGCCGGAATGCGCGGGCTACTCATACTCAGCTCATCCAGGCCCAGCCCAAGCAGTAGCGGCAGATAACGGCTTTCACCGCCCAGTTCACCGCAAATGCCTACCCATTTGCCCCGCTGATGCGCAGTGGTAACTATCTGCTGCAACATGCGCAGGAACGATGGCGTAATCGGGTTATACAGCGGCGATACGCGCGGGTTATTACGATCGACCGCATACAGATACTGGGTCATATCGTTGGAGCCGATACTGAAGAAATCGACCTCATCGCAGAAGTGATCGATGATGTAGCACACCGACGGCACTTCCACCATGATCCCAAGCGTAATCGTCTCTGCATGACGCAGGCCATCGCGCTTAAGCTCAACGATCGCTTTCTGGATCTCACCTTTCACCCATAAGATCTGATCAAGGCTGTGGACCATCGGGATCATCAACTGGGCGTTGCCGAAACTGGCAGCGCGCAAAATCGCCCGCAGTTGAGTGCGGAACAGGCCAGCAAATTCCGGATAAATACGTACCGCGCGATAGCCGAGGAACGGGTTCTCTTCCTGGGGAATGTTGAGGTAAGGAATGCTTTTATCACCGCCGATGTCCATCGTGCGGAAGATAATCGGTTTGTCGCCCGCCGCCAGTAATACCTGCTGGTAGGCTTCAAATTGCTCCTGTTCGTCCGGCGCGCTGTCACGATCCATATAGAGCATTTCGGTACGAAACAGCCCGACGCCTTCCGCGCCGTTGGCAAACGCGCCTGGTGCTTCCAGAGCGGTGCCGATATTCGCCGCAATATCAATACGCTTGTTATCACGGGAATAGGCCAACTGCGCGGCGGCCTGCGCCTGTTGTTGCTGACGTTTATCCGCCAGCGTCTGCGCAACCTGATAATAACCGCTCACCGCGTCATCAGGATTTACCGCCAGTACGCCGCACTGGGCGTCAAGCACCGCCGGTTGCCCAGCATAACGGGCAATCGCATCCAGCGGCAGGCCGCTAAGAACGGGGATCGCCGAGGCGCGGGCCAGAATCAGAGTATGCGAGGTGCGCCCGGTTTTCTCCAGAATCATGCCTGCGAGATTTTTCAAATCGAGGCTCAAAAACTGGCTTGGGGTTAAATCTTCAGCCACCAGAATGGTCGGTTTTTCAAGCACCAGATTGTTGCGCGGCTTCAGTTCCGGCCAGGTAATATGCAGCAACTGTTCGCTGATATCACGAATGTCGCTGACCCGCTCGCGCAGATAATCGCTGGCAGAAGCAGAAAGCTTGTCACAAACCTGCTCCATATTGCTGATGATCGCCGCTCCCAGCCCCTGATGCTGTTCTGTCATCAGGCGACGGATATTGCCCGCGAATTCATCATCCTGAATCAGCGACAAATGGGCGCTTAGGATGGTTTTGCTTTCGCCGTCGCGCTCGCGCAGCTGCTGGTTCAGTTGCTCGGCAAGCGTTGCCAGGCTGTGTTCCAGCCAGGTGGAGTCTTGCGCACTGGCCGGGGTTGCCCGATAACTGTCGAGGCTGTTGCTCTGTAACAGAGTCAGCGTACCCACGCCGACGCCGCTTGCCAGCACATTGCCGTACAGTAAATCAGGATTCAGGCGGCTTAATGAACGCGGCAGCGGGTGCGCCGTCAGTTCTGCCTGCGTCGGCTGGACGCTGTCGCTGTCGATAAAGCGCACCTGGATGTACTCTTCCAGCACGCGCCGCGCCTGCTCTTCATCGCTGCCGCTAATGTTCAGGCTGCAACTGTCATTAAATAAGGTGCCGGTGCCAATCAGCGCCAGCGAGCTTTTGGCATCCGCCTTCGCGTTCTGGCGATGGTTGATGAAGGTGATTTCGCTTTGCCACTGGCTGCACTGTTCTTTAAGTTCCCACGCCGGACGGGCATGAAGACCGTTAGGCAAAGGACAGAGAAATTGAATCGTTAGCATAACCGCTCCGGGTTAATCAGGAGATCATCTGAAATCCGTCAGTTGAACAACCGTCTCACGCGTAAGACGTTGAATAAGGGCAGATAAAAGCTGCTGCATCTGCAAAATGTCGCGGCAGTCGGCAATCGATGCGGCGCAATGTCCATGGCGGGTTGCTGGCCCCATCACCACTGTTGGTATGCCAGTACCGGTTAAGTGCACCGCTCCACCGTCCGTGCCGCCGTTACTGAACATATCCGCCTGTAACGGCACGCCAATTTCTGCCGCCACGGTTTCGATCCAGACGGTAAGTTTTGGCGGCGCAATCAGTGACTTGTCGCTTAACACCAGCATCGGCCCGTTACCAATCTGGCGATGGTTAGCCGCGCCATAATCAAAGTTTTTCGCCCAGCAGGCGGTATCAAGCACAATGGCGACATCCGGCGACACCGCGCGGGTGGCAGTTTGCCCGCCGCGTAATCCCACCTCTTCGCTGGAACTTGCCACCAGCCACACTTCCGCAGGCAATTCGGCGTCGTGCAGTTCGCGCAGTAACGTCACCAGCAGATAGCAACCGAGGCGGTCATCAAAGGCTTTCCCCATCACCCGCTGGTGGGGGAGAACCTGAAAAGTAGTATCAAACGTGACGCGATCGCCTGGACGAATTCCTGCCTGCATCACTTCGTCATACGAGCGCGCGCCAATGTCCACGCGCATGGCGCTGACATCATTCCCCTGCCGCTCGCCATCAAGCAGACCGGGAATTTTGCACTCTTCACGGGTAGTGATCCGCACCGACTGCAGCTGGCGGGCAGCCATGCGCACATTGCCAACTGGCAGCACATCAATCGCCCCTTCGCGGGAGACGCTGCGCACCATAAATCCCACTTCATCCATATGGGCGCAGATCATCACTTTCGGACCTGTCGATTCATTGAGGCGGATCAGCACCGATCCCAGGCCGTCAAATCGCACTTCTTTTTGCAGGCGATCCGCTTCATCCAGCAGGATCTGCCGCACTTCCTGTTCCGACGAGGCGATCGCATCTGCCTCGCTCAACGCTTTCAATAGCGATAAATCCATTATGCCTCTCCCGTGAGCAACACTGTTTTCGGCATGGCGTAGAGCACTTCTGCGCCTTGCGGGGTGACCAGCACAACATCTTCGATGCGCACGCCCCCTTGCCCTGGCAAATAAATCCCCGGCTCCACGGTCAGTAACATGCCTGGCTGTAGCGTCGTGGTGTCCCGCGGTGAAAAGCGCGGATCTTCATGTACTTCAATGCCGATAGCATGACCGGTGTTATGACCGAAATAGTCGCCATAACCGGCTTCTGTAATGACCCGGCGCGCGGCATCGTCAACCTGTTGGCAGCGCACGCCGGGGCGAATCGCGGAGATTGCCGCCAGCTGTGCTTGCAGGGCAATCTGATACACGTCAAACAGCGGGTGAGATTCGGCGCTCACCCCTTCGCCATTCACCAGCAAGGTGCGCGTCATATCAGAGCAGTAACCCTGATACAGCGCACCGAAATCGAGAGTGACAAACTCGCCTGCTGCAACAATCTTGTCGCTGGCTTTACCGTGCGGCAGCGCCCCACGCCAGCCGCTGGCGACAATGGTGTCAAAAGAGGCTTTTTCTGCGCCCTGCTGGCGCATAAACCACTCCAGTTCAGCGGCTATCTCGCATTCGCTCATCCCCGCCTGAATAAAGCGGCGAATATGCTCTGCGCCACGATCGGCAATCCCACAGGCGAGGCGGATTTTCTCCACCTCCTCTGGCGTTTTGATTTGCCGCAGCACATCCGGCGTGGCGCTTACCAGTTTCGCATTGAGTTCAGACTGCCAGCGGTGCGCGGTTTCCCAACTCACCTGCTGGCCTTCAAAACCGAGCGTTTGCAACTGCTCATCGGCAATGATTTGCCTGACGATGGTGGCAAGCGTGTGCATCGCGTCGAGCAAATGCAGCTGGTAGCCTTGCGTGCGGGCTTCTACATCCGCGTAATAGCGCGAGTCCACCAGAATGTGCGCACTCTCACGGCTAATCACCACATAACCTGATCCGGTGGAGATCCCCAGATGCGGCTGTTTGTTCTGCCGTGAGGAGAGAAGCACCGCATCCAGTTGTTGCGTCTTAAGCCAGTTGCGCAGCGAAGCGAGTAATGTCATCTGGATTTTTCCTTCTTACAGGCTATCGATTAACAATTTGCCTTTGCGGAACATCATCAGACGCAGGAACACCACCATCAGCGCAGTAATGATTGCTCCCAGCGCGATCCCCGCCATATAGACGCCCAGATTAGTGACCAGCGGCCACGCCCAGATAGCGGATTCCGGGAACCATTGCACTGCACCCAGCCAGACAGCAGCGGTGGAACCGACAATCGCGCCAACCATATAGGACGGAATGGCGGTGATGGGGCTTTCCAGCGCAAACGGAATCGCACCTTCACTGATCCCCATAAACGCCAGGAACATAGCGGTTTTACCCTGCGGATAAAGCTGGGCGTTGAACAGGCGTTTGCCGGTTAAACGACGGTCGATAATGGTCGCCAGACCCAGACCAATCGGCGGAATAACGATAGCGATAGAACGCGCGGTGACTGGTAATACATGGTCGGTGGTAAAGCTGAAGGCGACGAAACCAGCTGCTTTGTTGATTGGACCACCCAAGTCGATTGCGGTCGCCGCAGCAATGCCCATTGCGTACATCAGCGCGCCCTTCTCACCAGCAGCGGTCAGCACGGTACGGATACCGCCGTTGATCCAGCCACCAAATGGGGTGATGACGTAGTACATCGCCAGCATGACAAAAATGGCGGAAAGAATCGGTAGCAAAAATGTGGTTTTGAACGCTAACAGGAAATCTGGTAACTGGATTTTCTGGTTCATCCACTTCACGAGGTAACCCGCGACGATAGAAATAATCAGCGCACCAATGAAGGTAGATGGGACTGGTGAAGAGGTCGCCCACTGCATAGTGCTGGGATCAAAGTTCAGCAGTTGCGTGGCTGGGTAGACATCAACCCGCCGATAAACCCAGCCGGGAACGCCAGTTTTCCGCCAATAGAGTTCGCCACAAAAGCGGCAAACATCGGAATGGCAAAGCCAAACAGCACGCCGCCAAAGGACTGCGACAGCCAGGCAAATTTCAGTAAGGAGAGGTCGAAACCGGAAAATTTCCCGCTATTAAGAGCATCCATAATGCCGATGTCTGCGGGAATTTTAAGCCAGCTATAAGCAATCAGCTGGCTGAAAGCGAGGATCACACCGCCCATAATTAAGGTCGGCACCATGCGTGAAATCCCTGACATCACATGCTGCGGGAGTTCACCCCAGAAGCTGGTTTTAGAGGCCTGCGGATTCTTAACTGCCGCTGCCGCACCGGATGCGCCAGGCACAACGGTTGCACTGCGTTTTTTAATGGCCATAATAATTATCCCTGTCGAATATTACTGTTGTTCAGCGGCAATCATCTCTTCGATTTCTTTGATGATGCCCGCAGCGTTTTTAATTGCGTCCTGCAAAGTGATTTCATAAACGTCGCGTGATTCGAAACGTTCGTTATCTTCTGGTGTTACTGCCACGGAATGAATGATGATGGTCGCTTCGGCGATATCCTGCGCCGTCAGGCGGTTCTGGATACCATCCGCGCCCTGAGTTTCAATTTTCACTTCATAGCCGGCTTCCACCGCCGCTTCTTCCAGCGCCTGGGCGGCCATAAAGGTGTGAGCCAGGCCCATTGGGCAGGCACATAAGGCAATCAGTTTCTTACTCATCGTTATTTCCTCGTTCGTTTATAGTTGACGAATGAAATTATGAACGTGCAAAACAAATTGCCGTTACCAGATAAATAATGCATTTACTGGAGAATTAATCCCGTAGTGCGGAAGTGTGACGCAGGTCGGCCTTGTGAAGAGACACAAAGAAAAATTGAATTAACTGTTTGATTTAAAAGATTATCGGGAGAGTCACCTCCCGATAGGACAGGAAGGATTTACAGAATGTGGCCTAAGGTCTGGCGTAAATGTGCACCGGAACCGAGAAGCCCAGGGTTATCGTGCACAATTAAATAGACCGGAATATCATGAACATAATCTTTAAAGCGCCCTTTGTCTTCAAAAGCGGCACGGAAACCGGAGGCTTTGAAGAACTCAAGGAAACGCGGAACGATACCGCCCGCAATATAGACGCCGCCAAATGTTCCGAGATTGAGCGCCAGATTGCCGCCAAAACGCCCCATAATGACGCAGAACAGTGACAACGCGCGGCGACAATCGGTGCAGCTGTCGGCCAGCGCGCGTTCGGTAATATCTTTTGGCTTGAGATTTTCCGGCAGGCGGTTGTCCGCTTTCACAATCGCGCGATACAGATTCACCAGACCAGGGCCAGAGAGCACACGTTCAGCCGAGACATGGCCAATTTCCGCGCGCAGTATTTCAAGGATAATGGCTTCTTCTTCACTGTTTGGCGCAAAATCAACGTGACCACCTTCACCAGGCAGGCTTACCCAGCGTTTATCGACATGGACCAGATGTGCAACCCCAAGCCCTGTCCCGGCACCGTACACCGCGACAGGTTTACCTTCAACCGGTTCTGCGCCGCCAAACTGAATCAGATGCTCTTTTTTCAGCATCGGGATCGCCATCGATACAGCGGTAAAATCGTTAATAATTTCCAGATGGCTAAAACCGAGATTCTTTTTCATTTCGGCAATCGAAAACGCCCAGGTGTGGTTGGTCATTGCCACCCAGTCACCGGTAATTGGGCAAGCGATGGCGATGCAGCCATCTTTCACCTCGACTTTATGCTCTTCAAGATAAACGCGAATGACCGCTTCAAGGCTGGGATAATCAAGCCCTGAATAGGTTTTAGCCTGCGAGATTTCACCACTGGCAATATCACACAGAGCAAGACGTGCGTTAGTACCGCCCACATCACCGACTAATGCATACTTTGTCATTCTTCAACTGCTCCGCTAAAGTCAAAATAATTCTTTCTCACACTGTAAGTTCATGGGGGCATAACAACAACGCCGTAGAGGCGGGCTCCCTGTAAATATCGATCTGGGTCACACATTTACTTTATCGTTTCAGCACCAATTGCAGCGATGTCTTTATGCAAGCTGGGCAAACTAAATATCTGAACCCGCATAAAGGAATAGAACATGCTCCATCCGCGAGCCAGAACCATGTTGTTATTATCGCTCCCCGCTCTGGCAATTGGGATTGCGTCCAGTCTTATTCTGATGGTGGTAATGAAAATCGCCTCGGTATTACAGAATCTGCTCTGGCAACGACTGCCGGGAAGTCTGGGGATAGCCCAGGATTCACCGCTCTGGATCATCGGAATTTTAACGCTGACAGGGGCTGCTGTTGGGCTAGTCATCCGTTTCAGCCGGGGTCATGCCGGGCCGGATCCTGCCTGTGAAGCGCTGATTGGCGCGCCAGTCCCCCCCTCTGCGCTACCAGGACTGATCGTAGCATTAATTCTCGGTCTTGCGGGCGGCGTCAGTCTTGGGCCGGAACATCCCATTATGACCGTCAATATCGCCCTCGCGGTGGCGATTGGCGCGCGTCTGTTACCACGAGTGAACCGGATGGAGTGGACTATTTTAGCCTCTGCGGGCACCATCGGCGCACTGTTTGGCACTCCTGTTGCGGCGGCGTTGATATTTTCGCAAACCTTAAATGGCAGCCACGACGTTCCACTTTGGGATCGTCTCTTTGCGCCGTTAATGGCAGCGGCGGCTGGCGCACTAACCACCGGATTGTTTATCCATCCTCATTTTTCGCTGCCCATTGCTCATTACGGACAGATGCAGTTAGCAGACATTATCAGTGGTGCAATTGTGACGGCGATCGCCATTGCGGCAGGTATGGTTGCAGTGTGGTGTTTCCCACGGGTGCACGCGATGATGCATCAGATTAAAAATCCGGTCCTCATGCTGGGGGTTGGCGGCTTTATTCTCGGTATTCTGGGTGTTATTGGTGGGCCTGTTTCGCTATTTAAAGGGCTGGACGAGATGCAGCAGATGGTGACAAATCAGGCTTTCAGCACCAGCGATTACTTATTGCTGGCGGTAATCAAACTTGCCGCCCTGGTCATTGCCGCCGCCAGCGGGTTTCGCGGCGGGCGAATCTTCCCGGCGGTATTTGTCGGCGTAGCGTTAGGTTTGATGCTGCATGCGCACGTTCCCGCCGTTCCAGCGGCCATTACCGTTTCCTGCGCGATTCTCGGCCTCGTACTGGTGGTAACGCGCGATGGCTGGCTAAGTTTGTTTATGGCGGCGGTCGTTGTACCTGATTCCACATTGTTACCGCTACTGTGTATCGTCATGCTTCCTGCATGGTTATTACTGGCAGGTAAACCGATGATGATGGTGAATCGTCCAAAACAACAGCCACCCCACGATAACCTTTAGCAAAAAATGCTCTCCCTTATGATTTAAGAGTTATGGCGATGAAACGGGGCTTTACCTCCCCGTAATATTGCGTTAACAGGCCGCTGACGGCTTCGATCGTGAAGGAGAATAACAATGTTCAGGTCACTGTTTCTGGCGGCCGCCCTGATGGCATTTATCCCGCTTGCAGCAAACGCAGGTGAAATTACCTTACTGCCATCAATTAAATTACAAATTGGCGATCGCGATAATTATGGTAACTACTGGGACGGCGGCCACTGGCGCGATCGTGACTACTGGCACCGTAATTATGAATGGCGTAAAAACCGCTGGTGGCGTCATGATAATGGCTATCACCGTGGCTGGGATAAGCGTAAAGCGTATGAGCGTGGCTATCGCGAAGGCTGGCGCGACCGTGATGATCATCGCGGAAAAGGCCGTGGACATGGGCATCGTCATTAAACACATTCGCTAATGGAGCGCAATGCCTGATGCGACGCTTGCGCGTCTTAGCAGGCCTACAAACCCACTTCATTTAACGCGTAGGGCGGATAAGGCGTTTTACGCCGCATCCGCCAGTGGTGCCTGATGCGACGCTTGCGCGTCTTATCAGGCCTACAAACCCGCTCCATTTAACGCGTAGGTCGGATAAAGCGTTTACGCCGCATCCGCCAGTGGTGCCTGATGCGGCGCTCATTCAACTACAGCCCCAATGCCGTTCCCACCAACAACCAGATATTCAGCGTTACCACCAGCACCACAATCATCCAGCCGATTTGTTTAACCCATTTGCTATTCACCAGATCGCCCATCAACTTGCTGTCACTGGTGAAAATCAGCAGCGGCACCAGCGCCAGAGCAATACCAAAACTGAGCAGCACCTGACTCATAACCAGAATCCGTGTCGGATCTAATCCCATCAGAATGACAATAAATGACGGCAGCATGGTTACCGTACGGCGTACCCACAGCGGAATATGAAAGCGAATGAACCCCTGCATCACCACCTGCCCTGCCAACGTACCCACTACCGTTGACGAAAGCCCCGCCGCCACCAGACTTAAACCAAAAACCGTTGCCGCAGCATTGCTTAACAGCGGTTGCAGCGTAAGGTAAGCCTCATCAAGGTCGGCAACACCAGTATGACCAGAAAAGTGAAACGCGGCGGCAGCCGTTGCCATCATCGCCAGATTGACAAAGCCAGCGATGGTCATGGCAATCGCCACATCCCATTTGGTCGCAGAGTAACGTTGCTGGCGTGAACCACCGTGTAGGTGCTGGGTAAGCGAAGAGTGAAGATAAATCACGTGCGGCATAATCGTCGCCCCTAACACGCCAGCCGCCAGGAAGACCGCTTCCGAGGTCGGTAAACTCGGTATCGCCATACCTTTGCTCAACTGCACCAGATTCGGTTGGGAGAAAATCAACTCAACAATGTAAGCCGCGGCAACAAACAACAGAAGCCCACCAATTACTTTCTCCAGCGGTTTTTGCCCGCGACGTTGCAGCATTAAAATCAAGAAGGTGGCGATACCTGTCAGCACCGCCCCCTGCAATAAAGAAACACCAAGAATGAGTTTGAAACCGATCGCCGCACCAATAAATTCCGCCAGATCGGTCGCCATCGCAATAATTTCCGCCTGGACCCAATAGAACCAGACTACCGGACGTGGGTAGTGGTCGCGAATTTGCTCCGCCAGATTTTTACCAGTGGCAATCCCGAGTTTGGCCGAGAGGATCTGAATCAGCATCGCCATTAAGTTGGCCCAGACGACCACCCACAGCAGTTGATAGCCGAAGCTGGCGCCCGCCTGAATATTGGTCGCAAAGTTACCGGGATCGATATAACCAATTGCCGCAATGAACGCAGGTCCCATTAATGCGAGCCTCATCTTGCGCGCTGCCCGACCGCTGCTACTCTCAACGCGATAGTTCGTCATCTTGTGCCTCTAAAACATAGCCTTTGCTATGTTTCATGCTATGTCAAACGAGAATGATTATCAAATTCATTTAAATGGATTATGGTGATTTCTCTGATAGACCAGGATTATGACTACGAAAAGATTGATGATTTGAATGTTATAATTATGTTTAATGTTAGCACATTTACATAACTTTCAGCTTCCATACACAACATAGAAAAAATGTATGACAGGTCACTATTTTTGAAGCTTGTCACAGGACGTCATTATAGTGTGTGTCAGATCTCGTTTTCCTTACCCATGTTACATAGAATGTGCACGGAAATTTAACCTGCCTCATATTTGGAGCAAATATGGACCGCGTCCTTCATTTTGTACTGGCACTTGCCGTTGTTGCGATTCTCGCACTGCTGGTAAGCAGCGACCGCAAAAAAATTCGTATCCGTTATGTTATTCAACTGCTTGTTATCGAAGTGTTACTGGCGTGGTTCTTCCTGAACTCCGACGTTGGTCTGGGCTTCGTGAAAGGCTTCTCCGAAATGTTCGAAAAACTGCTCGGATTTGCCAACGAAGGGACTAACTTCGTCTTTGGTAGCATGAATGATCAAGGCCTGGCATTCTTCTTCCTGAAAGTGCTATGCCCAATCGTCTTTATCTCTGCGCTGATTGGTATTCTCCAGCACATTCGCGTGTTGCCGGTGATTATCCGTGCAATTGGTTTCCTGCTCTCCAAAGTCAACGGCATGGGCAAACTGGAATCCTTTAACGCCGTCAGCTCCCTGATTCTGGGTCAGTCCGAGAACTTTATCGCCTATAAAGATATCCTCGGCAAAATCTCCCGTAATCGTATGTACACCATGGCAGCCACGGCGATGTCCACCGTTTCTATGTCCATCGTTGGTGCATACATGACCATGCTGGAACCGAAATACGTCGTTGCTGCGCTGGTACTGAACATGTTCAGCACCTTTATCGTGCTGTCGCTGATCAACCCTTACCGTGTTGATGCCAGCGAAGAAAACATTCAGATGTCCGACCTGCACGAAGGCCAGAGCTTCTTCGAAATGCTGGGCGAATACATTCTGGCAGGCTTCAAAGTGGCCATTATCGTTGCCGCAATGCTGATCGGCTTTATCGCCCTGATCGCTGCACTGAACGCTCTGTTTGCTACCGTGACTGGCTGGTTTGGCTACAGCATCTCCTTCCAGGGCATTCTGGGCTACATCTTCTATCCAATTGCATGGGTGATGGGTGTTCCTTCCAGTGAAGCACTGCAAGTTGGCAGCATCATGGCAACCAAACTGGTTTCCAACGAGTTCGTTGCAATGATGGATCTGCAGAAAATTGCTTCCACGCTCTCTCCGCGTGCTGAAGGTATCCTCTCTGTGTTCCTGGTATCCTTCGCTAACTTCTCTTCTATCGGGATTATCGCGGGTGCCGTTAAAGGCCTGAACGAAGAGCAAGGTAACGTGGTTTCTCGCTTCGGTCTGAAACTGGTTTACGGCTCTACGCTGGTGAGTGTGCTGTCTGCGTCAATCGCAGCACTGGTACTGTAAGCGAATCCATTAGAAAAGCCGGGGATAATTCCCCGGCTTTTTTACGCCTGTTAATCAACTAATGGTTGCGGGCGACCAATTAAATACCCTTGCAGATATTGCACCCCGAGCTTATGCAATAGCGCCTGCTGCTGTTGCGTCTCGACAAACTCCGCAACCACACTCAATGACTTCGCTTTCGCCAGATCGGTAATTGATCTCACTATCATCGCATCCAGTGTATTAGTGACGATATCCTTAACGAAGACGCCATCAATCTTGATGATATCAGCCTGCAAACGTTTTAACCGTTCGTAGTTGGCATAGCCTGTGCCAAAGTCATCAATCGCAATACGGAAGCCAAACTTATGCAGTTGTTCGATATTGTACATACTGCTTTCTGCGTTAGAAAACGCCTGCTCCTCAGTGATCTCAATAATCACAGCCTCCGGGGAGACACGGTAACGTTTAAACAGACGAATAATTCGCCCGGCGATATTCTTTTGCAGCAGAGTGAGCGGCATTAAATTGACTGAAAAGCGCGGGCCTTTCTTGTCGCAAGGGTGGGTTGCCAGCCACTTCAGCAGGGATTCCAGCACCTGTAAATCGAATCGCGCGCTAAGGTTAAATTGGGCAATAAGCGGCAAAAATTTATCAGGCGTCATTATGCCGCCGTCGTATTTCAGACGCGCAAGGATTTCATCGTAACCTTCTCCATCCTTGTTGCGAATTGGCTGGGCATAGAGCAGCAAATCACCCTTATCTAACGCCTTACGGATTGTATTGAGTAACAACACCTGTTTGGTTGTCTGCCCGGATGCAATCTCTTCTCGATTATCCAACGCCAGCACGTGATGATGAACGCAGGATTGTTCTGCCAGCCAGCTTAACTGCCCCAGCATTGGCTGCAGGGTATCCTGATTACCGTCAAAACGTCCCCAGGCAGCACCATAGCCCATATCCAGCCCGGTGTTGTTCCAGTGGATTTGCCGACTGTTGAGAACGTTAACCATATGCTGTAGCCGCCCTTCCGTTTCCGGCCCGGTCAGTACCAACAGCAATTCGCTCCCCGGCAATTGATACAACTTTTCGTTTTCCTGCATCAATGGCAGCAATGTACGGTAAATTGAGCGGATACAATGAACGCGCATTACTAACCCGTAATGGCGACTCATAAACTCAAGATTATCAATGCGCAGACAGCAAAAACTCTTACCAGCCTCTTGCTCCTGCGATTGCTCCAGTGCACGAAAGTTGGGTAATAGCGTTAACGGATCGGTCAGTGCCTGCAAATGCCAGCGACGGTTAAGCCATTCGCTACGATAATAAATGCGTACCATGTAAAGCAGGCAAACGCTAAAGGAAATCAGCACCGCGAGAATAAATGCTAGCGAATATTCTGTTTCCACCCCTTGTAAAAAATTCTGGTTGTAATTCAGGAGGAAAAGCGTCGATACAGCCCAGGTAAGATTTAAAAACGGATAACGAAGTTTACCGACACCAAGGGTAAAGATGATAAAGAAAACAGGTACCAGATAACCGGCGATAAAGTCGTTTTCATAAGGCGTGCACATCAAAAGTAGCAGAACGCTAAGAGCCGCCAGCCAACTTAAGGTAAATGTGCGTTTTTCTTTACTCAGCGACGGTGCGATATCTCTGCGCCACAATATCTGCGCAAAGTGAGGACTTACAATCATGCGAGTGAGATAGTAAAAGAGCATGTTGTAAATCAACACGGCGGTGAAAAGGCTTAGTAAATCAACGACCGTGAAAATCGCGTCGGCATCGCCGAAAAAGGTTGATATCTTTAGTGGGAAATCAAAGAACCTGCCCACGAGATACATGCTGCCTTTGATGCCGAACGGCGTCACCAAACCAAGCCAGAAGAGACGTTTCCATACGTTTCGGGTGGTTAATCCGTAGCGCCAACGCGTTCCCAACTGCCAGCGTAATATTGCGCAGGCACACAGCACAGCAAACGACTGGCTGCCAAGCATGACGGCGGTTTGCAAAAATGAGAGATGAAAATTCCACAGATTGGTGCAAAACATTCCGCATAAAACGGGAACGACACCGCGCCAGCCGAAGATAAAGAATATTGATAGCATTACGCACAGTGGCATCCACGCCAGGAAAATATAGCTGGAATGGATAACAGCAAGTGGCGAGATAAAACGGGATAGCTGAATAAGTACCACGGTGAGCGTAAACGCTAGTGCAAATATCTTGATATTTTTTATCAGGTTATGCTCCACAAACATGAGTACACTACTCTCACTGATCGGGGTTTTAAGGCACACAAATAATATGTTTATTCGCATCGCGAAGCAAACAGGGACCGACCTGTTGCCGATATTTCATCCAATGATGTTTCCAACAGGCAACACTAACCTGGGAGGTAGACTGTATTACAAAAGCGGCAAAAAGCAGAGACAAAAAACCCCCGCTTCGCAGCGAGGGTTTGAAATTTGGTGGAGCTAAGCGGGATCGAACCGCTGACCTCTTGCATGCCATGCAAGCGCTCTCCCAGCTGAGCTATAGCCCCACGAGTTGTTTACGTACCAAATTTGCTGGGTGCAAAATTTGGTGGAGCTAAGCGGGATCGAACCGCTGACCTCTTGCATGCCATGCAAGCGCTCTCCCAGCTGAGCTATAGCCCCATCACGTAAAGCTTGTCGAGTTGACGGGCGGCATCATATGAATTCCGCCCGAATGTGTCAACGGCAAATTGCAAGGCGTAGTTTCAATCGCTGAAAAATCAGGCAAATGAACTATTTTGGATAGTCGCTCGCATTCAGTAGTTATTCCTGTCACGGTTTCTTGTAAAGTGGTGTTATAAAATGAACCACTAATAGACCCGCAATCATTCAGGGAATTGTTATGTTCAAGGAGAGGATGACGCCAGATGAACTTGCCAGGCTGACCGGTTATAGCCGCCAGACCATTAATAAATGGGTACGCAAGCAAGGCTGGACGACATCACCAAAACCAGGTGTCCAGGGTGGCAAGGCCCGACTGATTCACGTCAATAAACAAGTTCGTGAATATATTCGTAATGCAGAACGTCCGGACGATCAAAGAGAAGCTCCTGAACTGTCTGCCGATACGCCGCTTGAAGTGCTGCTGGTGACGCTGGCGAAAGAGATGACGCCTCTTGAACAAAAACAGTTTACATCCTTGCTTCTGCGGGAAGGGATTATCGGATTATTACAACGCTTAGGGATTCGCGACAGCAAATAATATGAAAAGATTACGTAATAAAATGACCACCGAAGAGCTGGCGGAATGCCTGGGTGTGGCTAAACAAACTGTTAACCGTTGGATCAGAGAAAAAGGCTGGAGAACGGAAAAATTTCCCGGCGTGAAAGGAGGTCGTGCCAGACTTATTCTGGTCGATTCGCAGGTTTGCGAGTTTATTCAGAACACGCCTGCGTTCCATAACACACCAATGTTGATGGAAGCTGAAGAGAGAATTGCTGAATACGCTCCTGGAGCACGCGCCCCGGCGTATCGACAAATCATCAACGCGATAGATAATATGACAGACATTGAGCAGGAAAAAGTCGCGCAATTTTTGTCACGTGAAGGAATTCGCAATTTCCTCGCCCGTCTCGATATTGACGAATCAGCATAAATAAAAAAACGGCAGGATATTATCTCCTGCCGTTTATCTTTTTACACGCTAATTACTGCTGATTTTCGCGTTCAGCAATAAAGGCCAGCGCTTTGTTGATACGCTCAATGCTACGTGTCTTACCGATCGCGTGAACGGTAACATCCAGTGCCGGGGACTGTCCTGCACCGGTAACGGCGACACGCAGCGGCATCCCAACTTTACCCATGCCCACTTCCAGTTCATCCGCCGTTGCCTGAATTGCATGGTGAACATTTTCCGCCGTCCAGTCAGTGATAGCAGACAGTTTATCGCGCACTACTTCCAGCGGCTGACGCGATACCGGACGCAGATGTTTTTTCGCAGCATCGGCATCAAACTCAGCAAAATCTTCGTAGAAATAGCGGCAGCTTTGCGCCATCTCTTTGAGCGTCTTGCAGCGTTCACCGAGCAGTTTCACCAGCTCAGCAAGCTGCGGGCCGTTACGGGTATCAATATTTTCCTGTTCGATGTGCCACTGTAAGTGAGTAGCCACATACTCCGGCGGCAGCGCGTTAATATAGTGATGGTTCAACCACAGCAGTTTGTCAGTGTTGAACGCACTGGCAGATTTGCTGACGGCATTCAGGGTGAAGTACTTGATCATCTCTTCACGATTGAAGATTTCCTGATCTCCGTGGGACCAGCCCAGACGCACCAGATAGTTCAGCAGTGCTTCTGGCAGATAGCCGTCGTCGCGGTACTGCATTACGCTGACTGCACCGTGACGTTTGGACAATTTTTTACCGTCATCACCGTTGATCATAGAAACGTGCGCGTAAACCGGCACCGGCGCTTTCAGGGCCTTAAGAATGTTGATCTGGCGCGGCGTGTTGTTGATATGGTCTTCACCACGGATGACGTGAGTAATTTCCATATCCCAGTCGTCGACAACCACACAGAAGTTATAGGTCGGAGAACCATCGGTACGGCGGATAATCAGATCATCCAGCTCCTGGTTGCTGAACTCGATCGGACCACGGATCTGATCGTCAAAAACAACGGAACCTTCCTGTGGGTTAGCAAAACGTACAACGCACGGTTCATCATCAGCGTGATGCTCATGGCTGTGGCGGCAACGGCCGTCATAACGCGGTTTCTCGCCTTTTGCCATCTGCTCTTCACGCAGCGCTTCGAGGCGCTCTTTAGAGCAGTAGCATTTATAGGCAGTACCCTCTTCCAGCATCTGATCGATAACCGCGTTATAGCGATCGAAACGTTTGGTCTGGAAGTACGGGCCTTCATCCCACTCCAGACTCAGCCAGTTCATGCCATCCATAATGGCTTCGATAGCTTCCGGCGTGGAACGCTCAAGATCGGTGTCTTCAATACGCAGCACGAACTCACCGCCGTGGTTACGTGCAAAAAGCCAGGAGTAAAGAGCAGTACGCGCGCCGCCAACGTGCAGATAGCCTGTTGGGCTTGGCGCGAAGCGAGTTTTGATTTTCATGAAATGGCCTTACGTTTAGAAAGATGCCGACAACCGGCAAATCCTGGAAAAATTGAGTGGGCGATATTCTATCACTCCCGCCTGATTCCTCAATGTAGTTCGGGTTGCTACCTTACGCATTATTGTTTTCGTTGACAAATTGCGCAACACGGTCTGTTTTGCGATCACCTTGCTTAAATTTACGACGAACGAACAATTTCTTTAGAAAATGCGTTGACTCATTTCCAACTCTCCCTATAATGCGACTCCACACAGCGGGGGTGATTAGCTCAGCTGGGAGAGCACCTCCCTTACAAGGAGGGGGTCGGCGGTTCGATCCCGTCATCACCCACCAACTACTTTATGTAGTCTCCGCCGTGTAGCAAGAAATTGAGAAGTGGGTGATTAGCTCAGCTGGGAGAGCACCTCCCTTACAAGGAGGGGGTCGGCGGTTCGATCCCGTCATCACCCACCACTTCGGGTCGTTAGCTCAGTTGGTAGAGCAGTTGACTTTTAATCAATTGGTCGCAGGTTCGAATCCTGCACGACCCACCAATGTAAAAAAGCGCCCTAAAGGCGCTTTTTTGCTATCTGCAATACTCAAAGATTCGAACCTGCAGCAGGTTCGAGTTGAGCGCAGCGAAACAACGGAGCCGGTTGCGGCGACGGCCCGAAGGGCGAGCGAAGCGAGTCATCCTGCACGACCCACCAATGTAAAAAGGCGCCCTAAAGGCGCCTTTTTGCTATCTGCGATATTCCTTCACGCGATCAAAGCATTAACCAACCTCTCCAGCGCAGGCGTCGCGTGTTGCTGTTCATAGACAATATACAGATCTGCCGGAATACGTTCTTCCAGTGGACGAAATACCACACCGGGCCAACTCATCTGGGCATAGCTATCTGCCATTAATGTCACGCCCAATCCCATACTGATCATCGCCAGCACAGTTTGCGGCTCTACGGCCTCCCGGACGATCATCGGTGAAAAACCTGCCTGCTGACAAACGCGCTGTAAAAACGCCCAGTCAGAATGGACGGAAGGCAGCGTTACAAAGTATTCATTGCGTAATGCAGTTAGCGGGATAGCATCTCGCGATGCCAGATGATGGTCTTGCGGAATAGCAACCAGAAAAGAGGATTCATGTAAGCGTAAGCTGGTAAACCCCGTGGTTGGTTCAATCGCCATCCGCCAGATACCCGCATCCAGTTCCCGCCGCTCCAGCAACGCCATTTGCATGCCTGGTGATTTTTCACGAAATGAGACATGAACATTGGGGCATTCTTTCAGAAAGCACCGCATCGCCGGACGCATTCGCCCCCACATTGCTGTTCCCACCACGCCCAGCTCAATCCGCCCTGCCTCACCGCGACCAATCTGCTCAACCCGTGCCATCGCCTGACTGGCATTCGCCAGTAACCGTCGTGATTCTTCCAGTAAAATTTTTCCCGCATGAGTGAGCGCCACACTGCGCGAATGACGAACGAACAGCAACGTGCCCAGTTGTTGTTCCAGATCTTTAATATGAATACTTAATGGCGGCTGCGACATATTGAGCCGCGCAGCCGCCCGCCCAAAGTGAAGTTCTTCTGCAACCGCAAGAAAATAGCGCAATAACTTGAGATCAATACGATGCGTACTTTCCATGATTATTGCGCTCCATAAGTTTGGTAAGGCTCCAAATCTAGCACATAGCAATAAAGGTCAACCCCGTTTACATCAGTGAGCTAATGATTTTTGTGCCATTTTTTCAGGTTCATGCTTATAACGGAAAAACAGGGCAAAGATCACTGCCAGGGCCAGCGCATACGCAGCAAATACCAACCAGATAGTTTGCCAGTCTTTCACACCATCAACCGTGAAATAGTCAACCGCCATACCACTCAGAAGAGAGCCGATCCACGCCCCAACGCCGTTGACCATCGTCATAAATAAGCCCTGAGCGCTGGCGCGAATACTGGAATCCACTTCCTGTTCGACAAACACTGAACCTGAGATATTAAAAAAGTCGAACGCACAGCCATACACAATCATCGATAACAACAATAATACAAAGCCACCTGGCGATGGGTCGCCAAAGGCAAAGAAGCCAAAGCGTAATGTCCACGCGACCATACTCATCAACATGACGGTTTTTATGCCAAAACGCTTCAGGAAGAAGGGAATAGTAAGAATGAAGCCGACTTCCGCCATTTGCGAAACAGAGAGCAGGATGGAAGGATATTTCACCACGAAGCTATCAGCAAATTCAGGGTTACGAGCAAAATCATGCAGGAACGGGTTACCAAAAACGTTAGTAATTTGTAGTACCGCACCTAATAACATGGCAAATAAAAAGAAAATCGCCATACGCGGATTTTTAAATAACACAAACGCATCCAGACCTAATTTACTGGAAAGCGTAGTGCTGATTTTATGCTCCGCCACTGGAATTTTCGGTAGCGTTAATGCATAGACCGCTAACACTAAAGAAGCGCCAGAAGCAATATACAGTTGCACACTACTTAACTCCAGATGCAATAAACTCACCAGCCACATGGCGACAATAAATCCCACAGTGCCATAAACACGGATTGGCGGAAAACAGGTTACCGGATCTAATCCGGCCTGGGCCAGACACGAATAAGAAACACTATTGGATAATGCAATAGTGGGCATGAACGCCATTGCGTTAAGCAACATTATCCAGAACATCATATTCGGTTCAGTCACGGAGGCGGCATAAAAAAGTACCCCGGCGCAAATAAAGTGGCACAGCATATAGGTACGTTCAGCTCGTAACCATTTATCTGCAATAATACCCATAATGGCTGGCATGATAATAGCCGCAATGCCTTTAGAGCTGTATGCCATACCAACATCAGCCCCGGTAAAATGTAAGGTGTTTATCATGTAAGATCCGAGGGTAACTAACCAACTCCCCCAGATAAAATATTGCAGAAAAGACATAATCTTTAAACGCGTTGCGATATTCATTTTTGGTTTCCTTATCGCAGTGAGATGGCCCCATCCGCGAGGCCATTTTTTATTGCTTTCAGGCGATTTTGCGTAAGAATCCGCAAATCAGATTGATAAAGTTTTGCCGGGATAATTCCGCTGCAGCCAGCGTTTGGGCATGTGACAATTTCACATCGCTTAAACCTTCCGCCATATTAGTTATTGCAGACACAGCAACGACTTTCATTTCGCTATGACGTGCGGTAATCACTTCAGGCACTACAGACATACCCACAACGTCACCGCCAATCATCTGCATCATGCGAATTTCTGCCGCCGTTTCGAAGTTAGGCCCTGGATAAGAAACAAAAACGCCCTCTGTGAGCGGAAAACCTTCTTCCTGCGCGACGGACTGCAAAACGGCCCGATAATCAGCATCATAAGCGTTCGCTAATGAGAAAAAGCGCTCGCCGAAGCGATCATCATTAAGGCCTGTCATCGGTGTGCCTGGCATCGTGTTGATGTGATCTTTCAGCGCAACCAAACTGCCCGCCCTCACTTCCGGGCGAAGCGAGCCTGCAGCATTAGTGCAGAACAACAACTCACAGCCCAGCAACTTGAACGTGCGAATCGCATCAGTCATGACTGTCATTCCACGGCCCTCATAAAAATGGCCACGACCTTTCATGCAAGCTACAGGCACACCAGAGAGCATGCCGAGGACCAACTCTCCTGCGTGACCATGTACGGTGCTCACCGGAAATCCCGGCAAATCGCTATAAGAAATAGCGACCGCGCCTTCAATCTGTTCAGCCAACGCACCCAGCCCCGAACCAAGAATAAACGCAACGCGTGGGGTAAAGTTTGGTTTGTGGCGACGAATGATATCTGCGCAATACCACGGGTTTTGTGAAAAATGAGATTGGGTCATGGAAAGTCCTTGTAATAAACATTATTCGTTAAATATGTGTCACTTCTTCTTATAACGAGAAAAAGTCGTGACTGACCAATACATTTACCAGAGATATTCAATATATTTTTTAAATCGATCATACCGTCCCCCGGCAGAGAGATATAACGACGGTATAATTTATTTTGGTAGTTAATTTAAAAAGTTGATTATCAGGCAATCACTCACCTGATAATCAAAAAGAATAAACTATTACATTTCTTTGTTGTCAATCAATGCTTCAAGCTCGGCAAATGAATGTGCCACCGTTGATGACCAGGTTATCATTAAATTTAGATAATCGGTCGTCAGTGCAGACTGATACTTTTGTTGCTTACTACAATAAATAATCGATTGCTGCCCTAATGCATAGGCAATGCCATTCATAATACCGGTGTCAACATTCGGCTCAAAGGTATCAGAATAAAAAATGGCTTGTCTGGATTTTCTTAAATTATCAATATCAGTCGCAATATCATTCATGTTGTCACCAACGATAAATGTTTTACCCGCACTAACGATCGCGTCTTTGATATTATCCAGTAAGCCCCGAGATGGTTCTGTATACATAAAGTTAGGATCAAGATAATAATCATACTCAATGGGCAGTGGCGTGACGGGTATAGCTGGAGTAATCGTCGTGCCGAAGTCGGCAATTAAATTTTGCTGAAATATTTGCAATGCACGATTGATGATGTCTGTTGTTTGTTCACGATAGTTGCTGATACTGGCATCAGAATCTGACACTAATACAACTTTTGCTACATAATTTATCAGCTTACTTATAGGGTAAAACTCTGAAGAATTACCTGCCGCCCATAAGAGAAAGTCGGTCGTAACCAGATGTACCGGCATTCCTGAAGCCCATGCATAGCCCACTTCCCACGCACAACCGGAATCATAGGTTCCGCCATCGAAATAACCGATAACCCCAACGCTGTTGTCCATATTCGCGACATCGTTAACAAAAATCTCCTCTTCACTGGAGGCACCGGCATCATCACGATAAGGAAGAAAAGTATGGATCAGGGGCGGTAACAGACCATCGTCAATCCATTGATCGATGATGTCATTTAAATTTAAAGCATCTAATCGCCAGGGTGCACAATAGACCCGACATTGGTTATACAATTGATTTGCCATAACATCCTCCTTTACGAATCCTGTAAAACATTATTAATTTTGATAAATACCGTATCAGGCGTAATGACTGGACGTCGTCGTGGCACCGTTGTGTTTATATTTAAACAACACCATAAATGCGAGAGCAAGAACCAGTGAATACCCAGCAAATACCAGCCAAATGGTTGCCCATTGCGGGTTACCATCCGTTGTTAAATAATCGACGACTTTGCCACTAATAAAACCGCCCAGAATACAACCAAAACCATTGGCCATCATCAGGAATACGCCCTGAGCACTATTACGGATCGAGGGATCAACTTCTTGTTCAACAAATACCGAGCCAGATATATTGAAGAAGTCAAAGGCACAGCCATAAACAATCATCGAAAGAATTAACAGAATAGTACCGCCGAATGAAGGATCGCCATAAGCGAATAAACCAAAGCGCAGCATCCAGGCTATCATGCTCATCAGCATGACATTTTTAATACCATATTTTTTCAGAAAAAAGGGAATAGCAAGAATGAAACAAACTTCGGATATCTGAGAAATCGATAACAAAATAGAAGCATGGGTGACAACAAAACTATTGGCAAACTCTGGAACACTCTCGAAGCTGTGGAGAAAAGTATTTCCAAACATTCCGGTAATCTGTAATTCTGCCCCAAGCAGCATGGCAAAGATAAAGAAAATAGCCATTTTGCTATTTTTGAACAGTGCAAATGCACGCAGCCCGAGAACGTCTATTATTCCTTGGGCCTGGTTAGATTTAGCCACCGGTACAACGGGTAATGTCAACGTAAACAGACTTAATCCTAATGAAGCCGCCGCTCCGATATACAATTGCATATGACTTAATTCAAAACCAGCCAGACTTACTGCCCACATCGCAACAATAAATCCGATCGTTCCCCAGATGCGTATTGGTGGAAACTCAGTCACAATATCCATACCCGCATTTTGTATACGGTAATAGGAAATCGTATTACTCAAGCCAAGCGTTGGCATATAAACGAGAGAGTTAAGTAAAATGACAATGAACATTGCCGAAGGTGTTGTAACAGATGCCGCGATAAATAATGTTACCGCGCCAAAAAAGTGACAAGCGGCATAAATCCATTTAGCGCTAATCCATTTATCTGCCACAATGCCAAATAGTGTTGACGTTATCACCGCTGCAATACCCAATGTACTGTAGACTGCACCAATATCTTCTCCTTTGAAGCGCAGCGTAATAAACATATAAGAACCAAATGTGTTTAGCCAACTTCCCCACAAAAAGAATTGCAGAAATGAAAGAACTTTTAACTGTAGTTTTAGATTCACCGTCGTCCCCTTCGATTTGAGCCTCCCCTTTAAATATCCTGAAACACATCAAATTTACCAATATCTTTTATTGTAATGATCAATTGCGATTTGATATCGATTCTGAAAACATTAAGAAAGCCACCCTAATATTGCGTAATGATCATGAGTTTTTAGATAAACCACTAACCCAGTAACAGCAACACTAAACAATCACATCAAAAATATATGAAGCAATCACATTCATGATATTTATTGTTCGCGTGAAATATACAATTAAAAGGCAGTTCCTGTTATTAAACCTGAGTCTGCCCTCATAGTTTTACCGCACCGTTAATAATAAAGTGAGTGAAACGCTCTCTCCGGGTGACATTCTTTATTCAATAAAATACCCGTTCTAAACCAGCGCTGATCATGCTAAAACTGCTATGTACATCAGTAGTAATAACCTTCTGTGATTTTTTCGGCTGTCACATAGTTCCCTCAGTTAACGGCCCCTATTTGCCAACCAGGCGAAGCTCCCCTCTGACTTCCCATTACCACGCACAAATTGATAAGCAATTCAGTTTTATTTATCAATCAGAACAACGCACAATGAAAGCATCGGTCATCTGGAGTCTTTATGAAACTTTTTCGTATCCTCGATCCTTTCACTTTAACCCTGATCACGGTGGTATTGCTGGCTTCTTTCTTTCCGGCCAGAGGCGGTTTTGTCCCCTTCTTTGAAAATCTGACCACGGCAGCTATTGCCCTGTTGTTCTTTATGCACGGCGCTAAGCTGTCGCGTGAGGCGATAATTGCTGGCGGTAGTCACTGGCGATTGCATTTGTGGGTAATGTGCAGCACCTTCGTACTGTTTCCGATTCTGGGCGTACTGTTTGCCTGGTGGAAACCGGTAAATGTCGATCCGATGCTCTATTCCGGTTTTCTCTATTTGTGCATTCTCCCGGCTACCGTGCAGTCTGCAATTGCCTTTACTTCAATGGCGGGCGGTAATGTCGCGGCAGCAGTTTGTTCTGCGTCGGCATCCAGCCTGCTGGGGATTTTCCTTTCGCCGTTGCTGGTCGGTCTGGTAATGAATATCCACGGTGCAGAAGGCAGTCTGGAACAGGTCGGTAAGATTATGTTGCAACTACTGCTGCCGTTCGTGCTGGGACATCTTTCTCGCCCGTGGATTGGTAACTGGGTAGCACGCAATAAAAAGTGGATAGCAAAAACCGACCAGACATCCATTCTTTTGGTCGTTTATACGGCATTCAGCGAAGCCGTCGTTAACGGCATCTGGCACAAAGTCGGTTGGGGTTCGCTGCTGTTTATTGTGGTAGTTAGCTGCGTATTGCTGGCTATTGTGATTGTGATTAACGTCTTTATGGCGCGTCGACTGGGTTTCAATAAGGCGGATGAAATCACTATCGTCTTCTGTGGCTCGAAAAAGAGTCTGGCGAATGGTATTCCGATGGCGAACATTCTGTTCCCCACATCGGTGATCGGTATGATGGTACTGCCGTTGATGATTTTCCATCAGATCCAACTGATGGTTTGCGCGGTACTGGCGCGTCGTTATAAGCGCCAGACCGAGCAACTGCAGGCGCAGCAGGAAAGCAGCGCCGGAAAAGTTTAAAGCGGACGTTTCAGGGGCTGGACCAGTTGCGTCAGCCCCTCGGTTTTAATCAGCAACGTGATTTGCATTAACTCACCAAGTTTGCCTGCCGGAAACTCATCTTTGCGGGCAAACCACAGTAGATACTCTTCCGGCAGGTCAATTAAGCGACGCCCTTTGTACTTGCCAAACGGCATCACCGTATTGGCAATTTCAATCAGCTGCTCTTTCTCCACCTCAGCTCCCCAGCAAACGCAGCATTTCAGCTTCGTCGATAACTTCAATACCCAGTTCCTGCGCCTTCGCCAGTTTAGAGCCTGCAGCTTCTCCGGCAATCACCAGATCGGTTTTCTTCGACACGCTGCCCGCCACTTTCGCGCCCAGTTCGACCAGTCGAGCTTTAGCGTCATCACGCGACATCTGACTTAAGCTACCGGTGAGCACCACAGTTTTACCGGCAAACGGGCTGTCGATCTCTTCCGCGTTAATCACCACCGGCTCAGGCCAGTAAACGCCTTCCGCCAACAGCTCGCTGATGACATTGCGGTTGCTTTCTTCGGCAAAGAAGTTGTGAACATGAGATGCCACCACGATCCCGACGTCTGGCACTTTTTGCAGCTCTTCAATCGAGGCTGATTCCAGCGCTTCCAGCGTGCCAAAATATGCCGCCAGACCGGCTGCGGTAGCCTCACCGACTTCACGGATGCCAAGGGCATAGAGGAAGCGGGAAAAGGTGGTTTCTTTCGCTTTTTCCAGCGCGTTAACCACATTTTGTGCCGATTTCGGCCCCATTCGCTCCAGCCCAGTAAGTTTGCCTGCGGTGAGTTTGAACAGGTCCGCCGGAGTGTGGACGTATTCTTTTTCAACTAGTTGGTCGATAATTTTGTCACCCATGCCATCAACGTCCATCGCACGACGGGAAACAAAGTGTTTCAGTGATTCTTTACGTTGAGCACCGCAAATCAGGCCACCAGTACAGCGAGCCACGGCTTCGCCTTCTACACGTTCCACGTCAGAACCACATACCGGACAATGCGTCGGGAATACAACCTCACGGGTATCTTCCGGTCGTTCAGAAAGCACAACGTTAACCACTTGTGGGATCACGTCACCTGCGCGGCGAATCACCACTTTATCGCCAATGCGTAAACCGAGACGTTCAATTTCGTCGGCGTTATGCAGTGTGGCGTTGCTCACCAGCACGCCTGCAACATGGACAGGTTCCAGACGCGCAACGGGCGTAATCGCACCTGTACGCCCAACCTGAAACTCTACATCACGCACAAAAGTCATTTGTTCCTGCGCAGGGAATTTAAACGCAACAGCCCAGCGCGGGGCGCGGGAAACAAAGCCAAGTTGCTCCTGCTGCGCCAGCGAGTTGACCTTAATGACTACACCGTCAATATCAAAGCCCAGCGTCGGGCGGTCTTCTTCCACTTTGTGGTAAAACGCCAACACATCTTCTGCTGATTCGCAAAGCGTTACCCGATCGCTGACTGGTAATCCCCACGCTTTAAACTGCATTAAGCGGCCCAGATGAGTGTCCGGCAGTTCGCCACCTTCAAGTACGCCAACGCCATAGCAGAAGAAAGTAAGCGGTCGCTTCGCACTAATACGCGGATCAAGCTGGCGCAGAGAACCTGCCGCCGCATTACGTGGGTTAGCAAACACTTTTCCGCCCGTGCGTCGCGCCTCTTCGTTAATCTTCTCAAAGCCCGCCTGCGGCAGGAACACTTCACCACGCACTTCCAGACGTGCTGGAATATTCTCACCATGCAGTTTCAGCGGAATGGCGCGAATGGTACGCACGTTAGACGTGATGTCTTCCCCAGTAGTGCCATCGCCACGGGTTGCCGCGCTTACCAGTACACCATTCTCATACAGAATGCTGACGGCAAGCCCATCGAGCTTTAACTCGCAGCACCAGGTCACTTTTTCGTTGCTTTTCAGACGATCCTGTACGCGTTTGTTGAAGGCGAGAAAACTCTCTTCATCAAATACGTTATCCAGCGACAGCATTGGTACTTCATGACGGATCTGGCTAAAGGCTGCCAGCGGCGCAGCACCTACACGTTGGGTAGGTGAATCAGGGGTAATCAGCTCTGGATGTTTGGCTTCCAGCTCACGTAACTCGCGCATCAGCCTGTCGTATTCAGCGTCGGGAATTTCCGGCGCATCCATCACATGATAAAGATATTCATGGTGGCGAAGCGTCGTTCGCAGTTCTGTCAGTTGTTGTTCGATTGATTCCATATCGCACCATCAATGCTAAAAACCCCCGACAAGCGGGGGTTCGAAAAGAAGTTAATTTGCCTTAAGTGTATCAGGCGTTGGCGTCTTTGACTTCGCGGATGATGTCCTGGTACTCGCGCAATTTCTGCGGAGTCATCATACGGCGCTGATCGTCAAGCACTACGCCGCCTACTTCATCGGCAATATGCTGCGCGGATTGCAGCATCAGCTTGAAGTTTTGCAGTTCATCACCGTAAGACGGCACCTGCATGAAGATAGTGACACCCGGCGTTGTGAAATCCTTCATTTCAGGATCAAAGGTTCCCGGTTTCACCATATTCGCCAGGCTGAATAATGCCGGGCCGCTGCCATCCGGGCTCAGATGGCGATGATAAATATTCATATCGCCAAAGATAAAGCCCGCCTGTTGAATGCTATTAAGAAGCAGTTCGCCGTTCAGCTCGCTACCGTGATGCGCCGCGACGTTCATGATGATCACCGCTTCTTTGCGCTTCGGCTTATCCATCACAGGCGCTGGTTCAGCTACAGGTTCAGGCTGCGGTGCCGCTACAGGTTCCGCGGTCTGGAAAGTAGGCTGCGGAGCTGGAGGCACCTGCGAAGCAACCGGCTGTTCAGGCTGCGGCGGGTAAGCCGGCTGCTGTACTGGCTGCGGTTGTTGCACTGGCTGCGGTTGCTGAACAGGCTGCGCTGAATGCGGAGCATGTTGCGGCGGTACCTGCGCTTCAGGCGGCTGCTGAACCGGTTGACGCGGTTGCGCAGACGCATAAGGCGGTTGGTACTGGTGTTGCGGCGACGGACGAGCAGCCTCATGCTCCTGGGCGTTAGCCGGGGCATGATTTACGCGGTGAACACGAACCTCACCAACGCCCTCATCATCTTCGACATCCTCGTCATAAGAATCGTCGTCACGTTTTGACTTCATTCGTTTTAGTGGCCGATCGCGAAACATAGAAGAGCGTTCTTTACGGCTGGTCCAGAAACCATGTACCAGTAAAGCGATTATGGCGATCGCGCCAACAATGATTAATATCAGACGCAAATCCTGCATCATTATATTCTCTGTTGTTCTAACACCTTGCCACCACGGCAAACATTTACTCACTAAGAGTATTTGTCGATTACCTCAAGTGCAAGTGCACTATTAACTTTCACAGCACAAAGATAGATGAAATCGTGCTTTTTGCTGGTTTTTCGAACATATCCTAACTGTCCATTGCGCAAATACCCGGTAAAATACGCAGAACTTTCCTGGGATTGGTCAAAAGGAGCATATCCTGATTATGGTTTCAACATTCACATCTGCCTCACGCAGCGGTTTTTACTATTTTGCGCAAGGCTGGAAGCTCGTCTCGCAACCTGGGATTCGCCGTTTTGTCATCTTACCGCTGTTGATCAATATCTTGTTGATGGGAGGCGCGTTCTGGTGGCTCTTTAGCCAGCTGGATGTTTGGATTCCGTCGTTAATGAGTCACGTACCTGACTGGCTGCAATGGTTGAGCTATTTGCTGTGGCCTGTAGCGGTTATCTCCGTGCTACTGGTTTTTGGCTATTTTTTCTCCACCATCGCCAACTGGATTGCCGCACCATTTAACGGTTTGTTGGCTGAACAACTGGAAGCAAGACTGACTGGCGCTACGCCACCGGATACCGGTATTTTCGGCATCATGAAAGATGTGCCGCGGATTATGAAACGTGAATGGCAAAAGTTTGCCTGGTATCTGCCGCGCGCGATTGTATTGCTGATCCTTTACTTCATCCCTGGCATTGGGCAAACCGTCGCACCGGTGCTGTGGTTCCTGTTCAGTGCCTGGATGTTAGCCATCCAGTACTGCGACTATCCGTTCGATAACCACAAAGTGCCATTCAAAGAGATGCGCACTGCCCTGCGCACGCGCAAAATCACTAATATGCAGTTTGGTGCTTTAACCAGTTTGTTCACGATGATCCCGGTACTCAACCTGTTCATCATGCCGGTGGCCGTTTGTGGCGCTACGGCGATGTGGGTCGATTGCTACCGCGCTAAACATGCATTATGGCGGTAACAATTTACCGATTATTTTGTAAACATTATGTGTGGAACAGGGGTGGCTTATGCCGCCCCTTATTCCATCTTGTGAGCCATTATTTCCCTTCTGCATATAGATATGCTAAATCCTTACTTCCGCATATTCTCTGAGCGGGTATGCTACCTGTTGTATCCCAATTTCATACAGTTAAGGACAGGCCATGAGTAAGATTTTTGAAGATAACTCGCTGACTATCGGTCACACACCGCTGGTTCGCCTGAATCGCATCGGTAACGGACGTATTCTGGCGAAGGTGGAATCCCGAAACCCCAGCTTCAGCGTTAAGTGCCGTATCGGTGCCAATATGATTTGGGATGCCGAAAAGCGCGGCGTACTGAAGCCGGGCGTGAGTTGGTGGAGCCAACCAGCGGCAATACCGGGATTGCACTGGCGTATGTGGCTGCCGCTCGCGGTTATAAACTCACTCTGACCATGCCGGAAACCATGAGTATTGAACGCCGCAAGCTACTCAAAGCGTTAGGTGCAAACCTGGTGCTGACCGAAGGTGCTAAAGGCATGAAAGGTGCGATTCAAAAAGCGGAGGAAATTGTTGCCAGCAATCCAGAAAAATACTTGCTGCTGCAACAATTCAGCAATCCGGCAAACCCGGAAATTCACGAAAAAACCACCGGCCCGGAGATCTGGGAAGATACTGACGGTCAGGTCGATGTGTTTATTGCTGGTGTCGGCACTGGCGGTACGCTGACCGGCGTCAGCCGCTACATTAAAGGCACCAAAGGCAAGACTGACCTCATCTCTGTTGCCGTAGAACCAACCGACTCTCCCGTTATAGCCCAGGCGCTGGCAGGTGAAGAAATCAAACCCGGGCCGCATAAAATCCAGGGCATCGGTGCTGGCTTTATCCCGGCTAACCTTGATCTCAAACTGGTCGACAAAGTTATTGGCATCACCAATGAAGAAGCCATCTCTACTGCGCGTCGCCTGATGGAAGAAGAAGGCATTCTTGCCGGGATCTCTTCCGGCGCGGCTGTTGCTGCGGCGTTGAAACTACAAGAAGATGAAAGCTTTACCAATAAGAATATTGTGGTTATTCTACCATCATCGGGTGAGCGTTATTTAAGCACTGCACTGTTTGCCGATCTCTTTACCGAGAAAGAACTGCAACAGTAATGCCAGCTTGTTAAAAATGCGTAAAAAAGCACCTTTTCAGGTGCTTTTTTGTGGCCTGCTTCAAACTTTCACCCCTCCTGGCATTGATTCAACTTGTCGGAACTGGTATTTAACCTGACTAATTATTTTGATGCGCGAAATTAATCGTTACAGGAAAAGCCTTAGCTGAATCGATTTTATGATTTGGTTCAAGTCTTCCTTTAGCGGCATAATGTTTAATGATGAACGAAACGTCAGCGGCCAACATCCGCCAGCAATGGACTGTATAGAGCACTTCGTGCGTCGCGTCTGTTAAAACTGGCGCTAACAATACAGGCTAAAGTCGAACCGCCAGGCTAGACTTTAGTTCCACAACACTAAACCTATAAGTTGGGGAAATACAATGTTCCAGCAAGAAGTTACCATTACCGCTCCGAACGGTCTGCACACCCGCCCTGCTGCCCAGTTTGTAAAAGAAGCTAAGGGCTTCACTTCTGAAATTACTGTGACTTCTAACGGCAAAAGCGCCAGCGCCAAAAGCCTGTTCAAACTGCAGACTCTGGGCCTGACTCAAGGCACTGTTGTGACTATCTCTGCAGAAGGCGAAGACGAGCAAAAAGCGGTTGAACATCTGGTTAAACTGATGGCGGAACTCGAGTAATTTTCCGGGTTCTTTTAAAAATCAGTCACAAGTAAGGTAGGGTTATGATTTCAGGCATTTTAGCATCCCCGGGTATCGCTTTCGGTAAAGCTCTGCTTTTGAAAGAAGACGAAATCGTCATTGACCGGAAAAAAATTTCTGCCGACCAGGTTGATCAGGAAGTTGAACGTTTTCTGAGCGGTCGTGCCAAGGCATCTGCCCAGCTGGAAACGATCAAAACGAAAGCTGGTGAAACGTTCGGTGAAGAAAAAGAAGCCATCTTCGAAGGGCATATTATGTTGCTCGAAGATGAGGAGCTGGAGCAGGAAATCATAGCCCTGATTAAAGATAAGCACATGACCGCTGATGCAGCTGCTCATGAAGTTATCGAAGGTCAGGCTTCTGCCCTGGAAGAACTGGATGACGAATACCTGAAAGAGCGTGCGGCCGACGTACGTGATATCGGTAAGCGCCTGCTGCGCAACATCCTTGGGCTGAAGATCATCGACCTGAGCGCCATTCAGGATGAAGTAATCCTGGTTGCCGCTGACCTGACGCCGTCTGAAACCGCACAGCTAAACCTGAAGAAGGTGCTGGGTTTCATCACCGACGCAGGTGGCCGGACTTCCCACACCTCTATCATGGCGCGTTCTCTGGAACTGCCAGCCATCGTGGGTACCGGTAGCGTCACCTCTCAGGTGAAAAACGACGACTATCTGATTCTGGATGCCGTAAACAATCAAGTTTACGTCAATCCAACCAATGAAGTTATTGATAAACTGCGCGCCGTTCAGGAGCAAGTTGCTTCTGAAAAAGCAGAGCTTGCTAAACTGAAAGATCTGCCAGCAATTACGCTGGACGGTCACCAGGTCGAAGTGTGCGCTAACATCGGTACTGTTCGTGACGTTGAAGGTGCAGAGCGTAACGGCGCTGAAGGCGTTGGTCTGTATCGTACCGAATTCCTGTTCATGGACCGTGACGCGCTGCCAACCGAAGAAGAACAGTTTGCTGCTTACAAAGCGGTGGCTGAAGCGTGTGGCTCACAGGCAGTTATTGTTCGTACCATGGACATTGGCGGCGATAAAGAGCTGCCGTATATGAACTTCCCGAAAGAAGAGAACCCGTTCCTCGGCTGGCGTGCTATCCGTATCGCGATGGATCGTAAAGAGATCCTGCGCGATCAGCTTCGCGCTATCCTGCGTGCCTCTGCTTTCGGTAAATTGCGCATCATGTTCCCGATGATCATCTCTGTTGAAGAAGTGCGAGCACTGCGCAAAGAGATCGAAATCTACAAACAGGAACTGCGCGACGAAGGTAAAGCGTTTGACGAGTCAATTGAAATTGGCGTGATGGTGGAAACACCGGCTGCCGCGACAATTGCGCGTCATTTAGCCAAAGAAGTTGATTTCTTTAGTATCGGCACCAATGATTTAACGCAGTACACTCTGGCAGTTGACCGTGGTAATGATATGATTTCACACCTTTACCAGCCAATGTCACCGTCCGTGCTGAACTTGATCAAGCAAGTTATTGATGCTTCTCATGCTGAAGGCAAATGGACAGGTATGTGTGGTGAGCTTGCTGGCGATGAACGTGCTACACTTCTGTTGCTGGGGATGGGTCTGGACGAATTCTCTATGAGCGCCATTTCTATCCCGCGCATTAAGAAGATTATCCGTAACACGAACTTCGAAGATGCGAAGGTGTTAGCAGAGCAGGCTCTTGCTCAACCGACAACGGACGAGTTAATGACGCTGGTTAACAAGTTCATTGAAGAAAAAACAATCTGCTAATCCACGAGATGCGGCCCAATTTACTGCTTAGGAGAAGATCATGGGTTTGTTCGATAAACTGAAATCTCTGGTTTCCGACGACAAGAAGGATACTGGAACTATTGAGATCATTGCTCCGCTCTCTGGCGAGATCGTCAATATCGAAGACGTGCCGGATGTCGTTTTTGCGGAAAAAATCGTTGGTGATGGTATTGCTATCAAACCAACTGGTAACAAAATGGTCGCTCCGGTTGACGGCACCATTGGTAAAATCTTTGAAACCAACCACGCGTTCTCCATCGAATCTGATAGCGGCGTTGAGTTATTCGTTCACTTCGGTATCGACACTGTTGAACTGAAAGGCGAAGGCTTCAAGCGTATTGCTGAAGAAGGTCAGCGCGTGAAAGTTGGCGATACTGTGATTGAATTCGATCTCCCGCTGCTGGAAGAGAAAGCCAAGTCTACCCTGACTCCGGTTGTTATCTCCAACATGGACGAAATCAAAGAACTGATCAAACTGTCCGGTAGCGTGACTGTGGGTGAAACCCCGGTTATTCGCATCAAGAAGTAATTCTTGCCGCAGTGAAAAATGGCGCCAATCGGCGCCATTTTTTATGCTTCCGCCAACGGCGGCAAAATCAATTCATCGCTCTCATGTTGCTGGGTGTAGCGCATCACCTCCAGCACGCGTAAGCCTGCGCTATGTACCGCGTCAGTCAATTCCTTACCTTTCAACAATCCACTGATAAGCTGGGCGCAAAACAGATCGCCTGTACCTTTCAGATCGGTTTTTACCCGAGAATGGGAAATGACATTCACGCTGTCGGCACTGACCACCACCACCTGCATCTCCTGATTTTCTTCGTTACCAGAGGCGCTGGTAATAACCACCCATTTTAATGGGTCTGAAAGCAAACTTTTTGCTGCGGCAATGGCGCTGTCGAGATCGCGGCAGTTTTTACCGGTCAGGATTTCCAGCTCAAAGATATTTGGTGTAATTCCCTGCGCCAGTGGCAACAAATATTGCCGATACGCCTCCGGAAGATCAGGTTTGACGTAGATACCGCTATCAATATCGCCAATGACCGGATCGACCATAATCAATAAGTCAGGATGGTTTTCGCGTAATACAGTCAGCCACTCGGCAAGTATTTTGATTTGCGACGCGGTTCCCATATAACCGGTGGTGACAGCGCGCAGCTGGCGCAGCGCATCACGCTCCTGTAGTGCACGTAAATAGCCGCTAAACCATTCGTCCGGAATCGCACCACCGTAGAACGTATCATAATGTGGCGTATTGCTTAGCAACACGGTCGGCACGGCAAAGACATTCAGGCCGTTCTGTTTAATAGCAGGCACGGCAATGCTGTTGCCTACGCTGCCATACACCACCTGCGACTGCACAGCGACAATATCCGCCTGCAACGCTCTGCTCTTATCGTTAAACAACAACAAACTACTCATTTAATTTTTCTCCTTGCCGATGATCCTCATCGCATCCCAACCGAAACTTTACCTGATTTTGGCAGTCAAATCGGCTATCACAAAACAAGGATATGGTAATTCAGTGAAGAAAATCATTTGTCTGGTCATTACGCTGTTGATGACACTCCCCGCTTACGCGAAGTTAACTGCCCACGAAGAAGCCCGTATCAACGCCATGCTGGAGGGATTAGCACAGAAAAGGGATTTGATATTTGTGCGCAACGGTGATGAACATACTTGTGATGAAGCAGTTTCGCATCTGAAGTTGAAGCTCGGCAACACGCGCAACCGCATTGATACCGCCGAGCAGTTTATTGATAAGGTGGCTTCGTCGTCATCGATTACCGGTAAGCCTTACATCGTGAAGATGCCCGGTAAGAGCGATGAAAATGCGCAACCTTTTTTACATGCGCTGATTGCGCAGACGGATAAAACAGTGCCTGCGCAATAATCTTAAATCCCCGCCCCCTGGCTAAAATGCTCTTCCCCGAATACCCCGGTAGAAAGGTAACGATCGCCGCGATCGCAGATGATCGCCACCACTACCGCGCCGGGGTTAGCTCTTGCCACGCGTATCGCGCCAGCAACCGCACCGCCTGAACTCACCCCGCAGAAAATCCCTTCCCGCACCGCCAGTTCGCGCATGGTGTTTTCCGCATCGCGCTGATGAATATCCAGTACCTCATCCACCAGCGATGCGTTAAAGATGCCTGGCAGATATTCCGCAGGCCAGCGGCGGATGCCGGGAATGCTGCTGCCCTCTTCCGGTTGCAGGCCAACAATGGTCACCGGTTTGGATTGTTCGCGCATAAAGCGTGAAACGCCGGTGATAGTGCCGGTCGTCCCCATGCTGGAGACAAAATGAGTGATGCGCCCGCCGGTTTGCTGCCAGATTTCCGGCCCGGTGGTGGTGTAATGGGCGTAGGGATTATCAGGATTATTGAACTGATCGAGCAGCTTGCCTTCACCACAATTCGCCATTTCAAGCGCCAGATCGCGCGCACCTTCCATGCCCTGCTCTTTGGTGACAAGAATCAGTTCCGCACCATAAGCACGCATCGCCGCACGGCGTTCCTGGCTCATGTTGTCGGGCATCAGCAATTTCATGCGATAGCCTTTAAGCGCGGCAATCATTGCCAGCGCAATGCCGGTGTTACCACTGGTGGCTTCGATTAACACGTCGCCCGGTTTAATTTCCCCGCGCTTTTCCGCCTCGGCGATCATCGATAGCGCCGCACGATCTTTCACCGAGCCTGCCGGGTTATTGCCTTCCAGTTTTAACCACACTTCACTGCCGTTATCCGGCCCCATTCGCTGCAACTTCACCAGAGGCGTATTGCCAATTGTTTGTTCTAATGTACTCACGATCTCTGTCCATACGTGGTGTTGCCTGATGCGACGCTTGCGCGTCTTATCTGGCCTACAGGTTACAAACCTTGCCATTAAAAAGCCCGGATCGCGGGAAGCGCCTCCGGGCGTTTAACATTCACTCAACCTATCAGGCGCTTTGTGCGAGAGCAAGTTCCTCATCGCGGGTTTCAATACGCTCGTCACCGTTATACAGCCGCGCATGTTGCAGCCCGACGAACAAACGATCGCCGCGCACTGGCGCATCATCGCCACGCATTACCACGGTGAGCGGATCTTCATACCACCCCAGCGGCTGCACAACTAATTGGGTGTAGTGGCCTTTCGGGCTGGCTTCCAGCACCTGGACCGGCAGTGGCGATTCAAGGCTGGTGCGGCGGCTGATATCCACTTCCCACGGGCGCAGGAAGAGATCCACCGGCCCCTGATACGCAGGCGTGTAGCCCAGCGGCCAGCGATGTGCGCCAACGTGGAACTGCCCACCGCGAATGGTGCCACGCAGACGGTTTACTTCGCCCATAAATTCGAGCACAAAACGGGTCGCCGGTTCGCGCCATACCTGGTCCGGCGCATCAGCCTGTTCGATATTGCCCTGGCTCATCACCACCACGCGGTTGGCGACTTCCATCGCTTCTTCCTGGTCGTGGGTAACGAACACGCTGGTGAATTTCAGTTCTTCATGCAGTTGACGCAGCCAGCGACGCAGCTCTTTACGCACCTGCGCATCCAGCGCGCCAAACGGTTCATCGAGCAGCAGAATTTGCGGTTCCACGGCAAGCGCACGCGCCAGCGCCACGCGCTGTTTCTGGCCGCCGGAAAGCTGCGCCGGATAACGATCCGCCAGATGGGCAAGCTGCACCATCTCCAGCAATTTTGTCACTTTCGCTTTGATAGCTGCGGCATTCGGGCGCTCGCGACGCGGCAGCACCGTCAGGCCAAAGGCGATATTGTCGAACACCGTCATATGGCGGAACAGCGCGTAATGCTGAAACACGAATCCCACTTTACGATCGCGCGCGTGCAGGCGGCTGACGTCGGTGCCATGGAAGCGAATATGCCCACTGGTTTGATGCTCCAGCCCGGCAATAATGCGCAGCAGCGTGGTTTTCCCGGAACCAGACGGCCCCAGCAACGCGACCATCTGACCTGAAGGAATATCCAGTGAGATATCGTTCAGCACCTGGGTGCGACCAAAAGACTTCTTAATATTGGCAATCTCAATGCTCATGATGTTCCTCCTGCTGCGCGCGTTTTTCCTGATTCTCCAGGCGCCACTGCAACATACTCTTTAAAAACAGGGTGATAATCGCCATCAGCGTCAACAGCGCAGCAGCGGTAAAGGAGCCGACGGTGTTGTAGTCCTGCTCCAACAATTCAATCTGTAACGGCAGCGAAAGTGTTTCGCCGCGAATCGAGCCGGAAACCACCGACACTGCGCCAAACTCGCCAATCGCGCGGGCGTTGGTCAGCACCACGCCATAAAGCAGCGCCCAGCGAATATTCGGCAATGTGACGCGACGGAACATCTGCCAGCCAGACGCGCCAAGCAAAATCGCCGCTTCGTCTTCCTGGCTGCCCTGGCTTAACATCACCGGCACCAACTCGCGCACCACAAACGGGCAGGTGACGAAGATAGTGACCAGCACCATTCCCGGCCAGGAGAACATAATTTGCAGATTATGTTCATCCAGCCAGCCGCCCAGCGGGCCGTTAGAGCCGTAGAACAGCAGATACACCAGGCCTGCGACCACCGGAGAGACGGCAAACGGGATATCCAGCAGCGTCAGCAGCAACTGACGCCCAGGAAAATCAAAACGTGTCACCAGCCAGGCCAGCAGGATGCCGAACACCAGGTTCACCGGCACGGCAATCAGCGCAATCATCACCGTTAGCCAGATGGCGTGCAGCATGTCTGGATCGGCCAGATTCTGTAAAACCGGCATCAACCCTTTGCTGAATGCCTGTACGAAGATGTAAATCATCGGCACCAGCAGGATGAACGCCGAAACCAGCATCCCGATGCCAATCAGAAACCATTTGCCCCAGTTAATCGGGCGCGCGTCATAACGCTTCAACTGTGTCACTTCCGCCATTAATGACCTACCACACGCCGACCAAAGCGACTTTGCAGAGTGTTAATTGAGAACAACAGCAGCAGGGATGCCGCGAGGATCACCGAAGCAATCGCGCTCGCCGCCGGGTAATCAAACTCCTGTAAGCGAACAAAAATCATCAGCGACGTCACTTCCGTCTTCCAGGCGATGTTCCCGGCGATAAATATCACCGCGCCAAACTCACCGAGGCTACGGGTAAACGACAGCGCCACGCCCGCCACCAGCGCCGGAGAAAGTTCCGGCAGCACCACTTTGCAGAAACTCTGCCAGCGCGTTGCGCCGAGCGTTTCTGCCGCTTCTTCATATTCCGGGCCTAACTCTTCCAGCACCGGCTGCACGGTACGCACCACAAACGGAATGCTGGTAAAGGCCATCGCCACCGCAATCCCCAGCCAGGTGTAGGTGACTTTGATATCGAACTTCGCCAGCCATTCACCGTAAAAACCGTTCACGGAAAAGAGCGAGGCCAGCGTTAAACCGGCAACTGCCGTTGGCAGCGCAAAGGGTAAATCCATCAGCGCATCAAGCAGCGTGCGACCCGGAAAGCGATAACGGGTTAAAATCCACGCCATCAGCAGACCGAAAACGCCGTTAAAAATAGATGCCACAAACGCCGACAGCAGCGTCACTTTATAGGCCGCGACCACCTGCGGGTTGGTGATCACCTCCCAGTACTGCGCCCAGCTCATCTGAGCCAGTTGCATCACCAGCGCGGAGAGTGGCAGCAGCAAAATCAGGCACACAAACAGCAGACTGGTGCCGAGGCTTAAGATAAAGCCCGGCAGCACGCGTCTTGATGAAACGGCCAACATCAGTTACGCCCCGCCGCTAACAGCTTGTCTAACTCGCCGCCGCTGGTGAAGTGGGTTTTCATCACTTCCGGCCATGAGCCAAACTTGTCTTCCACGCGGAACAGTTCGGTCTGCGGGAATTTGTCTTTCAGTTTGTCCATGACTTCCGGGTTATTCACGCGGTAGTAATAATCGGTGATGATGGTTTGCGCCTGTGGGCTGTAGAGCCAGTTCAGGTAGGCTTTGGCGGCTTTTTCCGTACCGTTGGCCTGCACATTTTTATCGACCCACGCCACCGGGAATTCCGCCAGAATGTTGGTTTTCGGAATCACCACTTCGAAGCCCTGCGCTTCATACTGTTTACGGATATTGTTCACTTCCGATTCAAAGCTGATCAGCACATCGCCCAGGCCGCGCTCGGCAAAAGTGGTGGTCGCGCCACGACCGCCGGTATCGAACACTTCAACGTTTTTCAGGAACTGAGTCATAAACTGTTCGGTTTTGGCTTTATCGCCACCGTCGGCTTTATCCGCTGCACCCCACGCGGCTAAATAGGTGTAACGCGCGTTACCGGAGGTTTTCGGGTTCGGGAAAATCAGCTTCACGTCGGAGCGCACCAGATCGTTCCAGTCGTGGATATTCTTCGGGTTACCCTTACGCACCAGGAAGCCCATGGTGGAGTAGAACGGCGAGCTATTATTCGGCAGGCGCGACTGCCAGTCCGCCGGGATCAGCTTGCCTTTGTCGTGCAGGATTTGTACGTCGGTCACCTGGTTATAAGTGACAACGTCTGCTTTTAAGCCCTGTAAAATCGCCAGCGCCTGTTTTGATGACCCGGCATGAGATTGTTTTATCGTCAGTTTGTCGCCGCCGTTATCTTTGGCCCATTGCTGTTCAAACGGCGGGTTCAGGGCGGCAAACAGCTCGCGGGAGACGTCATAAGAACTGTTCAGCAGTTCTGTTGCCTGTACATGGCCTGCCAGCAGCAGAGAAGCAACCAGCGCGAGATATTTCTTTTTCAGTAAGTTAACGGCCATTGCGCACCCTTATATATTTAATGACTTTCTAATAGCCATCATATTTATAACGGGCATGAAAGGAGTAACGGTTTTATATACCGTTTGGTGATTTGGAAGTTGAAAAGGGAATAAGACGAAATCCTCCCCACAGATGCAGGGAGGAAACAGAGGTGAATCAGATGCCGACGCTAACCGTCTCCGGCAACGTGCTGCCGCCATCGATCACATTCTGTGTACCGGTTAAATAGCTGGATTCATCGGATGCGAGAAAGGCCGCGAGTTCGCCGACTTCCAGCGGATCGGCGAGGCGACGCATCGGGATTGCTTTTGCCATTTCAGTCAGCACCGATTCTGGATCTTCCGGGTTCGACTGGCGGGCAATACTTTCCGCCATTGGCGTGCGCACGTAGCCCGGACAAATCGCATTTACGCGAATACCAGACTGCGCGTACTCCACCGCCAGCGATTTAGTCAGGCCAACAATCGCCGCTTTCGTTAAGGCATACGCCGTTTCGCCAGGATCGGCCACCATATCGCCAGTGACCGAAGACATCATCACAATGCGACCATCTTTACGGGCAATCATCTCCGGCAGCACCGCCTTTGTGACGTTCCATACGCCTTTAATATTGATATCAATATGGAAATCGCGATCGTCATCGCTCATATCGAGGAAACTGCCCAGGCGACAAACGCCTGCGTTATTCACCAGGATATCAATGCGCCCTTCTTTTTCCTTCGCGCGCTTGATAGCAGCGGCTACCGACGCCGGGTCACGCACATCGGCGACAACCGCCGTACAGCGATGACCACGACCACACAGTTCGTCCGCCAGCTTTTCGATCTCAGGGGAGATATCCAGCAAGATTAGATTCGCGCCATGACGTGCAAAAGTTCTGGCAATTCCTTCGCCAATTCCCTGCAATGCGCCTGTAATCAGTGCTGTCTTGCCCGTGAGTTTACCCATTTCAAGTTTCTCCTTTTGAATACAGAGCATTACGCTCTATTGTCCTTACCATACCTGAATGACAGATCAATGCTGAGTAGTGGATCTAAATTCAGGAAAATCTTAAGTAAAATCTTCCATAACCACAACGCTGTCATTGTACACATTGACTGCTGTACATAATCAGGCAGGGAGATATGATTCACTCCAGATGAAATTATTCGAAGGCAAATATTTAAGGTGATTGTATATGCAACTTGAAAAGATGATTACCGAAGGCTCGAACGCCGCCTCGGCTGAAATTGACCGCGTTTCGACGCTGGAAATGTGCCGGATTATCAACGATGAAGATAAAACCGTACCACTCGCCGTTGAGCACGTACTGCCGGATATTGCAGCGGCGATCGATGTTATTCACGCCCAGGTGAGCGGCGGCGGCCGTCTGATTTACATCGGTGCGGGGACCTCTGGTCGTCTGGGTATTCTTGATGCCAGTGAATGTCCGCCGACCTACGGCGTGAAACCGGGCCTGGTAGTTGGTTTGATTGCTGGCGGCGAATATGCCATTCAGCACGCGGTGGAAGGCGCGGAAGATAGCCGGGAAGGCGGCGTTAACGATCTGAAAAATATTAATTTAACGGCACAGGATGTGGTGGTCGGTATTGCCGCCAGCGGTCGTACGCCGTATGTGATTGCCGGACTGGAATACGCCCGCCAGCTCGGTTGCCGCACAGTGGGAATTTCCTGTAATCCGGGGAGCGCCGTTTCAACTACCGCAGAGTTTGCTATTACGCCGATTGTTGGGGCCGAAGTGGTCACGGGTTCTTCGCGAATGAAAGCTGGCACGGCGCAGAAACTGGTGCTCAATATGCTCTCCACCGGGTTGATGATTAAGTCAGGCAAAGTGTTCGGCAACCTGATGGTCGATGTGGTCGCCACCAATGAAAAACTGCATGTACGCCAGGTCAATATCGTCAAAAACGCCACCGGATGTAGCGCTGAGCAAGCGGAAGCGGCATTGGTTGCCTGCGACCGCCACTGTAAAACGGCTATTGTGATGGTGCTGAAAAATCTCGATGCCGCAGAAGCTAAAAAACGCCTGGATCAACATGGCGGCTTTATTCGCAAAGCTCTGGAAAAGGAATAACCCATGGCTAAAGAGATCAGCAGTGAACTTCTGAACACCATTCTTACCCGGGTCGGTGGCCCGGGAAACATCGCCAGCTGTGGTAACTGTATGACGCGTCTGCGTCTGGGTGTACATGACAGTTCACTGGTTGATCCCGATATCAAAACCCTGGAAGGCGTAAAGGGCGTCATTTTGACCAGCGATCAGGTGCAGGTGGTTTTTGGGCCAGGCAAAGCGCATCGTGCCGCAAAAGCCATGAGCGAGTTGCTGGGCGAAGCACCGATACAGGATGCCGCAGAAATCGCCGCCCAGAATAAACGCCAGTTAAAAGCCAGACAAACTTCCGGCGTGCAACAATTTCTCGCCAAATTCGCCACCATCTTTACGCCGCTGATCCCCGGTTTTATTGCTGCGGGTCTGTTGCTGGGGATAGCGACGCTAATCGCCACGGTGATGCACGTTCCGGCAGATGCTCAGGGAACGCTGCCCGACGCGCTGAATTTTATGAAGGTGTTCAGCAAAGGCTTGTTCACCTTCCTGGTAATTCTGGTGGGCTATAACGCGGCCCAGGCGTTCGGCGGCACAGGCGTAAATGGCGCAATTATCGCCGCGCTCTTTTTGCTCGGTTATAACCCTGCTGCCACCACTGGTTACTACGCCGGATTTCACGATTTCTTCGGTCTGCCCATCGATCCGCGCGGCAATATTATCGGCGTGTTGATTGCCGCCTGGGCCTGCGCCCGCATTGAAGGCATGGTGCGCCGCTTTATGCCGGACGATCTCGACATGCTGCTGACCTCGTTAATCACTCTGTTGATCACCGCTACGCTTGCGTACCTGATCATTATGCCGCTGGGCGGCTGGTTATTCGAAGGTATGTCGTGGCTGTTTATGCACCTGAACAGTAATCCGCTCGGTTGTGCGGTTTTAGCCGGGCTGTTCCTGATCGCCGTGGTGTTTGGCGTGCATCAGGGCTTTATTCCTGTTTACCTCGCGTTAATGGACAGCCAGGGATTCAACAGCTTATTTCCCATCCTTTCGATGGCAGGCGCGGGCCAGGTGGGCGCGGCGTTGGCGCTCTACTGGCGGGCGCAACCGCACAGTGCGTTACGCAGCCAGGTGCGCGGGGCGATTATTCCCGGCCTGCTGGGCGTTGGTGAACCGTTGATTTACGGCGTCACCCTGCCCCGCATGAAGCCGTTTGTTACCGCCTGTTTAGGCGGCGCGGCGGGCGGTTTGTTTATCGGGCTGATAGCCTGGTGGGGTCTGCCAATGGGCTTAAACAGCGCCTTCGGACCGTCTGGCCTGGTGGCGCTGCCGCTGATGACTTCCGCTCAAGGTATCCTTCCGGCAATGGCGGTATATGCAGGTGGGATTCTGGTGGCATGGGTTAGTGGGTTTATTTTCACCACGCTCTTTGGCTACCGTAATGTCAATCTGGACTGATTATGAAACGGACAATGCTCTATCTTTCTCTGCTGGCTGTTAGCTGTAGCGTCAGCGCCGCAAAATACCCTGTTCTGACAGAAAGTAGTTGATCAAGTGTATGCGGCGTTAAAGCAGTAATAAAAAGGCCAGTCAGTTATGTTACTGGCTGGCCTTTAATCATCGAATCAGAAACGCTTACAGCGCCATCAGCTTGTCCAGCGACGGCGCGAAGTAATAGCCGCCGGTTACCGGTTTGGTGAAACGCAACATCGCATCACGCTTACCATCGGTATCGCCAAACATGCTCAGCAGTTGCTGCTCAATGTTATGCAGACGCGCACAGTAGGCGCAGAAGTACAGACCGTGAGTGCCACTGGCGGTGCCGTACGGCAGGCTCTGGCGAACAATCTTCAGCCTTTGCCATCTTCTTTCAGATCAACACGGGTCAGGTGAGAGGTTTCCGGACGTTCGTCGCCATCAATCTCTTCGTTGGCTTCTTTGGTACGGCCGATCATCATCTCCTGATCGTGAACGCTCATACGGTTGAGTTGCTTCAGGTTGTGCTCCCAACGCTGCACAAACACATAGCTGCCGCCTGCATCCACGCCGTCTTTGATAACCGCCACTTCGCGACGCGTCTCTTCACCCGCCGGGTTTTCTGTGCCGTCAACAAAGCCGCTCAGGTCACGCTCTTCAACCCAACGGAAGCCGTGGATCTCTTCTTTCACTTCAATGCAGTCACCAAAGGCTTCCATCGCCGCCTGGGCGACAGAAAAGTTTACATCATGACGCAGAGAAAGAATGTGGATTAACACATCGAACTGAGTGGTCGGCGCAAGACCTTTGCCGTAGCCAGGAAAATCTTTCAGCTCTTCGGCACCAACGCCGCCGCTCAGAGCACGCCAGGTGTTGTTACCAAAGGCAACGACTGCACCAAGATGTGCGTCCGGGAATTTCGCTTCAAAAGTCGCCAGTTTGTCGGCAAATGTTTTACTGGCCGCACGCAGGGCATCAACTTCCCCTTTTACGTTGGCTTCGATCCAAATCGCCGCGCGGCAATGTTCTGGCAAAATGCCACTCTGAACCTGAGACATTGTTCCTCCTGAAAATAATAATGCCACGCAATCCGTGGCATTGTTGGGCGCTATTTTACGTGTTTTTTGTGATTAGCGGTTTGCTCAGACGCAAATTAACGTCGCCAGATAATTTTACTGACTTTCCAGTTTTTCAAGGTATCGTCCGAAGGCATTAACCCTTCAGGACCACTCCATTCACCGCTGAACTGGTAGCTAATATGTTGACTGCCTTCAGCTTTACATTCGACAGCACGATCATCACCATCGGCTTTTTGGCAATTGCCAAATGCTTTGCTGTAAAGGTCGCTAAACGGTGTACCGATTTTAACACCGGTGTCCGCAGGAATATCGCTATCTGAAACGTCAATGCGGCTGATTGTACCTTGATCACCATTGATGACCATCGCCACGCTGTCGCCTTTCATCACTTCAAAAAAGCGCACTACATTACCGTTAGCGGTTTTCATTCCGCTGCGCAGGCGATAATCACCATCAAGCGCATCGGCAATAGCTTGTTCTTGTAATGGTGTGGACGCCGTTAATTCACCCACGCCCTGCTCGCTCACTTTGGTGGACGACCCAAACCAGTTCCACGGATTCGCGGCAGACCAGTTAACTGACGACATCGTGGAACAGCCGGTCAGCATCAACGGCATAGCGCATAACATTAAACGCAGCGATTTCATCTCACTTCCTTTGGTTATTCAATAACGTTGCTTGGAGTGCAAATTTGCAAAAAAGTGCCGTTAGAGGTAGATGACAAACACAAAATTGCCTGATGCGCTACGCTTATCAGGCCTACTTTTTCCTGCAATATCTTGAATTTTCGATGTTTTGTAGGCCGGATAAGGCGTTCACGCCGCATCCGGCATAAACAAAGCGCACCTCTGCGTTATTCTTTTTCTTCATTAAAACAAGCGCGTAAACGTCGATTGGTCAGCAGCCAGATTAACGCCACAATATCCGCCACTACCAGCGCCAGACTGATTCCGCTAACCGATTCGCCGTTCAGCCACAGCCACGGTTGCCAGCAAAGTAAAACCACTTGCGCCAACAGCAACAGAAAATAGAGCCCATGCCAGATACGGGGAAACGTAGCGCGCCGACCACTCAGCAAAAACGCCAGCACTGCTGGAATGCCGGGAATTAACCCCAGCCAGAAATTATCGTGATCGGGATAAAACAGATTCAGCAGCGCAGTACCCTGCTCACGCGACGCACCGGCAATCACAAACAGCACCCAGGTTCGCGCCTGAAGCAGTAGCACAAGCCAGAAGAGAAAAGGTAAACGCAGGCGTCCGTGCGCATCATAATGGACAGGATGAAACTCAGTACTCTTCATCTTCAATCAAACGCTTACCCAGACTCAGCACATCAGCGTGTTCATATCCCAGGCGTTCGTACATTCCGAGCACCATGTCGTTGTCTTCCGGCACGTTGATCTGAATTTTCGGGCAACCGCGGGCAATGAGCTTTTTCTCCAGTCGATTAAGCAACGCGTTAGCAATTCCGCGCCCGCGAAACTCCGGATGCACGCCAAGATAATAAGCAGACCCACGATGCCCGTCATAACCGCCCATCACCGTTCCCACCACTTCACCATTCACTTCCGCGACCAGGAACAAACTGACGTCATGGTTCATCTTGCGCTCGATGTCCATTTCCGGATCGTTCCATGGACGCAGCAAGTCGCAACGCTCCCAAAGGGTGATGACCTCTTCGAAATCTTCCTGGCGAAATACGCGTATCTCCATGGTATGAGTTACCTTTTTGGGGGTTAAAAGGGTGATTATGGCGTGAACGACCGAATTAGCCAATATCTGACGAAAATCGGTTGAAAAAGTGGCATAATGACGCGTTGTCATTTATTGAAATGAAAAGTAAAACAATTCTCACCAGCAAACCGTCGTAACGGATTACGCGATACGATATAACATCTGGAACTTCATTATTACAACTCAGGCCGTATGAGCACTTTTAAACCACTAAAAACACTCACTTCGCGCCGCCAGGTGCTGAAAGCCGGATTGGCTGCCCTGACGTTGTCAGGAATGTCACAAGCCATCGCCAAAGAAGAACCTTTAAAAACCAGCAACGGACACACTAAGCCGAAAGCCAAAAAAGCCGGGGGCAAGCGGATAGTCGTTCTCGATCCAGGCCACGGCGGGATTGATACCGGTGCGATTGGCCGCAACGGGTCAAAAGAAAAACACGTGGTGCTGGCGATTGCCAAAAACGTCCGTTCAATTTTGCGCAATCATGGCATTGATGCGCGGCTGACGCGTTCTGGCGATACCTTTATTCCACTGTACGATCGCGTTGAAATCGCCCATAAACATGGCGCAGACCTGTTTATGTCAATTCACGCCGACGGCTTTACCAACCCGAAAGCTGCCGGTGCATCGGTCTTTGCCCTCTCTAACCGTGGCGCAAGTAGCGCGATGGCAAAATATTTGTCCGAACGCGAAAACCGTGCTGATGAAGTTGCCGGGAAAAAGGCGACCGACAGGGATCACCTATTGCAACAAGTGCTGTTTGATCTGGTGCAAACAGATACCATTAAAAATAGTCTGACGCTCGGCTCGCATATTCTGAAGAAGATTAAGCCGGTGCATAAACTGCACAGCCGCAACACCGAACAAGCGGCATTTGTGGTGTTGAAATCACCGTCGGTTCCTTCGGTGCTGGTGGAAACTTCGTTTATCACCAACCCGGAAGAAGAACGGCTGTTAGGCACGGCTGCGTTTCGTCAGAAAATCGCCACAGCGATTGCTGAAGGCGTGATCAGTTATTTCCACTGGTTTGATAACCAGAAAGCACACTCGAAAAAGCGGTAAGTTATGAAACCCGACGCGCACCAGGTTAGACAGTTCCTCCTCGACCTTCAGGATACAATTTGCCAGCAACTGGCCGCCGTAGATGGCGCAGAGTTTGTCGAAGATAGCTGGCAACGTGAAGCTGGTGGCGGCGGGCGTAGTCGGGTGTTGCGTAATGGTGGTGTTTTCGAACAGGCGGGCGTCAACTTTTCTCACGTCCACGGCAACGCGATGCCCGCTTCCGCGACCGCTCATCGCCCGGAACTTGCCGGGCGCAGTTTCGAGGCGATGGGCGTATCGCTGGTAGTGCATCCGCATAATCCGTACATTCCCACCAGCCACGCGAATGTGCGGTTTTTTATTGCCGAAAAACCGGGTGCCGATCCCGTCTGGTGGTTTGGCGGCGGCTTCGACTTAACCCCTTTCTATGGCTTTGAAGAGGATGCTATTCACTGGCACCGCACCGCCCGTGACCTGTGCCTGCCATTTGGCGAAGACGTTTATCCCCGTTACAAAAAGTGGTGCGACGAATACTTCTACCTCAAACATCGCAACGAACAGCGCGGTATTGGCGGGCTGTTCTTTGATGATCTGAACACGCCAGATTTCGACCACTGTTTCGCCTTTATGCAGGCGGTAGGCAAAGGCTACACCGACGCTTATTTACCGATTGTTGAACGGCGTAAAGCAATGGAATACGGCGAACGCGAGCGCAATTTCCAGTTGTACCGCCGCGGGCGCTATGTCGAGTTCAACCTGGTATGGGATCGCGGGACGCTGTTTGGTTTACAAACCGGCGGGCGCACCGAATCTATTCTGATGTCAATGCCGCCACTGGTACGCTGGGAGTACGATTATCAGCCGGAAGCAGGCTCTCCGGAAGCGGCGTTGAGTGAGTTTATTAAGGTCAGGGATTGGGTGTAACTCCCTCACTCCAACTCCTGCATCCGCTGATGCAGTGTCAGTGACGGCTTCTCGGCAAACAGTTGCTGATAATCCGTGGCAAATTGCCCCAGATGCCAGAATCCCCACTGCATGGCGGCGTCTTTTACCGTCATACTTTGCGACCACGGACTAATCAGTTCACGGCGCACGGCGTTCAGGCGAATGCGTTTTAGCCATGCATTCGGGCCAATGCCCAAAATAGCGTGAAATGCGTTTTGTAAGGTGCGGCGACTGACGTGCAGTTGATTACACAAGTCCAGTACGGTTACCGGTTCGGACATGTTTTCCAACACATATTCACGGGCGCGGGAAAGCAATCGGCGGTAACTCTGATGACTGATGCTTTCCGCTGTCACCATTGGTTGCGCTTCTTCCAGCATCGCCCCCATCGCCATCAGCAAATTATCCCCCAGCACTTTACGCACCGCAGGCTGATGAAGATTCTCCGGGTTCTCGCAAAATGTCGCCAACGCCTGTTGGACAAAGCCCCACAGCGCGGCTTTATGCTGCTCTTTCACTTCCAGCGCCGACTGGTTACGTAACATATGCAGCACCCTTTCCGGGTTATGCAAAAAGTTAGCCTGCCGGGTAATGACATCTTCAGAAAGCACTACGCCAAGGATCGTATAATCATCCGGTGTACTCAGTTCAAACTCGGTGCCGCCAGGGCGCGTGGCAATTTCCGCGCTTCCCAGGCATTGTGAGCCGATAAATCCCTGTTCGCCGCGTGTCGCCGGAATACCAAACCAGAAAGAGTTCGGCCAGACCAGGCACGACTGACGCAGTGCCAGACCGGTGTATTCACGGAAAACCTGAATATCATCGAGTAGAATTTCCGTAAATTCACCATGAAACTTGCCCGGATGCAGTTGATCGTAAATCTGCTGCCAGGCGGTAATCGTCAAAGCATGTTCATAGACATCCGTTGTCTGTCGTTGATGAACATTATCCACTTCGACCTTCGGCGTAAGCTTCAGGTTTTCGGATAAGGGGTCATGATAAAGATGGTGCAAATTAGCTGTACGGGGCTTTTTCATGATGTTAATGCCGGGTGTTATATGACACCCGGCACCTCCGACAGATTAATGGGGCTTGAGACGATAACGACTACTGCGTTTACGTAACGTCCCGGCAGAAAAGAGCTGTTCGAGCGCATTTCTGGCTTTTTCCAACGGCCAGCCAAAGTGGGCAGCCACTTCTCCTGCCGTCATTCCCTGACGTACTGATGTTAACAGCGCCAACAACTCGTCAGCAGATTCCGCAACGATAGCTGGCACGCAGGGTTCCTTTACAGCTTGCTTTGGCTGGCGGTTAAAGCCAGTAACCAGCCACTGGGTGTCATCGTCTGGCCGACCGATCTCCTTGCGGCTGATGACGCGCCCGGTACGCATCGCAGCAGCACAACCTGCATCCAGCGCCGCACGACACGCCGCCAGATCGCCTTCCACCACCAGCGTCAACCTACCTGGGTCAAGTACTTCATGACTGAGCAGGCGCACGTTGGCCGCTTTCAGCATCGCATCCGCCGCATCGATTGCGGCGACCATGCCGTCCACTTCCAGCAATCCCAGTGCATTGATCATCGGCAACCTCCGTTACGCACGCTGGATTGGATTCCGCGCGATTTCCAGCACTGCATCGGTAAAGGCATTACAGGCCGCTTTACACGCCGCCTGGCTTCCCGTTAAGAATGCGGCGGAATAGTTGGTTTCTGACGGCGGCGGGACATAAGTCACCAGCTGTACGTCGGCAGATTTTAACGCTGCATCAATGCCATAAGTCGCTTCCAGCGGCGGCGCCACCAGATACGCCATCGGATCGCCAAGCGTAATACCCGCAGTGGAAGAGAGATAAGAGCCAGTACGCGAAACCACATGTGCAAGGAATGCCGTATCTTGCGCATCGTTGGCCCACTGGAAGGCCGCACCGTTTTCAATATGCGCAACCATTGCATCCAGACCAGCACGCACTTCCGCCGGGTTTGGCCCGCCCAGCATAATCAGCACTTCACCGGCAGTCGGTGACGGGCCGTGTGCTGCTCCCGCATACAGCGAGCGGCCATACACCACTTCCACCATCGCCTGTTTGGTCGCTTCATCAGCGGCAATGTAGGTGACGTCATCGGAGTCGGCGGAAATCAGCCCAAGGCTACGAATATGCGGCGGCAATTTCAGCTCACGCGCAAAATCGGCGTTAACGGAGGCAATCACCCGCATGGCGGTGACCGACGGTCGAATCAAATCTAAAGCTGGCATGATGCCTCCTTATCGGGTCATGTTGATGCCGGATGCTTTCTGCTCCAGCATACGTTTCGCCAAATCCACAATAACTGCTGCGGCTTCAACTGGCGGCGTGCCGCCCTGGTGAATGTTAGAGATACAGGTGCGATCGGCCTCAACGGTGGTCGCCATACGCGGTGAGTAGACGGCGTAGCAGGAAAGACTTTCTGACTGCCCTAACCCCGGGCGTTCGCCCACCAGCAGGATCACCACTTTCGCGCCGAGGATCTCACCGATCTGATCTTCAATTTTCACGCGACCGTAACGCACAAAGAACGGCGTGCCGACTTTCAGCCCGGCCTGTTTCAGGCCCGCCATCAGCGGTGGCAGGATCTCTTCATAGTTCACGGTGATCGCGTCAGTAGACAGGCCATCAGAAATAACGACCTGTACGTCCGGACTGGCGACACACTGTGATTTCAGGGCTTCAACAGCTTCTGCACACAGGCGGCGACCCATATCCGGGCGAGTCAGGTAGAGATTTTTGTCGCTAATTTCAGAGCGCACTTCCAGCAAGCCCTGCGCTTTCACCCACTCTTCCGGCACTTCTTTCAGTACGGTATCTTTCGAACGAGAGTGATCGGCCAGGAAACGCAGCAGCGCCTGGGTACGCGGACGCGGACCCGCACGACCGGTACAAACGCGGGCCACGGTGCTGCGACGCAGTTCTGTTAATACGTCTGCGCGATGCGGGTTTCAACACCAATCCACGCTTTTGCTTCAGTGGAACCTAAATCCAGCGCGCAGCTTTCCGTGGTCACCGGTGCCGCACAGGTGGTAGTGGCGCACTTTGCTTCTGACGGCGCGGGGGCCGCTTGTCCCATTGACGCCATCACGCTGCGTACAATTTCTTCAATCTGTTTTTGATCCATGATGTGTTATCTCCGCGTCATCAGAAAAACAGTGACGGATCGCCCGCCCGTTTGGTCAGGCGACCGTTTGCCATAATGCCCATGTTTTCCAGCCAGCGTTCAAACTCCGGTGACGGGCGCAGGTTGAGTAACTGACGCACAGTGGCGGTGTCGTGGAAGGCCGTGGTCTGGTAGTTGAGCATGATGTCATCGCCCAGCGGCATCCCCATGATGTAGTTGCAGCCTGCGGTGGCGAGCAGGATCATCAGGTTTTCGTTGAGGTTCTGGTCAGCGTCAGCGTGGTTGGTGTAGCAGCAGTCACAGCCCATAGAGATGCCGCTCAGCTTGCCCATAAAGTGATCTTCTAAGCCCGCACGAATAATCTGGCGGTCGTTGTAGAGATACTCCGGCCCAATAAAGCCGACCACGGTGTTGACGATAAACGGATCGTAATGACGCGCCAGCCCATAGTTACGCGCTTCCATCGTCACCTGGTCCGCGCCGAAGTTAGCGCCAGCGGACAGCGCAGAACCTTGCCCGGTTTCGAAGTAGAGGCAGCTTTCCCCGGCGATACGGTTGAACTCCGCGCCCACTGCGCGCGCTTCGTCGAGCATCGCCAGCTCCACGCCAAACTCTTTCAGCCCTTTTTCGCTGCCGCAGATACTCTGGAAAATCAGCCCGCCCGGCGCGCCGCGACGAATTGCTTCAATCTGGGTGGTGACGTGCGCCAGCACGCAGCCCTGGGTCGGAATGTTGAATTTGTCGATCACGCCATAAACGGTATCCAGCACGCGACTTAAGTTCTCGACGTCATCCGTTACCGGGTTGACGCCAATCACCGCATCGCCCACCCCGAAGGAAAGCCCTTCGTAGATTTGCGCGGCGATACTTTGCACGTCGTCACGGGTATCGTTCGGCTGCAAACGGGCGCTAAAGGTGCCAGGAATACCGATGGTGGTATTGGCCTTTTTGATCACCGGCATTTTCTTCGCGCCGTAGATCAGATCCGCGTTGGAGCAAATCTTCGCTACCGCCGCCACCACTTCCGAGGTCAGCCCTTTGCGGGTAAAGGCAATGTCATCAACGCTGGTTTCGTCGCTCAGCACATACTCACGCAGCTCGCTGATGCTCCAGTTTTTAATCTGGTTGTAGGCCGTTTCGTTGACGTCGTCCTGAATCAGCCGCGTGACGCAGTCATCTTCATAGGCAATCACCGGATTATTGCGGATGTCCGCTACGGTCATTTCCGACAACACCTGCTTTGCCGCCACGCGCTCCTGTGAGCTTGCCGCTGCAACGCCCGCCAGCACATCCCCCGAACGCAGTTCGTTGGCTTTAGCCAGCACCTCTTTTACATCCTTAAACTGATATACATTGCCGAACAATGTGGTCTTTAGTTTCATAAGTCGTTCCCTCAGGAAGGAAATGCGAGTGATTTCACCGTCACCGGCACAACCGATCCGCCAAAAAGAGGCGTACCAATGTCGATATAGTCCCCCGCGCGGACAATCACTTCGTCAATGACTGCCAACGGGAGTTGTTGTAGCTGTGGGCGCAACAACATGCCCAGAGCCTTACCAAAGTCCTGCCCGGCCACCACCAGCAGGGGATGCGGATTCGGAAAACGCGCGACGAAATCGACCAGCGCGTTGATGACCGTCAGTACCGCGGCGTAACGCACAGGCAGCGAGGCGGGAAGCGCCAGCACGTACGCATCAGTTTTAGGATCAAGATCCAGCTGAATCAGCGCCTGTTGCCAGGCTCTCACCAGATCCGTTTCATCAATTGGGATCGCCACTGGCAAATTGCGCAGCGGCAGTTGTACGCCCTCCAGCCAGATTGTGCTGCCAGAGAGCGAAAGGGTATGTGCGCCCGCGCCAATCACCGTGGCGCGCACGGTTTGCGCCGGAAACTGTACGTTCATCTCACGCAGGCGCGGATGGTCATGCAGCGCAGTTGCCAGAAGCGGGCCAATATCGGCAAAACAGAACGGGTCGGCGGGCTGGTGGCGATAACATTCGCCCACGCCGCCAGAAAGCGTAATGATTTCGGGCGTAACACCTGCGGGCAGTAAACCGGTTTGCATCAATGCCTGCGCGAGCGGCGAGAGCGTTCCGTCAATCACTTCGACAATCAGTTCCGCCATCCGCCGGGTAACCTGCACCAGCTGCGCGCCAGTCAGCGAACGGGCGTCAGTGCCTGCGCCGAAACACTCATCCACAATCATCTGCCCCGGTTTATGGGCGTACACCACGCGCCCCTGGCTGTCGGTTTCCAGCAGGCGACCGCCAACGTTCAGGCAGGCAGTACCACTGATTTTTCCGGCATCGAACAGGGCGTAGTTCGCGGTGCCACCGCCGATGTCGATATTCAGTACCCGACACAGCCGTTGTTCAGAGAGTGTTTGCGCCCCGGCACCGTGACCCGCAATCACAGATTCGAGATGCGGTCCGGCGCTGGCGACGACAAAATCGCCCAGCGACTGGGAGAGCGTCATCACCGCCGGGCGAGCATTGCGGGTTTTCGCGCTTTCACCGGTGATGATGATGGCACCAGAATCAACGCTTTCCGGCGCAATGCCCGCAGCCTGATATTGCTCTAAAATCAGCGATTTCAGTTCCGCTTCTTTTAAACCACCCTGTTTATCGACAGGGGTAAAGAACACCGGGCTTTGCCAGCTAATTTCGCGTTTGATGAATTCGTAGCGCGGCACCTGCGACACCGCCGCACGGTTAACCAGCTCCAGGTGGGAGAAAATCACCTGGGTGGTGGTGGTGCCGATATCGATACCGACGCTCAGTAGCTGGCGAATGTTCACGATTGCGCCTCCACTTCGGTTTTAGCCGCGGTCGCGTCTTCTTTTGGCACCAGCATCATCGCCACGCCAATTGCCGTTACGCCGCCGATCAACTTGCCGACAATCATCGGGAAGATCATGGCGTTCATGTTGGCAGCGGCGAAGCCTAAGTGGTCGCCCAGGGCGAAAGCAGCGGAAACGGCGAAGGCGCAGTTGATGACTTTGCCGCGGGTATCCATCTGCTTCATCATGCCAAACATCGGGATGTTGTTGGCAAGCGTTGCCACCATGCCGGCTGCCGCGATGTTGTTCATATTCAGCACTTTACCGACGCTCATCAGCGGTTTTTCAAACCAGCGGGTCAGCAACAGCACCATCGGATATGCCCCTAACAACACGCAGGAGATAGAACCGATAACTTCAATGGCGCGCATCACTTCACCGGGTTTATCGCCAGGGGCCATGAAGATCGGATCCAAGCCCGGGATCAGTTCCCAGCCAAGCAGGAATTTCACCACCGCGGCAGCAAGACCGAGGGTGATCAATGCGACGAGGAATTTGGCGAAGATCTGGAAGCCGTTGATCATTTTTTCCGGGATGAATTTCAGCCCCAGCGCCACCAGTACCGCGACGATAAGTACTGGGATCATGTTCATCAGGATCAGGGCGAAGGTGAATTCCACTGGCTGACCGTTGATTTGCACGCCGGAATACATAGCCACCAGACCACCAGCGATACAGCCAATCGGAATGGTCACAATGCCCGCCAGCACGCCGAGCGCCAGATAACGACGGTCAGAAGGTTCGATAATGCCGAGCGCCACCGGAATGGAAAACACAATCGTTGGCCCCATCATCGACCCGAGAATTAACCCAGAGTATAGCCACGCTGCTACGTCGCCGCCCGCCAGCTCTTTGGCGAGGAAGAAGCCGCCCATATCGCACGCCAGCAGCGTTCCGGCGAACATTGACGGGTTTGCGCCGAGCATTTCGTAAACCGGGATAATTACCGGCCCGAGTACGTGAGCCAGTACCGGTGCCAGCGCGGTCATACCGACCATCGCCAGGCCCAGTGCGCCCATTGCCATAAAGCCTTCTTCGAACTGCCCGCCGGATCCTTCGATACTTTTACCGAACTTACCGAGGAAACGAGCAGAACCGCCGAACTGCGACAGGATCCTGTCTACGGCAGCTATCAGCATAAAGAACATCATGATGTACATGATGATTTCGTTAATTCCCATCGCCTTTACTCCCTGTTAGTTATTATTTATTGGCGGATGCGGCGTAAACGCCTTATCCGGTCTACATGTGCAATCCTGTAGACCGGATAAGACGCGACAAGCGTCGCATCCGGCACTTGCACCGCGCCACTGGCGGATGCGGCGTGAACGCCTTATCCGCCCTACATGTGCAATCCCCCAGGCCGGATA
>NZ_CAWORF010000008.1:0-154389 GCF_963883545.1 Escherichia sp. E4702 | reverse complement strand
CACCGCGCCACTGGCGGATGTGGCGTGAACGCCTTATCCGCCCTACATGTGTGTTCCGTAGGCCGGATAAGACGCGGCAAGCGTCGCATCCGGCACTTGCACCGCGCCACTGGCGGATGCGACGTAAACGCCTTATCCGCCCTACATGTGCAATCCCGTAGACCGGATAAGACGCGGCAAGCGTCGCATCCGGCATTTATTGCGCCGCTGCGTACAGGCCGACAATCTGCTCCAGGCTGGCGGTACGCGGGTTGCTGCGCAGACAAATATCTTCCTGCGCGGCCTGCGCCCATGCACCGTAATGCCCGGTTGTTGCACCCACATCAGCCAGCCGCTTGTTGATCCCAACTTCCGCTATCAGCTCACTTACCGCATTAATAGCGTCACGATCGTCGGATTTTTTAGTTCGCAGCGCCCGACCAACCTGGCTAAACCGATCACGACAAACCATCCGGTTAAATTCCATCACCGTTGGCAGCAACATGGCGTTCGCCAGACCGTGCGGAATATGCAGCGCCGCCCCTGGCTGATGCGCCATCGCGTGGCATAACCCAAGCCCGGCGCTGGAAAACGCCATTCCCGCCATACATGAAGCCAGCAACATACTCTCGCGCGCAGCCAGGTCGTGACCGTAACCCACCGCTTTCGGCAGCGATTGACCAATCATCGCAATGGCGCCAATCGCCAGGCTGTCGGTAAATGGGGTGGCGTTCAGCGCGCTATACGCTTCAATGGCGTGAGTTAACGCATCGATGCCAGTCATCGCCGTGACATGCGACGGCACGCCTTCGGTTAGCGCAGCGTCGAGGATCGCCACATCCGGCATCAGCGAGGCATGTGCTAACACCTGTTTGCGCCCGCTTACCGCATCGATAATCACCGTCACGTTAGTCGTTTCAGAGCCGGTTCCGGCGGTCGTTGGAATGGCAATCAGCGGCAATCGTGGTTGCAGAACGCTGGTTTCTGACATTTTTGCCAGCGTGCTATCGGAATTCGTCACCAGCAACGCCACGGCTTTCGCTGCATCGAGCACCGAGCCACCGCCAAACGCGATGACACCATCGCAGCCTGATTCACGCAGCTGCGCCACGGCTGCGCACACGTCAGTAATGCACGGTTCGCCCACCGGACACGGCCAGAGCGTCATGGCGATGCCTTTAACGGCCAGGCTACGCGTCAGCCCGGCGGTCATCCCTGCCTGATGCAAAAAGCTGTCTGCCATCACGAACAGATGTTTCAGCCCACGCATTTGCGCTTGCTGCCCGCAACTGCTCACCGCGCCCGGACCGCAGAGTGTGACAGGCGGGACGCTAAATGTTTTTACCCGTTGCAGATTCAGGGTATCGAACGCCTGAAAGAGCGCGGTCTGCAATTCATTTTGCATAGATCCCCTCCGCTTTCTCTCGCCCGCTACTGGCGATCGCCAGTGGGGTCATAAACAAACTGTGCTGCGGTAAATGCACCTGTAACGCCGGGAATTGTTTGCGAAACAGTTCCGCCACGCCCGGTTGCATACAAGAGCCGCCCGCCAGCCATAAATCAGTAATGCCCTGCCCTTCAATATGCCGGGCGACAATGTCCGCCATTTTTTCGTACACCGGTTTCACCGCCGGCCAAATCTCTTCACCGTGACCGCGCTTGTACTGCTCTGCCTCTTCCAGCGAAATACGACGATTTCCGGCGAGAGTCAGAGAGATGTGATGTCCGCCAGTCGCTTCATCCGCCGAGTACGTCACTTTGCCCTTTTTCACGATGGCAATGCCGGTAGTGCCGCCGCCGATATCCACTACACCTGCGTTGTCCAGTTGCAGCAGATCCGCGACTGCGGTTGGCTCATCCAACACATGGCTCACTTCCAGCCCGGCAGATTCCAGCACGTTGATGGAAATACGCGGGTCCGTACCAGGAGGAAATGAAGTCGCCGCATGGCTAAAACGACGACCGAATTGCTGCTCAAGAGTGTCGAGATGGCGACGAACAATGGTGACAGCGCCGAAGAAATCCCAGACGATGCCGTCGCGGACCACATCGGCCCAGTCGAGGCATACCGCCACCGGCTGACCGTCGCGGTCGACAACCATCGACACCACATCGCAGGTGCCCAGATCCACCCCTAACCACAGCGGAGATTCCGTCGCGGCAGGCGTCTGGTTACACAGCGTTGCCGCCGTTTGCAGACGTGGGGTGAGCCATTGTTCGTCGTGCGCCATCGGTTACTCCTTAAACAATGCGAAACGCATCGACTAATACACAGCGACGCAGACGGACAAACGTCCGCGCGCTGGTTACCCCTTCACCGGTTGGCGTGGTGATGGTCATGGTGGTCCAGCCTTCCCCGCCCAGCCCCAGCCCGGCAATGCACGGTCCGTTCTTAACGAAAATGCTGGTATCAATGGCGTTCGCCATCTGGTTCATGTTCTCAATATTGCGCGAGTGCATTGCCGCCGTGTGGTGGCAACCGCCTTCCAGTTTCACCGCCAGCGCAATGGCATCCGCCACGTTGGCCACGCGCACGACGGGCAGCACCGGCATCATCAGTTCGGTCACAGCAAACGGATGTTCTGCGGTGGTTTCTACAAACAGCAATCGCGTTTGTTCCGGAACTTTAAGGCCGATTGCCGCCGCGATTTTCGCCGCATCGCGACCTACCCAGTCACGGCTGACGGCGCCTTTTCCGCGCTCGTCGATATTTTTCAGCAACACCGGTTGCAGTTGCTGCGCCTGCTCTGCGGTCAGTTTCACCGCGTGCTGGCCTTCCATCAGACGCATCAGTTCATCGGCTACGCTATCAACAACAATCAGCACCTTTTCATCGGCACAGATGATGTTGTTATCGAAAGAAGCGCCTTTGACGATGGACTGAGCGGCACGGGCGAGGTCGGCGGTTTCATCCACCACCACTGGCGGGTTACCGGCACCTGCGGCAATCAGGCGTTTATTGGTGTGTTTGCGCGCCGCTTCCACTACCGCTTCGCCGCCCGTCACCACCAGCAGGCCGATGCCCGGAAACTTGAACAAGCGTTGCGCGGTTTCGATATCCGGATTGGCCACGGTAACCAGTAAGTTTTCCGGCCCGCCTGCGGCAACAATCGCCTGGTTGAGCAGCGTAATCGCCCGCTGGGAGACTTTTTTCGCCGCCGGATGCGGGGCAAAAATGACGCTGTTGCCCGCGGCAATCAGGCTGATGGCGTTGTTAATTACGGTTGCCGCCGGGTTTGTGGAAGGCGTCACCGAAGCCACCACGCCCCAGGGCGCGTTTTCAATTAAGGTCAGGCCGTTGTCGCCCGTCAGCACCTGCGGAGAGAGACACTCAACGCCGGGTGTGCCGCGCGCCTGGGCGACGTTTTTGGCAAATTTATCTTCAACGCGGCCCATACCGGTTTCACTGACGGCAAGTTCCGCTAAATCTCTGGCGTGTTTTTCGCCTGCTTCACGAATGGCAGCAATGGCTAACTGGCGCATTGCCACGCTCTTTAACCCTTGCTGGGCAACTTTGGCTGCCGCAACGGCGTCATCCAGGGAAGCGAAAACGCCCATCTCATGAACGGCGGCGGGCGGTATGTCACTGCTTTGCATTTTCAGCAGTACCGCTTTCACCACCTGTTCAATATCCTGTTGATTCATGATGTTCTGCCTTATTTGTGGAAAATTACCTGACCGCCAGACACCACCTCATCGACGATGCCAATCACGCACAGATCGACCGGTGACGTTTCGCTTTTATGCGCCTGGCGGGCGGAACTGCCACTCACCAGCAACACCCACTCCCCGGTTCCCGCGCCAATATTGTCGATGGCGACGGCACATTGCCCGTCAGGATTACCTTGTGGATCAATCATTTCCACCATCAGCAATTTGTCATGCGCCAGTCCGTGATGGCGTACGGTACAAACAATTTGTCCAGTGACGACTGCCAGTTTCATACCCGCCTCCGTGGCGTATTTCAGGTAAAAGCTCCCCCTACCCTCCGCGGAAGGTAAAATGAAAAAGGAGAGAGCGTGACGCCCGAATCGACGTCACACAGGGTGATTACAGGTTGCTGCTGTCGCCTTTCAGGCCGATCGGGAAGACTTCTTCCAGGTCGCCGTGCGGACGCGGGATAACGTGTACAGATACCAGCTCGCCAATACGCTGTGCCGCTGCGGCACCGGCATCGGTCGCGGCTTTACAGGCTGCAACATCACCGCGAACCATCGCAGTACACAGGCCGCCGCCAATCTGCTTCACGCCGACCAGTTTGACGCGCGCAGCTTTCACCATCGCGTCAGAAGCCTCAATCAGTGCAACCAGGCCCCGGGTTTCGATCATTCCTAATGCTTCCATTGTGTTTTCCTCTTTATAGGGGTCCAGAACGGGACCGTTCATTCAACCAGTGTTTGTAAACTGCTTTCGCGGTTCACTTCTGTCTGACGCGGCACAGCTGCCACCAGCGCCAGCTCGATAATTTCCTGCACGCTACAACCACGAGAGAGATCGTGCATCGGCGCGGCAAGTCCTTGTATCAATGGCCCGACGGCACGATATCCGCCAAGTCGTTGTGCGATTTTGTAGCCAATATTTCCGGCTTCCAGCGACGGAAAAACCATCACATTGGCTTTGCCCTGTAGCGAGCTGGCAGGCGCTTTTTGCGCCGCCACTTCCGGCACGAAGGCGGCGTCAAACTGTAATTCTCCATCCACCACCAGCTTTGGTGCGCGCTCACGGACGATGTCTGTCGCCTGCTGCACATTGGCAACGCAGGGGTGACGGGCGCTACCGTTGCTGGAAAACGACAGCATCGCCACGCGCGGCTCTTCTCCGGTGATGGCCTGCCAGGTTTCGGCGCTGGCAAGCGCGATATCCGCCAGTTGTGCCGCCGTCGGCTGTGGCACCACGCTGCAATCGGCAAAGCCCAACGCCGGGCCGCTATACTGTGGCAGCATCAGGAAGATGGATGAGAGCGTTTTACAGCCTGGCTGCAAGCCGATAATGCGTAATCCGGCACGCAGCACATTTGCCGTGGAAGAGAGATTGCCTGCAATGCAGACATCCGCTGTACCGGCGCTAACCATTGCGGCGGCGAACATCAGCGGATCGGTGAGTTTTTCCAGCGCATCCGGCGGCGTTTTTTCGCCCGCACGGGCCAGCCAGCGATGGGCAAATTCTTCCCGCATTGCGAGGTTGCCATGCGGATCAATCACCTGTAGGCCATCCATCGCCACGCCGTGACTGAGCGCAAACTGGCGAAGTTCAAACGGATTGGCGACCAGAATGGGCGTTGCCAGACCTTGTTGATGTAAATATTGCGCAGCTTTCAGCACACGTTGATCTAACGCATCCGGAAAAACCACTCTGGCGGGCGCTCGCAACGCCAGTTCACGACAACGTTCAATAATCATTGCGTCTCCCCCAGTCGTTGTTGGATCTGCTTCACCGTAAGCGGCTGCTTCGTTACGCTCAGGATCATCATCACGTAAACCGTGCTCGAAAGGCGGTTCAGCGCCTGCAAGATGTCCGGGCGTAATACTTCAAAACTACGAGTGATAAACACCTGCGCCGCTACGGTTTCGGTTTCCCGCACTTTAGTGCGTAGCAGATTCAGCAACGCCGCATCGCGTCCGTGGCTGGCTTCCGGCACCAGATGATCGTGGTCGAGATAGCGCAGCGGCTGGTGAGAAAGCCGATGCAGATCTTCATCAGAAAGCCCGACAATCGCCTGGCAGCCCAGCGATTCCCCCAGCGCATCGGCGCGCATAATGTTGCCAAGACGCGAACGGATGTCCGCCAGCCACGGCTGCCACGGTTCCGCCAGTTCAATTTGCAGCCACACTGTCAGCGCAATGGTGCTGTCGAGAACGGCGCGAAAACCCAGGCGCGGATCGCTTTTGGCGACCATTTTTTCAGCCGACAGGTGAGTCAGCGTGTCCGGCTTTTTTGCCACCGGCTGGCGGCACAGTTCGCAGCACGCCTGCGGATGTTCATCGCTACTGGTCAGTCCGTGAACGGGCTGCGGCTGCTGCTGTTCATCGTCAACAAACAGGCAGCCCTGCTCGTCAATAAACTTGATGCGCAGATGGCGGCTTTCCAGTAACTCCCGGGCAGAGGGCGTCAGGCGACTGTCCGCAGGGAGATGGATCTCTGCGCCTTCGCTGAGCGTATGGTTCGCTCTTAGCCATGCTTCGGTGATGAAATCTTTCATAGGGATTGCCAGTTAGCCGGCCAGGCGACATACAGGAATTTCACGCTGGATGTCGTACCAAATTCGATGCTGGAACCTTTCGGGATAAACATCACGTCGCCCGCTTTGGCGATCATGGTTTCGCCTTCGTGGCGAACATGCAGCTCCCCTTCCAGTACCATGTCGATTTCGTCGTAGTTCAGGGTCCACGGGAAGAAGGCGTTGTCCCACTGCATGAAACCAGCGGCCATACTGCTGCCGTCGTCTCCGGTCACAAGATCAGTTAAGCCCACGCAGTGCGGTTCAGCGCCATCGAAACGACCAAACTTGACGCTGCTGCCATCAATCACTTTGATGCCGCCTTTGCCGGTCACCGATTTGAAGCTCGGCTGCATTGCCCCCTGCTCCAGCGACTGCTTTTCCTTCATCACTTTTTCCATCAACTGCGCGACCAGGCTTTCGGTAAACTGGCCTTCCGGCAGCTGGGCAATGATGGTTTCGCGGATGCGCTGGCTTTCGGTTTTATCGGCTGACGCACTGGCGGGAACGGATGCCGTTACAGGCGTCGATTCATCGCACTCGGTGATGGTAAAACCCAGTAGATCCGCCACTTCGCGCGCTTCAGGGGTAATAATGCTGGCGCGCAGAACCACGGACATTGCCTGTTCGCCGCGCGCGTGTGCTTCACGAATATCATTCGCTGTGATGAGTTTTTTCACCTGCTTCCTCCTGTTCGGTGAGAGATGCCAGATAATCCACCAGTTGCTGCACGCTTTGCGGGTCATGGTTGTTTAGCGCGAAAATTGGCTCTTCAAAGCCAGTCTCAAGCAATAACTGTCGCGTTGCGGTGACGTCAGCATCCGGCATGTCCGTTTTACTGATGACGGCGATTTGCCGTTTACTGGCGCCAATATCCAGCAGCCCGGCAGGTAATCGGCTTTCTGGATCATTTGCGCCGTGGACATATATCAGCATGTCCACATCCTGTAGCGTGGTTATTAAGGCGTGATACCAACGGGGATGGCTAAAATATTCACCCGGAGTATCAATATCGCCATTATCATTAAATTCCACGGCCTGTGTTTTTCTGGCGAGGGTATAATCTCCCTGCAACGCATTAAATAACGTTGTTTTTCCTGCCCCGACGCTACCCACAAACGCAATTCGCTTCATGAATGCCTCGTATTAACTTTTGGTCATTTCACACAGCGTATAATTTAATAAACGCCCTAAACCGCTGACGGTTTGTGATAACGCTTCTTCGACTGCGCCCACCGAGCCATAAATCACCAATGCGCCGCTGAAGCGGTCGAGAAAACCGATGTGTACATCGGCAGCTTTTAATGCTAAATCACCGGCAATCATCGCTGTTTCTCCGGGAGTTAGCGTCATAATGCCAATTGCGCCAGCATCCGGAACGCCGATTTTCTTCGCCAGTTCTTCACCCGGATGCGCAATCAGATGCGCCAGCGTGACCTGTTTCCCGGGTACGAATTCCTGAATGATGCGTTCTTTGTCCATGAGTCGCCGCCTGTAAAAAAACGTGCGTGTATCGTGACAATTTTTCGTCAGAGTAAATAACAAAATTCGGCAAACGCGTTTAAAAGGTGAGGTAGATCACTAAGAATGGAGAGATATTTACCGTGATAGATAAACTTTCATATGCAGAGCATGAATAAATATAAAGATATTACTTTATTTTTATGTCGGGTAATTTATTTGCTATTAGTAAAAGCAGTAAGACGTATTAATAATATAAAATCGCTTACCCCGAATTACTCAGGGTAAGCGTGATAGTTAAGGAAGAATTACAGCGGTTGGGTTTGCGCTTCAACCACGGCGAGCGCCACCATGTTGACGATACGACGTACTGACGCGATCGGTGTTAACACGTGAACCGGTTTCGCCACGCCCATCAGCACCGGGCCGACGGTGACACCTTCCGAGCTGGAAACGCGCAGTAAGTTGTAACTAATACGAGCAGCTTCCATGTTCGGCATCACCAGAATATTGGCGGAACCTTTCAGGGTACTGTCCGGCATACGGTCGTTGCGAATCGCTTCTACCAGCGCCGCATCACCGTGCATTTCACCATCAATCATCAGCTCAGGCGCACGTTCCCTGACCAACTCCAGCGCTTTACGCATTTTGCTCGACGACGGGCAGTCAGAAGAACCGAAGTTAGAGTGCGACAGTAAGGCAACGCGCGGCTCAATACCGAAACGACGGACAGTTTCTGCCGCCATCAGCGTGATCTCCGCCAGCTCTTCTGCGTCTGGGTCATCATTAACATAGGTATCAGCAATAAAGGTGTTACCACTCGGCAGCAACAGCGCGTTCATTGCGCCTGCGGTGTGAACGCCATCGCGATAACCAAAGACATTTTTCACTACGCTAAAGTGTTCGTGATAATCGCCCACCGTTCCGCAGATCATCGCATCGGCTTCACCACGCTGAACCATGATCGCACCGATCACCGTCGGGTTGCTGATCAGCGCACGTTGTGCCTGTTCCTGAGTGACACCACGACGCTTCATGATCTGGAAGTATTCGCTCCAGTACTCTTTAAAGCGTGGATCGGATTCGTTATTGACGATCTCAAAATCAACGCCCGCTTTGATCTGCAAGCCCAGTTTCTGAATACGCATTTCGATCACGTTCGGACGGCCAATCAGGATCGGTTTTGCCAGTCCCAGGGTTACCAGTTCCTGCGTCGCATGCAGAACGCGCGCCTCTTCCCCTTCCGGCAGAACAACGCGCTTCGGCGCTTTGCGAGCCTGGGAGAATATCGGCTTCATAAACAGGTTGGTTTTGTAAACGAACTCGGTCAGCTTGTCGATGTAGACGTCAAAATCGGCAATCGGACGCGTCGCCACGCCGGACTCCATTGCCGCTTTGGCGACCGCAGGGGCGATCTTAACGATCAAGCGCGGATCAAACGGTTTTGGAATAATGTATTCGGGGCCAAAGCTCAGATCCTGATCACCATACGCAGAAGCCACCACTTCGCTCTGTTCGGCATGGGCCAGTTCCGCAATCGCGCGGACTGCCGCCAGTTTCATCTCTTCATTGATAGCCGTTGCGCCAACATCCAGCGCGCCTCGGAAGATGAACGGGAAGCAAAGCACGTTGTTGACCTGGTTTGGATAGTCGGAACGACCGGTACAGATGATGGCATCCGGACGCACTTCTTTCGCCAGCGGCGGCAGAATTTCTGGTTCCGGGTTCGCCAACGCCAGGATCATCGGCGCGCGGGCCATTTTCTTCACCATTTCCTGAGTCAGTACTTTCGGGCCGGAACAACCAAGGAAAATATCCGCGCCTTCAATCACATCGTCGAGGGTACGTTTGCCGTCATCCACCACCGCGTAAGCCGCTTTGGTTTCCGCCATGTTCGGCTCACGACCCTGATAAATAACGCCTTTTGAGTCGCATACCACGATGTTATGTTTTTGCAGACCCAGCGCCACCAGCAGGTTCATACAGGCAATTGCCGCTGCGCCCGCACCAGAAACTACCATCCGTACGTCAGAGATATTTTTCTCTACTACGCGTAAGCCGTTGAGAATGGCGGCGGTGCTGATGATTGCCGTCCCGTGTTGGTCGTCATGGAATACCGGAATGTTCATCCGCTGGCGCAGTTTCTGTTCAATATAGAAACATTCTGGCGCTTTAATATCTTCGAGGTTGATACCGCCGAAGGTCGGTTCAAGTGCGGCGACCACTTCGATAAATTTGTCCGGGTCGAGTTCATCAACTTCGATGTCAAACACATCTATCCCGGCGAATTTCTTAAACAGAACGCCCTTACCTTCCATCACCGGTTTGCCTGCCAGCGCGCCAATATTACCCAACCCCAGCACTGCAGTACCGTTAGAGATAACTGCCACCAGGTTGCCGCGCGCGGTATATTTGTAGGCGTTTAACGGATCTTTTTCGATTTCAAGACAAGGCGCGGCGACACCCGGTGAATAGGCCAGCGCCAGATCGCGCTGCGTTGCCAGAGGTTTGGTCGGAGAAACCTGGATTTTTCCTGGTACAGGAAATTCATGGAAATCAAGTGCACTTTGTTTTAACTGCTCATCCATTTGGTTGTTCCTTTCACGTAACGTTCACAAAAATAGGTGTGGGCAACTGCCTCAGCCCACAACGTGGCGCACATTATTACCTTGCCGGAGCGTCGAGACTCTGAGCAAGCCCAAACTCTCCCCCATCAAATAATGTTTTGGTAATAATCCCATAACACCGATGTTACCTGCTTCATCCAGCAATACCATGCCTGTCTGCTATGCTTTTTTGATGCGTTTAGCGAAATTTCTCAGAAGTGTGAATTAACGCACTCATCTAACACTTTACTTTTCAAGGAGTATTTCCATGAACGAGTTAGACGGCATCAAACAGTTCACCACTGTCGTGGCAGACAGCGGTGATATTGAGTCCATTCGCCATTATCATCCCCAGGATGCCACCACCAATCCTTCGCTGTTACTCAAGGCTGCCGGTTTATCACAATATGAACATTTAATAGACGATGCTATTGCCTGGGGTAAAAAAAATGGCAAGACCCAGGAACAACAAGTCGTCGCGGCCTGCGACAAACTGGCAGTCAATTTCGGTACAGAAATTCTCAAAATCGTACCCGGTCGCGTGTCGACAGAAGTTGACGCACGCCTCTCTTTTGACAAAGAAAAGAGTATCGAAAAAGCGCGCCACCTGGTGGACTTGTATCAACAACAAGGCGTTGATAAATCACGAATTCTGATAAAACTGGCCTCAACCTGGGAAGGAATTCGCGCAGCAGAAGAACTGGAAAAAGAAGGCATTAATTGCAACCTGACGCTGCTGTTTTCCTTTGCTCAGGCACGGGCCTGTGCAGAAGCTGGCGTTTTTCTGATTTCACCGTTTGTAGGTCGTATTTATGACTGGTATCAGGCGCGCAAACCGATGGATCCGTATGTGGTAGAGGAAGATCCGGGTGTCAAATCTGTGCGCAACATCTACGACTACTATAAGCAGCATCACTACGAAACCATTGTGATGGGAGCCAGCTTCCGTCGTACCGAACAAATCCTCGCGTTAACCGGATGTGACCGTCTGACCATCGCGCCGAATTTGCTGAAGGAGTTGCAGGAAAAGGTTTCGCCAGTGGTTCGCAAACTGATCCCGGCATCGCAATCCTTCCCTCGCCCCTCCCCGATGAGCGAAGCGGAATTTCGTTGGGAGCACAATCAGGATCCGATGGCGGTAGAAAAACTGTCTGAAGGCATCCGCCTGTTCGCCGTTGATCAACGCAAACTGGAAGATCTTCTTGCCGCCAAATTCTAAAACCAGCCACGGAGTGTTTTATGTCCCGAAAAGACCTTGCCAATGCGATTCGCGCGCTCAGTATGGATGCGGTGCAAAAAGCCAATTCTGGTCATCCCGGCGCGCCGATGGGCATGGCCGATATTGCCGAAGTGCTGTGGAACGACTTTCTTAAACATAACCCCACCGATCCGACCTGGTATGACCGCGACCGCTTTATTCTTTCCAACGGTCACGCCTCGATGTTGCTCTACAGTTTGCTACATCTGACTGGTTATGACCTGCCGCTGGAAGAGCTGAAGAACTTCCGTCAGTTGCATTCGAAAACCCCAGGTCACCCGGAGATTGGCTATACGCCAGGTGTTGAAACCACCACAGGTCCACTTGGACAAGGTTTGGCGAACGCGGTTGGACTGGCGATAGCGGAGCGCACGCTGGCAGCGCAGTTTAACCAGCCAGATCATGAGATTGTCGATCACTTCACCTATGTGTTTATGGGCGACGGCTGTCTGATGGAAGGCATCTCTCATGAAGTCTGTTCGCTGGCTGGAACGCTGGGACTCGGCAAGCTGATCGGCTTTTACGATCACAACGGTATTTCGATTGATGGTGAAACCGAAGGCTGGTTTACCGACGATACGGCAAAACGGTTTGAAGCCTACCACTGGCATGTTGTCCACGAGATCGACGGCCACGATCCGCAGGCGGTTAAGGAAGCGATCCTTGAAGCACAAAGCGTGAAAGATAAGCCGTCGCTGATTATCTGCCGCACGGTGATTGGCTTTGGTTCGCCTAATAAAGCGGGTAAGGAAGAGGCGCATGGCGCTCCGCTGGGCGAAGAAGAAGTCGCGCTGGCACGGCAAAAACTGGGCTGGCATCATCCACCCTTTGAGATCCCCAAAGAGATTTATCACGCCTGGGATGCCCGCGAAAAAGGTGAAAAAGCCCAGCAGAGCTGGAATGAGAAGTTTGCCGCTTATAAAAAGGCCCATCCACAACTGGCTGAAGAGTTTACCCGTCGGATGAGCGGTGGTTTACCGAAGGACTGGGAGAAAACGACTCAGAAATATATCAATGAATTACAGGCAAATCCGGCAAAAATCGCTACCCGTAAAGCGTCGCAAAATACGCTTAACGCCTACGGCCCTATGCTGCCGGAGCTGCTCGGTGGTTCGGCGGATCTGGCCCCAAGTAATCTCACCATCTGGAAAGGGTCTGTGTCGCTGAAGGAAGATCCGGCGGGCAACTATATTCACTACGGGGTGCGTGAATTTGGCATGACCGCTATCGCCAACGGCATCGCGCACCACGGTGGCTTTGTGCCGTATACCGCGACGTTCCTGATGTTTGTTGAATACGCCCGTAACGCCGCGCGGATGGCGGCACTGATGAAAGCGCGGCAGATTATGGTTTACACCCACGACTCGATTGGCCTGGGAGAAGATGGTCCGACGCACCAGGCTGTTGAGCAACTGGCCAGTCTGCGCTTAACGCCGAATTTCAGCACCTGGCGACCGTGCGATCAGGTGGAAGCAGCGGTGGGCTGGAAGCTGGCGGTTGAGCGCCACAACGGGCCGACGGCGCTGATCCTCTCAAGGCAGAATCTGGCCCAAGTGGAACGTACACCGGATCAGGTTAAAGAGATTGCTCGTGGTGGTTATGTGTTGAAAGACAGCGGCGGCAAGCCGGATATTATTTTGATTGCCACAGGATCAGAGATGGAAATTACCCTGCAAGCGGCAGAGAAACTGGCGGGCGAAGGGCGTAATGTTCGCGTGGTTTCCCTGCCCTCGACCGATATTTTCGACGCCCAGGATGAGGAATATCGCGAGTCGGTATTGCCTTCTAACGTTGCGGCCCGCGTGGCGGTAGAAGCGGGTATAGCCGATTACTGGTACAAATATGTTGGTTTGAAAGGGGCGATTGTCGGGATGACGGGTTACGGGGAGTCTGCTCCGGCGGATAAGCTGTTCCCGTTCTTTGGCTTTACCGCCGAGAATATTGTGGCAAAAGCCCATAAGGTGCTGGGAGTGAAAGGTGCCTGATGCTGATTGCCGGATGCTGATTGCCGGATGCTGATTGCCGGATGCGACGCTGACGCGTCTTATACGGCCTACAGCGTCTTATCCGGTCTACATGTCCCCGCCATTTTGTTTAACGGGTGATCCACAACGTGGGCCAGGCGTCTGGCCCATGCCAGTTATCGCAGGTCGGTTCTGCGGCGTAACGCACCAGGCGAAAACGCTGGCCATCAAAACGCCAGCGCGCCTGAATGCCACAATCGCTTAATCCGCGACCTTTCGCTAAGGTCACCAGTTCACGCGTTTTTTCATCAAATGTTGCGTTCATCAGTTCCAGTTCATTCGTCTCCTGACCGTTGTTGAACGGCAAACGTAACCGTACCGGGCGCGAGGCAAGCGGCTTTTTACGCGACACAATCCATGCCAAATCAATGGTGTTATAAGCACCTGCCTCACAGCTAATCATCATCAGCGCTTTATCATCGGTCAGTGCTGTAACGCTCACCTCACGCCGCAATGGATCAAGCGAGCAGCGCAGACCATTCATTCGCCAGTTTCCATAATCCAGCAAATCGTTACGTTCTTCGAGTGAGAGTGGCGTCGGCGTTGGGTTAACCACCGCGACCTCTTTCAACGCAGGCGCTGGCGGTACGCTGAGCGGCGGTTCGTCCCCTTTCTTTATCCACGCGGTTTCACTGCCAACGCGCTTTTGCTGGGCATCAATAAACAACAACGCCGCTTTTAAGCCATTCAAAGAAATGGTCTGATCGCCATCGCGTAAGGTGATTGCCTTCCCTTCCTGAATCATCTGCAAAAACGCGGTGATGGTTGCCGTATCATCGGTTACTAATAACCATGATGAAATCCGCCACTTGTCACCACTTAACGCCAACGGCTCACCATCTAACAGCAGCCGTGGCGCTATTTCCCCTTCCGACACATCCGGTGATTTCAACCCGCCGCGCTCAATACGTAAAACAGCGTCGGTATGCGCCCCGGCGCTGCGGCTCAGGGTCATCACCAGTCCATTATGATCGCCAGTATTGCGCGCCACGCAGAAGTTTTGGTTATTACAGGTGACCTGCCAGTCGGAAAACGCCCGTTGCGCTGGTGCCGCCCACGCCAAAGACGTCGGCAACAAAGCGAAAAAAAAGAGAAGGAAAATGCGATAGCGCATGGACGGTACGACCCCAGAAGTTCAAACAAACAGCACAAGTCGTATCTTCGTTGCGCAGGTAGCGCGGCTCAATCGGATTTATCGGATTGAGCCAATAATAAACTACGAAATATTATTGTTATTTTTCAGTCCATTAAATGTGACGTTTGCAAATAGTTAAGCAATAACACCGTCTTACCGTCTCGTATCTCACCGGTTTTGATCATCTCCAGCGCCTGGCTGAACGGCAGCTCGAGCACTTCAATATCTTCATCTTCGACACCGCCACCGGCGTTAGCGCGCTGATTGTCACTGTATTCGGCGATAAAAAAGTGGATTAGCTCAGTCACACCGCCTGGCGACATATACAGTTCAAATAATTTGCGCACTTCGCCCACTTCATAACCCGTCTCTTCAATCGCTTCTTTGCGAATGCACACTTCCGGTTCGTCGTTATCCAGCAACCCGGCGCAGGTTTCAATCAGCTGCCCGCTTTCATTGCCATTAACCCAGGTAGCGACGCGGAACTGACGAATCAGAACCACGGTCTTTTTCTTCGCGTTGTACAGGAGGATCGTCGCACCATTACCGCGATCGTACACTTCACGTTTATGGCGGATAACTTCGCCATCTTTGCGGGTAAGATCGTAGGTAATGTTGTGCAGGGTGAAATAGTTATCGGAGAGAATTTTGTCTTTAACGAGGGTGATTTGTTGCGTCATACCGACTCCACAGCGCGAAATGAACAATTATCTTACGCTGTGAAGTCGAGTTTGTCTGCGCAGGCTATCAGTGAGATTTGACTGATTTTACGCCCAGCCAGTCAATGATCCCCTGTGCCGCATGACGTCCTTCTGCCATTGCGGTAACCACCAGATCCGCACCACGTACGGCATCGCCACCGGCGAAGATTTTCGGATTGGTGGTCTGGTAACGGTACTGGCTTTCAACGTCCGCCACGATGCGTCCCCATTTATCCACCGTTACACCGTGCGACTCCAGCCACGGCATCCCGTGCGGATTAAAGCCAAACGCCATGATCACCGCGTCGGCTGGCATCACAAATTCACTGCCCTCAATCGGTACCGGACGCCGACGCCCTTGTGCATCCGCTTCGCCAAGACGCGTGCGCAGGAAACGAATCCCGCAGACATGACCTTGTCCATTCAGCTCAATCGCCACTGGCTGAACATTAAACTCAAAGTTCGCCCCCTCTTCGCGGGCGTTCTTCACCTCTTTTTTCGAACCTGGCATGTTGGCTTCATCACGACGGTAGGCACAGGTGACGTTGCTCGCGCCGTGGCGCAGCGCAGTACGCACACAATCCATCGCGGTATCCCCACCGCCCAGTACTACCACATTCATCCCGGCGGTATTAATAAATGGCTCTTCCGGTAACTCTTCAAGTCCCATCACCTGTTTGGTGTTGGCAATGAGGAACGGCAGCGCGTCATAAACGCCCGGCGCATCTTCATTAGGTAAACCCGCTTTCATGGAACGGTAAGTGCCTACGCCAACGAAGACTGCATCGTATTGTTCCAAAAGCGAATCCAAAGAGACATCTTTACCCACTTCACAATTGAGTTCGAAGTGAATCCCCATCGCGCTGAAGATTTCCCGACGGCGTGCCAGCAGGGATTTATCCAGTTTGAAAGAAGGAATGCCGAAAGTGAGCAAGCCACCGATTTCGGGATGGCGATCGTACACCGTCACCGCCACGCCATTGCGCGTCAGGACATCCGCACAGGCCAGCCCTGCCGGCCCCGCGCCAATAATCGCCACTCGCTTGTCGACTTTGGTGACATGACTTAAGTCAGGACGCCAGCCTTTCGCCAGCGCCTGATCTGAAATATAGCGTTCAATATTGCCGATAGTCACCGCACCGTGCTCATCGCGAATAGTACAGGCACCTTCGCACAGACGGTCTTGCGGGCAGACGCGTCCGGTAATTTCCGGCAGGGTGTTGGTCTGGTGAGAAAGCTCAACGGCGGCGTCGATGTTTCCAGATTTCACCAGTTCAATCCATTGTGGAATGTGGTTATGCAACGGGCAGGTCCATTCACAGACGCTATGCTCGCCGCACTTCAGGCAGCGCGAGGCTTCCCGTTGAGCCTGGTCGGCACGAAACGGCAGATAAATTTCATCAAAACCGGTTTTGCGCGCTTCAATCGCCAGTTTATCCGGCTCGCCACGCGCGGGCGTTGCCTGCATTTGCTCGACTTTACTCATTACCGGCATTTCTTGTGCCGCGGTACTGGCATGCCACGGTTGATGTTCCTGGCGCGCGGTGCGCAGGCGGCGGGATTTCGCCATGCCGGAGAGTGCGGAGTCGGTCACCAGTTGCAGCGCGTCCGCCGGGCAATTCTCGACACAGGCAGGGCCGTTTTCGCGCCCTGCACACAGGTCGCATTTATGCGCGGTGGCTTTAACTTTACCCACGGCGACGGGCGTCAGGACGATTTGCATCGTACCAAATGGACAGGCCACCACGCAGGATTTACAGCCAATACACTTTTGCTGATTGACCTGAATGCTGTCATCAACGTGGCTGATCGCGCCATTAGGGCAGCTACGGGCGCAGGGCGCATCTTCACAATGGTGACAGGTCACTGCGCTACGTTGCTGCTGATGTTTAATAACCGTAATTCGGGGGTGAAAATGGTGCTGACTCAACACGTGTTGCTCATCATTGTGAGCCATCACACAGGCCACTTCACAAGCATGGCACCCCAGACATTGCTGACTGTTGGCCATAATAAAACGATTCATAACGACCTTCTTTTTTGGTTGTAAAAACCTTATTCTTTATATGAGTGTTGTTATTACCCGACTTAGACGGGGATCGGCAATGTTCATGTGCCCAGAACAAGTAACTATTTCGCTATAAACTGTGGCAGATCAAATAATCTCATCGCTTATCAAATTGCGTTTCAGCGAGCTGTAACATTCATTATTTTATGTGGAGAAGACGCGTGTGATTGTCAAACGCCCCGTCTCGGCCAGTCTGGCCCGGGCCTTTTTTTACATTGTGCTGCTGTCGATTCTTTCCACGGGTATCGCTCTGCTAACTCTGGCGAGCAGTTTACGCGACGCTGAGGCTATCAATATTGCCGGATCGCTGCGTATGCAGAGTTACCGCCTGGGCTACGACTTGCAAAGTGGCAGTCCACAACTTAATGCTCATCGCCATCTGTTTCAGCAGGCACTGCATTCACCGGTATTAACCAATCTCAACGTCTGGTATGTGCCAGAGGCAGTAAAAACCCGCTATGCGCATCTGAATGCCAACTGGCTGGAGATGAATAATCGGCTCAGCAAGGGTGATTTGCCGTGGTATCAGGCCAATATCAATAATTATGTCAATCAGATAGACCTGTTCGTGCTGGCTTTACAGCACTACGCTGAACGAAAAATGCTGCTGGTGGTGGCGATTTCGCTGGCTGGCGGTATTGGCATTTTCACGCTGGTCTTTTTTACTTTGCGCCGCATACGCCATCAGGTGGTAGCCCCGCTGAATCAACTGGTTACCGCCAGTCAGCGTATTGAACACGGGCAGTTCGACTCGCCGCCGCTGGATACCAGCCTACCCAATGAACTGGGCCTGCTTGCAAAAACCTTTAACCAGATGTCGAGCGAGCTGCATAAGTTGTACCGCTCGCTGGAAGCGTCAGTAGAAGAAAAAACTCGCGATCTCCACGAGGCCAAGCGTCGCCTGGAGGTGTTGTATCAGTGTTCGCAGGCACTGAACACCAGCCAGATTGATGTGCATTGTTTCCGCCATATTTTGCAGATTGTTCGCGACAATGAAGCGGCTGAATATCTGGAGCTGAACGTTGGGGATAACTGGCGGATTAGCGAAGGGAAGCCAAACCCTGAGCTGCCAATGCAGATTTTACCGGTCACCATGCAAGAGACGGTTTACGGCGAGTTGCACTGGCAAAATAGCCACGTGTCATCATCAGAACCACTACTTAACAGCGTTTCGTCGATGCTGGGACGCGGTTTGTACTTTAATCAGGCGCAGAAGCATTTTCAGCAGTTACTGTTGATGGAAGAACGTGCGACCATCGCCCGCGAACTACACGACTCTCTGGCCCAGGTGCTTTCTTACTTACGTATCCAGTTGACGTTACTGAAGCGTTCGATACCCGAAGATAACGCCACTGCACAAAGTATCATGGCCGATTTCTCCCAGGCGCTGAATGATGCTTATCGGCAGTTACGCGAGCTGTTAACCACTTTCCGCCTGACGCTACAGCAGGCGGATCTTCCCTCTGCGCTGCGTGAAATGCTGGATACATTACAAAACCAAACCAGCGCCAAACTGACGCTCGACTGCCGTCTGCCAACCCTGGCGCTGGATGCGCAGATGCAGGTGCATTTGTTGCAAATTATTCGCGAAGCGGTGCTGAACGCCATGAAGCACGCCAACGCCAGCGAAATTGCCGTTAGCTGCGTCACCGCGCCGGATGGCAATCACACAGTTTATATTCGCGACAACGGTATTGGCATCGGTGAACCGGAAGAACCCGAAGGCCATTATGGTCTGAATATCATGCGCGAGCGCGCGGAAAGATTGGGTGGGACGCTGACTTTTTCGCAACCTTCCGGCGGCGGCACGTTAGTGAGTATTAGCTTTCGCTCTGCGGAGAGCGAGGAAAGCCAGCAGATATGATGCTGCCTACTGTTCATTAAATACTGGCATTTTAGGTTCAGTATAAAAGGGCATGATAATTTACATTATCTCCTTTTTTTCTCCACGATTGGCTCGTACCTTGCCGCTACAGTGAAGCAAGGCATGCCCATAACGATACGCAGAACTACGAGGTCCTCTTTTAATGGCGAATTTCTTTATTGATCGCCCCATTTTTGCCTGGGTGCTGGCAATTCTGTTGTGTCTGACAGGAACCCTGGCCATTTTCTCATTGCCCGTTGAACAGTACCCGGATCTCGCACCACCGAATGTGCGAGTGACCGCTAACTATCCTGGCGCATCAGCCCAGACACTGGAAAACACCGTGACCCAGGTTATCGAGCAGAATATGACAGGCCTCGATAACCTGATGTATATGTCATCACAAAGCAGCGGTACTGGACAGGCGTCAGTAACGCTCAGTTTTAAAGCTGGCACAGATCCGGACGAAGCAGTGCAACAGGTGCAGAACCAGTTGCAGTCGGCCATGCGTAAACTACCGCAGGCGGTGCAAAATCAGGGCGTGACGGTGCGTAAAACCGGCGATACCAACATTCTGACCATTGCCTTCGTCTCAACCGATGGTTCGATGGATAAACAGGATATTGCCGATTACGTTGCCAGTAATATTCAGGACCCGTTAAGCCGCGTGAACGGCGTTGGTGATATCGACGCTTACGGTTCGCAATATTCGATGCGTATCTGGCTGGATCCGGCAAAACTGAACAGTTTCCAGATGACCGCCAAAGATGTCACTGACGCCATTGAGTCGCAGAACGCACAGATTGCGGTTGGGCAGCTTGGCGGTACACCGTCGGTCGATAACCAGGCACTCAACGCCACCATTAACGCCCAATCACTGTTGCAAACGCCAGAACAGTTCCGTGATATCACTCTGCGGGTAAATCAGGACGGTTCGGAAGTGAAACTAGGTGATGTCGCCACCGTCGAAATGGGAGCGGAGAAATACGATTATCTTAGCCGTTTCAACGGTAAACCAGCCTCGGGGCTGGGGGTAAAACTGGCCTCCGGTGCGAACGAAATGGCAACGGCAGAACTGGTGATCAACCGTCTGGATGAACTGGCGCAGTATTTCCCGCCCGGACTGGAGTACAAGGTGGCGTATGAAACCACCTCGTTTGTTAAGGCCTCCATTGAAGACGTAGTGAAAACGCTGCTGGAAGCTATCGCCCTGGTTTTCCTCGTTATGTATCTGTTCCTGCAAAACTTCCGCGCCACGCTGATACCCACTATCGCCGTGCCGGTGGTGTTGATGGGAACCTTCTCCGTACTTTACGCCTTCGGTTACAGCGTCAACACCTTAACCATGTTCGCGATGGTGCTGGCGATCGGTCTGCTGGTGGATGACGCCATCGTGGTGGTGGAAAACGTCGAACGTATTATGAGTGAGGAAGGACTCACTCCTCGCGAAGCCACACGTAAATCGATGGGGCAAATCCAGGGCGCACTGGTCGGGATTGCAATGGTGCTTTCTGCCGTATTTGTGCCAATGGCCTTCTTTGGCGGCACCACCGGGGCTATCTATCGCCAGTTCTCTATAACCATTGTTGCGGCAATGGTGCTGTCGGTTCTGGTGGCGATGATCCTGACTCCGGCATTGTGCGCCACGCTACTTAAGCCACTGAAAAAAGGTGAGCATCACGGGCAGAAAGGCTTTTTTGCCTGGTTTAACCAGATGTTCAACCGCAACGCCGAACGCTACGAAAAAGGGGTAGCGAAAATTCTCCACCGCAGCCTGCGCTGGATTTTGATTTACGTTCTGCTGTTAGGCGGCATGGTGTTCCTGTTTCTGCGTCTGCCGACGTCGTTCCTGCCTCTGGAAGACCGTGGCATGTTTACCACCTCGGTACAGTTACCCAGCGGTTCGACTCAGCAACAGACTCTGAAAGTGGTGGAACAGATCGAGAAGTATTACTTCACCCATGAGAAAGACAACATCATGTCGGTGTTTGCCACTGTCGGTTCTGGCCCAGGAGGGAACGGGCAAAACGTGGCACGAATGTTTGTCCGCCTGAAAGACTGGAGCGAACGCGACAGTAAAACAGGCACCTCGTTTGCCATTATCGAACGTGCAACAAAAGAATTTAATAAAATCAAAGAAGCTCGCGTTATCGCCAGTAGCCCGCCTGCTATCAGCGGTCTTGGCAGTTCCGCTGGATTTGATATGGAGTTGCAGGACCACGCCGGGGCTGGTCACGATGCGCTGATGGCCGCGCGTAATCAGCTGCTGGCGCTCGCGGCGGAAAACCCAGAACTTACTCGTGTGCGCCATAACGGTCTGGACGACAGCCCGCAATTGCAGATTGATATCGACCAGCGCAAAGCGCAGGCGCTGGGCGTTGCCATTGACGATATTAACGACACGCTGCAAACCGCGTGGGGCTCGAGCTATGTGAATGACTTTATGGATCGCGGTCGCGTGAAGAAAGTCTATGTGCAGGCTGCCGCGCCGTATCGCATGCTGCCAGATGACATTAACCTGTGGTATGTGCGTAACAAAGACGGCGGCATGGTGCCTTTCTCCGCCTTCGCGACCTCTCGCTGGGAAACAGGCTCGCCGCGCCTGGAACGCTATAACGGCTATTCTGCGGTAGAGATTGTCGGGGAAGCCGCCCCGGGCGTCAGTACGGGTACCGCGATGGATATTATGGAATCGTTGGTGAAGCAGTTGCCGAACGGCTTTGGACTGGAGTGGACAGCGATGTCGTACCAGGAACGACTTTCCGGTGCGCAAGCTCCGGCGCTGTATGCCATTTCATTGCTGGTGGTATTCCTGTGTCTGGCTGCACTTTATGAAAGTTGGTCAGTACCGTTCTCGGTAATGCTGGTTGTACCGCTGGGGGTTATCGGCGCACTGCTGGCAACCTGGATGCGTGGGCTGGAAAACGATGTGTACTTTCAGGTTGGCCTGCTAACAGTCATTGGTTTGTCGGCGAAAAACGCCATCCTGATTGTTGAGTTTGCCAACGAAATGAATCAAAAAGGCCACGACCTGTTTGAAGCTACGCTCTACGCCTGCCGTCAGCGTTTACGTCCGATTCTGATGACATCGCTGGCGTTTATCTTCGGCGTATTGCCGATGGCGATCAGCAGTGGTGCCGGTTCCGGTGGTCAACACGCAGTCGGTACCGGCGTAATGGGCGGGATGATTTCTGCCACCATTCTGGCGATTTACTTCGTGCCGCTATTCTTTGTGCTGGTGCGTCGTCGCTTCCCACTGAAGCCTCGACCAGAATAAGCAATAAAAAAGGCGACATACGTATGTGTCGCCTTTTTCAACTCTCTGATAAAGAACCTGACGTCAGGTTCTTTCATTTCCTGTTCTGGAAATTACTTACGAAGCATAACTTCGATAAAGTCTTTCCAGTTCCCCAGTTCACGTTCAATCATAACAACCTCTCTTATAATTATGGGTATTCTACGGAAACAATATACCGTGGTGAAGCTAATTTATTCGATTGCTGTGATTACTACCTCCGGGGCAAAGCCTACGTTAATACTATGGCCCTGTGACAGGGATTTTTATGTGATGAACAGCAACATTTCGACATATTCATACGGATTCTAATACTGAATTAATTCTGTTTAAAATACAAAAATATACCAAGAGGAACATTCTTAATAATGGCATTAAAATTGTTCACAACCATTTAATAATTGTTAAGTTAAATACCTTAATAATGTTATATTGCCTGATAATCATTTACGGGAAATATGTATCAACCGCCAAATGATTAGTTATTCTTAATAATCGCAAAAGGATTCATTATGGTTACCCTTTACGGTATCAAAAATTGTGACACCATTAAAAAAGCACGCCGTTGGCTGGAAACCAATAACATCGACTTTCGCTTTCACGATTACCGTGTTGATGGCCTGAACAGTGAATTGTTGAACTCTTTTATCAATGAATTAGGCTGGCAAGCGTTACTTAACACCCGTGGCACCACCTGGCGCAAGCTGGACGAAGCCACCCGCAACAATATCACCGATGCGGCCTCCGCTATGGCATTAATGACTGAAATGCCTGCAATCATCAAACGCCCATTGCTCTGTGCGCCAGGGAGGCCTATGCTGCTGGGTTTCAGTGAATCCAGTTATCAGCAATTTTTCCATGAGGTGTAGTCTATGTCGTGTCCGGTTATTGAGCTGACACAGCAGCTTATTCGCCGCCCATCCTTAAGTCCTGATGATGCAGGATGTCAGGCAATCATGATCGACCGTCTGCAGGCAATCGGTTTTACCATTGAACGCATGGATTTTGCGGATACGCAGAATTTTTGGGCATGGCGCGGACAAGGAGAAACCCTGGCCTTTGCCGGACATACTGACGTAGTCCCCCCTGGCGATGCCGACCGTTGGATCAACCCACCATTTGAGCCAACCATTCGCGATGGCATGTTGTTCGGGCGCGGCGCGGCTGATATGAAAGGCTCGCTGGCGGCAATGGTAGTGGCAGCAGAACGTTTTGTCGCGCAACATCCCAACCATAAAGGCCGACTGGCGTTTCTGATCACCTCAGACGAAGAAGCCAGCGCCCACAATGGCACGGTCAAAGTCGTCGAAGCTTTAATGGCGCGTAATGAACGGCTGGATTACTGCCTGGTCGGTGAGCCGTCGAGTATCGAAGTGGTTGGCGATGTAGTGAAAAATGGCCGTCGTGGATCGTTAACCTGCAACCTTACCATTCATGGCGTGCAAGGGCATGTGGCCTACCCGCATCTGGCTGATAATCCAGTACATCGCGCAGCACCTTTCCTTAATGAATTAGTGGCTATTGAGTGGGATCAGGGCAATGAATTCTTCCCGGCGACCAGTATGCAGATTGCCAATATTCAGGCGGGAACCGGCAGTAACAACGTTATTCCGGGTGAACTGTTTGTGCAGTTTAACTTCCGCTTCAGTACCGAACTGACTGATGAGATGATCAAAGCACAGGTGCTTGCCTTGCTGGAGAAATATCAACTGCGTTATACGGTGGATTGGTGGCTTTCCGGGCAGCCATTTTTGACCGCGCGCGGTAAACTGGTGGATGCAGTCGTTAACGCGGTTGAGCACTATAATGAAATTAAACCGCAGCTACTGACCACAGGCGGAACGTCCGACGGGCGCTTTATTGCTCGCATGGGGGCGCAGGTGGTGGAACTCGGGCCGGTCAATGCTACCATTCATAAAATTAATGAATGTGTGAATGCTGCCGACCTGCAGCTACTTGCCCGTATGTATCAACGTATCATGGAACAGCTCGTCGCCTGATGAGTCGTTCTGTAAGAGGAAATAAGCATGGACTGGCTGGCTAAATATTGGTGGATTCTGGTGATTGTCTTTTTGGTGGGCGTCCTGCTGAACGTGATTAAAGATCTCAAGCGCGTCGACCATAAGAAATTTCTCGCCAACAAGCCGGAGCTTCCCCCGCATCGTGATTTCAACGATAAGTGGGACGATGACGACGACTGGCCGAAAAAGGATCAACCGAAGAAGTAAGCTGAGGGGCCGGATAAGGCGTTAACGCCGCATCCGGCAACGGAGAACAATGCCTGATGCGACGCTCACGCGTCTTATCAGGCCTACTCAGCTGTTATTACATCATTTCAATTACATCATCATCGCCAGGCTTACCGCCACTTAGCGCTTCGTCGAAATAATGTTTCGGAATGGTATAACGCAAGTGATCCAGGGCAAATTGCATACTGCGATTGTCGATCGCATGGCCTAAATCCTCCACGATATCCAGCGTCACATCACCACCGGCACTGATTAACGCTTCCTGCGCCGCAACCGCATGCGCCAAATCGATAACCGGATCTTCACCACCATGAATCAAGTGAATTGTCGTGGCCGTAGACGCGGTTTCCGGCAGGCTGGCATAGCGTCCGTTAAAAGCAATGACGCGTGAGGCAAGGCCAGGCTCGGCTTTAATACTCTCCAGCGCCATAATCGCGCCTTGTGAGAAACCGATTAGCGCCGTGGCGTTAGCCCCTACTCCGCTCTGTTTCTGCCAGTAGCGCACCGTCTCAATAAACGTCGGCATGATGGCATCCACACGCGCCTGGCGATTATCTTCCGTAATACCCTGCACCGAAAACCACTGGCGCCCCGCCGGATTACCGCTCGGCTCCGCGCCACCGACACTCACCACCAGCGCATCCGGGAACAGCGGTGCAAACCAACTGCCGATCTCCCCCATCGCTACGGGGTTATCGCCGACACCGTGAAAAAGCAGCAACAACTGTTGCGCAGGTTTATCCGGGCTTTGAACAACAAAATGGTCATGTTTCATGGCGAACTCCTTAACTGATGTCATTAATTTTACGCCGCTGACTCACAATGACCATGGGATAAAATTGAAGGAGTCAGTGAAAAAATTGCCATTGCGTTATGCGATCGCGCAGGCGTTCAGTGCGGGTATCATCAAGCGCGAATAGCGCCTGTGCCGCCTCTTCACGCTGACGGGCCAACAACGCCTTACGCCCCGAAAGTTTAAGTGTGGTACATAACTGCGCGTCGCTGACGTTTTTCTGCAAGCACCCACGCAGCGCTGGTAATGTCAGTTCGCTGATTTGCAGCAGACGCATTAAACAGCCTAATGACGTTAAAAGCGGACGATGAGCGAAAGCAAAACCAGCCAGTTCCAGCCAGTCGCCGTCAGTAACCACGATATCGTTAAGCGGATCGACTGGAATAGTTTCGCCATTCCACTGCGCGATAATTTGCGCATCGCGGCGTAAACGAAAATGCTCACGTTCTGCCAGCTGTTTACCCGCTTCGCTAATCGGTAACAACGCCATCGCCGTATAACAGCCGCTGCTGGCTTCGCGATGATTGCCCATCCGCACCAACACAAAACCACAGCGTTGCCAGAAACGCCATAATTCCTCGGTGTAGCCAAAGCTTACCGAAAGGTAGTCGAGGCCAGGTGTATATTGCAAAGCGCTGGCAATGAGCTGTTGCCCAACGCCTTCGCGCTGACGCGCCGGATGGACTGCAATCCGGCTGACCCGCCGTCCGCGCAATGTCGCCGCCTGTGGATTGCTGCCGTGCGCCGCCAGCGACTGGGCCACCAGATTACCCCGCGGGCGACGAAAACCCGCCCATACCGCCTGACTGAGTTCTTGAGATAATCCGCCCTCATCCACCAGCCACAGCGCCCCGGCAATCTCGTTGTCGCCAGCCGCCTGTAAAAAATGTTGCCCTGGTGCATCCATCATCCGGCGTAAATCCAGCGGCGAGGTCCGGTAATGTGCACCAGACAATAGCTGATATACCTTTAACGGCGTTTCTGGTTCGCTTCGCCATAACGTCTGTTCAAATGCGGAAATGACGATATTGCCTTGTGGTTCGTGAGTGAAGTTTTCGTCGTCAAAAACCAGTGCCTCACTGACTATTTTTTCCAGCGGGCATCCCTGCGCCCAGCGGATCGGCTGTTGCAATTCAAAACGCTGAAGACGCGGAAAGCGAGCGCAAAATTTCAGCAAAAAACCACGTCCGGTGCCTTCATAGCCCTGTACCGTTGTAGTTAACAAAGTGCGTGAGAAACGCGATACCAGTTGATGCAACAGTGGCGCAGGTATGGCTGCGGCTTCATCGACCACCAGCCAGTCGGCTTGCTCATCGCTGGCTAACAAGGCATCCGGCGCCACAAAGCGATACTTCTCGCCCGCAAACTGAGCCAGCACATCCGTTGCAGCCTTCGCAGGTGCTGTAACAATCGCACTGCCAGAGATACGGGAAATGAGTTGCCCCGCCAGCGCCGACTTACCGCGCCCGCGCGCAGCAGTTACCGCAGCCACGCCCGGCGGCATGGTCAGCAGTTGCTGTAATATGTGCTGTTGTTCTGGTTGCGGCTCGCCAGTAGCAGGACGCCAGTCTGAATAAGGAGCAAAATGCGCCAACCTGAACGGCTGATTTTGTCGCCAGAGGATAGCGTTGTTATCCGCCGCAAGTACGCGTTTGAGATGTTGGACAAAATGCGGAGTCGCAATAGGACCAGGGCAATCACTCCAGCGCAGCGAATCGACATCAGGATAGTTTTCCCATTCTTCCCACGCGGGGAGCAACAACACCAGCCAGCTTCCCGCTTTCAGCGTTCCGCTAAGTGCCGCAAAGGCAGCGGCATCAAAACCCTGGCTAGCGTCGAATACCGCATGCCGGAACTCGCGCCCAAGTAAAGTTTGTAGTGCTGATGGCGTACAGTGGTTTTCAGAAGCTGGCTGCGGCGAAACCCACAGCCAGTCGCCCGGTAATGCGTCACGCAACTTAAGCGCATACCCACCGCACCAGCTTCCTTCGCCGCTCAACACTAACAAGCGGCGAATCCCTTCGCGTTTCATTTGCGCTGTTAATGTGTGAAGCGCAGTCAGTTCAGCCATCCCTGCCCCGGAAGTTAAATGCTTTTACCAAAAGTATTGCATTGTGCCGGATCGCCGCTGTCGAAACCACGTTTAAACCAGCTGTAGCGTTGCTGAGATGTACCATGGGTAAAGCTGTCTGGCACCACCTGCCCCTGACTTTGCTGTTGTAAACGGTCATCGCCGATGGCCTGCGCCGCGTTCAGCGCCTCTTCCAGATCGCCGGTTTCCAGAACGCCTTGCTGCTGCATGCTATGCCCCCAGACACCGGCAAAGCAGTCGGCCTGGAGTTCCATACGCACAGATAAGCGGTTGACTTCCGCTTGCGTCGCGTTTTGTTGCAATTGACGGACTTTCGGCTCGATGCCTAACAGTTTCTGCACGTGATGACCGACTTCATGGGCGATAACGTACCCTTGAGCAAAATCACCATCCGCGCCCAGTTTGTCTTTCATGTCATCATAGAAGGAGAGATCGATATAGACTGTGCCATCCGCCGGGCAATAAAACGGTCCCATAATGGACTGCCCCGCCCCGCAACCGGTGCGAGTCATTCCACGGTACATGACCAGCTTCGGTTGCTGGTAGGTCTTACCCATCTTCTCGAATTGCTGTCCCCAGGTGTCTTCCGTGGTTGCCAGAATCACCGAAGTGAATTTTGCCGCTTCGTCTTCATTTGGGCTAATTGAACGCGTTGATTGCTGTTGGGAAACGGGCTGCCCGGTCATCAATCCAGTTAAATCAACACCATAGTAGCCAGCGACCAACACAACCACCAGTAAAATTAACCCACCTTTACCGGTTGGTAGGCGAAAACCGGGACCGCCCATTGACGGACCACCGGAGCTGTTTCGCCTGTCTTCAACATTGTCACTTTCACGACGCCCTTGCCAGCGCATAGATACCTCAACAATATATTCATTATAGGAATGATCGTAGGTGGTTCAGGGGAAGATTACCACAGGAAAACGGGAGGAAATGATGGAGGAATGAGCGTTCAATGCACATCTTACGAGAGCGGTTGTCTTGCCGTGCCAGCAGCACGGCAAGACGATGAACAGAAAAATCAGTCCAGCTGTACACCCAGGCGGCGGGCGACGGCTTCATAGGCTTCGATCAGGCCACCGAGGCTCTGGCGGAAACGGTCTTTGTCCATTTTCTCCAGCGTTTCTTTGTCCCACAGGCGGCTACCGTCCGGGGAGAACTCATCACCCAGTACCACTTCGCCTTTGTACAGACCAAACTCCAGCTTGAAATCGACCAGAATCAGACCGGCATCGTCGAACAGTTTTTTCAGCACGTCGTTCGCTTTGTAGGTCAGCTCTTTCATGCGCGCCAGGTTCTCTTTGCTTACCCAGCCAAAGGTTTCGCAGTAAGATTCGTTGACCATCGGATCGTGCATGGCGTCGTTTTTCAGGAACAAATCGAACAGCGGCGGGTTCAGCTCAATACCTTCTTCGATTCCAAGACGTTTCACCAGAGAGCCAGCAGCACGGTTACGTACGACACACTCAACCGGCACCATATCCAGCTTTTTCACCAGACATTCGGTATCAGAGAGCAGACGCTCCATTTGAGTCGGGATACCCGCTTCAGCCAGTTTGCTCATAATGAAGTAGTTGAACTTGTTGTTCACCATACCTTTGCGATCAAACTGCTCAATGCGCGCGCCATCCCCTGCTGACGTATCATTGCGGAATTCGAGCACCAACAGGTCCGGGTTTTCCGTGCTGTATACGGTTTTCGCTTTACCACGATACAACTCAGCTTGCTTTTGCATCTTTATCACTCCTGGGTGTGAATTAACGTTTTAAAATCTTTTGCTGTCTGGTGTGCCTGTCGTTTTGTCGGCTGTACCGTGAATACCTTAACCGACCTACGCCGACAAACAAATTTCGTGCGAATTAACGCTAAAATCGCGTTTTTCTGCTGACGCACACGTTTGCGTATCATATCAGAAAAAAGGGCCGGATAACTCCAGCCCTGTATTTTTACTTGCTAAACGCAGCCTGGAAGACTGATACCAGTGCGTCGTTTTGGCTTTGGGTCAGCGTATGACCTTTTGGATCAATAAACTGTAAGCTGCTGCGGTTATCTAAATCACCGACCTGCAATTTGTAGTCGCCGGATGCCAGTTCAGGATCACGGGCGCCCAGTTCCTGCCAGTCGCTGTCAGACAGTGGCTTATAAGTTACGGCCATGCTGCCCTGTGAACGAGTGCTGTCGGTCACTTTCATGCCCACTTTTTCCAGCGCAGCAGGCAGACGTTGCCATACTACGTTGAACGGACCACGCACGACCAGCATCGGTAAACCAGTGTCGTCAGCGCCGCTTTGTACATCCATTGTTGTGGAAGCACGGTTTTGCGCCGCATTAGCCGCGTCAGTGACGGATTTATCCAGGCCAGCGGAAATGACGTTCATCATCTCAGCACTGTAACGCTGCATAGACGCCGCATCTGCAACCGGTTTGCCAGCCTGCTCCAGGTTCAGCAATTTCACCGTTACCGCCTGCTGATAACCCTGCGGTTTAACAGAGATTTGATAACGACCACGATACTGCTCGTCTTCGTCCAGACGGTTCCATTGTACCCAATCGGTGGTCAGCGTCTGACCGGCATCATCGCGTTGGGTAATGGTATAGTTTTTCGCCTGCAGCACGCTAACGACCTGCGGCCACAGAGTATTGCCACGACCATTTTCCACCAACAGCGAAGCGGTATCGCCCGTGAACTGGGTACGCGCGCCTGAAACCAGCGCCAGCGGCTGGGCTGGTGGACGAATATCTAACGCTTTGCCAACTGCGCCACTACCGTTAGTTACCGGAATCGCATAGTCGCCGGAGGTCACCGGCAAAATCATTCCTGCCGGGGCGTGAAGTTCTGCAAGCGGTGCCGCTTCCAGGTAGGCTTCATCGCCGCTCACCTGACGCTTATAACGTGAGTCCGAACTACAGGCTGCGAGTAAAAGAACAAGCGAAACACCCGCAACCTTCGCCAGGCGCGACTTTTGTACAGAGTAAGCCATCAAATCTCCCTAAACTTTACAGCAAACCGGCATGCTTAAGCGCCGCTCTGACCGTCTCACGACCACTGTCGGTGATTGGCGTCATTGGCAGGCGTAGCGTATCGGTCGCCACAAGACCCAGTTCCTTACATGCCCATTTCACCGGGATTGGATTGGGTTCGACAAATAGTTTGTTGTGTAATGGCATCAGACGCTGATTAATAACGCGTGCCTCGGCAAAATGCCCTTCTGCCGCCAGTTTGCACATCTGGGCCATATCTCGCGCTGCGACGTTAGCCGTAACGGAAATTACGCCATGACCGCCTAACTGCATGAAGTCCAGCGCGCTCGCATCATCGCCGCTCAGCAGAACAAAATCGTCTGAAACCAGCTCTTTGATCTGGTTTACCCGCGTTAAGTTCCCTGTTGCTTCTTTGATTCCGACAATATTTTTTACTTTCGCCAGACGGCCCACCGTTTCTGGTAGCAGATCGCAACCAGTACGGGACGGCACATTATACAGAATTTGCGGCAGGTCAGTATGTTCAGCGATGGCTTTGAAATGCTGATACAGACCTTCTTGCGATGGGCGGTTGTAATAAGGGGTTACCGTCAGGCAGCCAACAATACCGCTGTCGTTGAAGCGCTGCGTCAGGTTAATGGCTTCTGTGGTGGCGTTAGCACCGGTCCCGGCAATCACCGGAATGCGCCCATCAGCCAGCTCCAGCGTCATCATCACGACATCGACATGCTCGTCATGGTTCAGAGTGGCGGACTCACCAGTAGTACCAACAGAAACGATCGCCGAAGTACCGCTGGCGACATGATAATCAATCAGTTTTTTTAAGCTAGCCCGACAGACATTACCTTTTTCATCCATCGGAGTAACAATCGCGACAATACTTCCCGTGAACATGGGCCATCCTCTGTGCAAACAAGTGTCTCAATGGTACGTTTGGTATGGCATTAAAAGCAAGCAAACAGAACCGTTCTGATTGTTGTATGCATGTTTTTTTTATGCTTTCCTTAGGAACATCTCACCCCCTTAAAGGAATAACCAGTTTGACACTGTCATCGCAACATTATCTGGTGATCACTGCGCTGGGTGCCGATCGCCCAGGAATTGTGAATACCATCACCCGTCATGTCAGTAGTTGCGGCTGTAATATCGAAGACAGTCGCCTGGCGATGTTGGGAGAAGAGTTCACGTTTATCATGCTGCTTTCCGGTTCATGGAACGCCATCACCTTGATTGAATCAACGTTACCGTTGAAAGGCGCCGAGCTGGATCTTTTAATCGTGATGAAACGAACGACCGCTCGCCCACGTCCACCAATGCCCGCATCTGTCTGGGTTCAGGTCGATGTGGCGGACTCCCCGCATTTAATTGAGCGCTTCACAGCACTTTTCGACGCGCACCATATGAACATTGCAGAACTGGTGTCACGCACGCAACCTGCTGAAAATGAAAGGGCTGCGCAGCTACATATTCAGATCACCGCCCACAGCCCGGCGTCTGCGGACTCAGCAAATATTGAGCAAGCGTTCAAAGCACTATGTACAGAACTCAATGCGCAAGGCAGTATTAACGTCGTCAACTATTCCCAACATGATGAACAGGATGGAGTTAATTAATGAATCCACTGAAAGCCGGTGACATCGCACCGAAATTTAGCTTGCCGGACCAAGACGGAGAACAAGTTAATTTGACCGACTTCCAGGGACAGCGTGTTCTGGTTTATTTCTACCCGAAAGCCATGACCCCCGGCTGTACCGTACAGGCCTGCGGCTTACGCGATAACATGGAAGAGTTAAAAAAAGCGGGCGTTGATGTGCTCGGTATCAGCACCGATAAACCTGAAAAACTTTCCCGTTTCGCAGATAAAGAACTACTTAACTTTACGCTTCTGTCCGATGAAGACCACCAGGTGTGCGAACAATTCGGCGTCTGGGGCGAGAAGTCTTTCATGGGCAAAACCTACGATGGTATTCACCGTATCAGCTTCCTGATCGATGCCAACGGCAAAATCGAACACGTATTTGACGATTTCAAAACCAGCAATCACCACGACGTAGTGCTTAACTGGCTAAAAGAACACGCCTGATTACTTTGCTCCATTCCGTGCTGGCTGCGCTTGCGGCCAGCACATTTCACATCCGGTGATGTAAATCACGCCTGCGACACTCGTTTCAAAGCCCTTTTCGCTGAAGATTACTCTTGCGGGATTTGACCATCCGGCCAGGCATGGATTACTGCTTTGATTAGCGTTGCCAGTGGGATAGCGAAGAATACGCCCCAGAATCCCCACAGCCCGCCGAAAATCACCACCGATAAAATAATCACCAGCGGATGCAGGTTCACGGCTTCAGAGAACAACACCGGTACGAGTAAGTTGCCGTCCAGCGCCTGGATAATCAGATACACCGCGAAGCAGCTCCAGAACTCGGTGCCAGCGCCAAACTGGAATAGCGCCACGCCGACCACCGGAATGGTCACCACAAATGCGCCAATGTACGGAATAAGCACCGAGAAACCGACTAGCACCGCCAGCAGCAGAGAATAGTTCAGCCCGAAGAGTAAGAATCCCAGCCAGGTGGCGATCCCCACCACGATCATCTCCAGTACCTTGCCACGGATGTAGTTGGTGATTTGCTGGTTCATCTCCTTCCACACCTGCCCTGCCAGTCCACGGTTGCGCGGCAGCACCCGACGAACGGCATTCAGCATTTGCTCTTTGTCTTTCAGCAGGAAGAAGACCATCAATGGCACCAGCACCAGATAGACGGCAATGGTCAGCAAACCGACCAGCGAGGCGAGGGAGATTTTCACCACTGAATCGCCCATGGTAAGCATCCGGCTACGCATATTGTCAGCCATCGCATCAATAATGCCCGCGTCCATCAACGCCGGATAACGGCGCGGCAACGTGGCGGCAAAATCAGAAAGCTTATTGAGCATGCCCGGCATATCGCGGATTAAATAAATGCCCTGTTGCCAGGCGATAGGCATGACCACAAATGCCATCAGTAGCAGGATGCCAACAAACAGGACCAGCACAATCGACGTCGCCCAACGGCGGGAACAGCCAATAGATTGCAGGCGCACAGTGGGCCATTCCAGCAAATAGGCCAGCACAATAGCCACCAGCAGCGGCGCGAGTAATCCACTAAAGAAAAAGATAATGCCAAAACCGGCAACTAAAATAACCAGCAAGGCAATCGCTTCCGGGTCGCTAAAACGGCGGCGATACCATTGCATCAACATTTCGAGCATAAAGACCTTCCCTGAACCTCAAGAGGGGGATTGCGATCCGCAATTGTATCGAAATGTCACAAAAAAGACTTCGCTTTTTATGACGGATTAAGGAAACTGAAAAGCCATTTGAGTGGGCTAATCTTCGTCGTTACACTCAAAGGCGGCGCGGTGGGAACGATATTTCACAGTATCGGTCAAATGACTATCTCCAGAAATACAGGACAGAGGTTATGTTCAGGCAGTTGAAAAAAAACCTGGTTGCTACCCTCATTGCTGCTGTGACCCTCGGTCAGGTAGCCCCGGCGTTTGCCGATAGCGCAGACACCTTGCCGGATATGGGAACCTCCGCAGGAAGCACGCTTTCCATTGGTCAGGAAATGCAGATGGGCGACTATTATGTTCGCCAGTTACGCGGCAGCGCGCCGTTAATTAATGATCCGCTATTAACGCAATACATTAACTCGCTGGGGATGCGTCTGGTTTCGCATGCCAATTCAGTTAAGACGCCATTCCATTTCTTTCTGATCAATAACGACGAAATTAACGCCTTTGCTTTCTTTGGCGGCAACGTAGTGCTGCATTCTGCCCTGTTCCGTTATTCCGATAACGAAAGCCAACTGGCTTCGGTTATGGCGCATGAAATCTCCCACGTCACCCAGCGCCACCTGGCGCGAGCGATGGAAGATCAGCAACGTAGCGCACCACTCACCTGGGTCGGGGCGTTAGGTTCTATTTTACTGGCGATGGCCAGTCCGCAGGCGGGAATGGCAGCGCTGACCGGTACGCTGGCGGGAACACGCCAGGGGATGATCAGCTTCACCCAGCAAAACGAACAGGAAGCAGACCGCATTGGGATTCAGGTGCTGCAACGCTCGGGGTTCGATCCACAGGCGATGCCGACCTTCCTCGAAAAATTGCTCGATCAGGCGCGTTACTCTTCGCGTCCGCCGGAAATTTTGCTGACTCACCCGTTGCCGGAAAGCCGTCTGGCTGATGCTCGTAACCGTGCTAATCAGATGCGCCCGATGGTGGTGCAATCGTCAGAAGATTTCTATCTGGCGAAAGCGCGTACTCTAGGGATGTACAATTCCGGACGTAATCAGCTCACCAGCGACTTGCTGGATGAATGGGCGAAAGGCAATATTCGTCAGCAACGGGCGGCACAGTATGGCCGTGCTTTACAGGCGATGGAAGCCAATAAATACGACGAGGCGCGTAAAACGCTGCAACCGTTACTGGCGGCAGAACCTGGCAACGCATGGTATCTCGATCTGGCTACCGATATCGATCTTGGGCAAAACAAAGCCAATGAGGCGATCAATCGCCTGAAAAATGCCCGCGATTTACGCACCAGTCCGGTGTTGCAGCTCAACCTGGCAAACGCATATCTGCAAGGCGGTCAACCGCAGGAAGCGGCCAATATTCTGAATCGCTATACTTTTAATAATAAAGATGACAGCAATGGCTGGGATTTGCTGGCACAGGCGGAGGCCGCGCTAAATAACCGCGATCAGGAACTGGCTGCGCGAGCAGAAGGTTATGCGCTGGCCGGGCGACTCGACCAGGCCATTTCTCTGTTAAGTAGCGCAAGTTCGCAGGTGAAATTAGGCAGCCTACAACAAGCGCGTTACGATGCGCGCATCGACCAGTTGCGCCAGTTGCAGGAACGCTTTAAGCCTTATACCAAGATGTAATTCGCATTAAAGGAAGAACAATGACCAAACAGGTAAAAATCTACCACAACCCACGCTGCTCAAAGAGCCGTGAAACGCTGAACCTGCTGAAGGAAAATGGTGTGGAGCCGGAAGTGGTGCTCTATCTTGAGACACCCGCCGATGCGGCAACGCTACGTAATTTGCTGAAAATGTTGGGGATGAATAGCGCCCGTGAACTGATGCGCCAGAAAGAGGATCTTTATAAAGAGTTGAATCTTGCAGACAGTTCGCTTAGCGAAGAAGTGCTGATTCAGGCGATGGTGGATAATCCGAAGCTGATGGAACGCCCGATTGTGGTCGTGAATGGCAAAGCGCGTATTGGTCGCCCACCGGAGCAAGTGCTGGAAATCGTTGGTTAAGATGTACCCTTTCGGTAGCTAAGGTACATTGCCGGATGCGACGCTTGCCGCGTCTTATCCGGCCTACAAATACTACGAATACAATGGACGCGCATCCGACAATAAACGTCCTGTCTACAGCTTCAGGATCTCTTTCACAAACGGAATGGTCAACTTACGTTGTGCCGTAATCGATGCGCGATCCAGCTGATCCAACGTCATAAACAACGTGCGCATTTCTCTGTCGAGCCGCTTCAGTAAGAAACGCCCCACATCTTCCGGCAGTTCAAAACCACGCAAACGGGCGCGTAACTGTAATGCCTGCAATTTGTCTTCATCAGAAAGTGGCTGCAACTTGTAGATCTGCCCCCAGTCGAGACGTGACGCAAGATCCGGTAACCCCAGATTCAACTGACGAGGTGGACGATCACCAGTGATCAGCAACCGTGTTTTACCTGACTCCAGAATCCGATTGTAGAGATCAAAAATCGCCATCTCCCACAACTCATCGCCAGCAATACACTCAATATTGTCGATGCAAACCAGTGACAGTTGCTCCATACCATCGAGCACTTCCGGAACAAACCAGGTGCGTTTATCCAGCGGGACATAACCTACCGCATCGCCACGCTGCGACAATTCCGCGCAAGCCGCGTGCAGCAGATGGCTGCGCCCCGCGCCTTCGCGTGCCCAGAGATAGATGTAACCGCTATGTTCCTGACGCAGCACGTTTTTCATCGCGGCCAGTAAAGAGGAGTTATCCCCCGGCCAGAAACTTGCAAAGGTTTCGTCGTCAGGAAGATAAAGTGGCAAAGAGAGCTGTGCCGGTGTGTTCAGAGATACCTCAACCAGGGATTTCACAAAATCACGAGAAGTTTACCACAGAATTCCATCATGTTTGAACCGGGCAGCATTACTGCCCGGTCGCTACATTATTTTTCTGTTATATCGGCGTCTTCTGCATCCAACACCACTTCTTCCGGACGGATCACGCTAATCAATTTAAAGATCAGGCTTAAGCCAATGCCGACGATGGTCGCCAACGCCATACCTTTCAGCTCTGCCGCACCGATGTTTACCTTCGCGCCGCTGACGCCGATGATCAGGATCACGGAAGTCAGGATCAAGTTCTGTGCTTTGTTGTAGTCCACTTTCGATTCAATAAGTACGCGAATACCAGAAGCGCCGATGACACCGTAAAGCAGCAGCGAAACGCCGCCCATCACCGGCAGTGGGATCATCTGGATAGCAGCAGCCAGTTTACCAACACAGGAGAGCAGAATGGCGAAGATCGCCGCACCACCGATTACCCAGGTACTGTAGACGCGGGTGATCGCCATAACGCCGATGTTTTCCCCGTAGGTAGTGTTTGGCGTGGAACCAAAGAACCCGGAGATAACGGTCGACAGGCCGTTAGCGAACATGGAACGGTGCAGGCCAGGATCGCGCAGCAGATCTTTTTTCACGATGTTAGCCGTTACCACCAGATGCCCCACGTGTTCGGCAATAACCACCAGCGCCGCAGGCAGAATGGTCAAAATGGCAAACCACTCAAAGCGCGGCGTGTAAAAGGTCGGCAGAGCAAACCAGTGAGCATTAATAATCGGCGTGGTATCGACAATACCCATTGCGAAGGAGAGCGCGTACCCCACCAACACGCCAATCAAAATCGGGATAATCGCCAGGAAACCGCGGAACAGAACGGAACCTAAAACCGTAACCGCAAGGGTAGTAATGGAGATAATGATGGTTTTGGAATCTGGCGTTTGCCCTTCAGCCGGGAGTAAGCCAGCCATGCCAGCAGCCACGCCCGCCAGCTCCAGACCGATGACAGCAACGATTGCCCCCATTGCCGCTGGAGGAAACAGCACATCCAGCCAGCCAGTCCCTGCTTTCTTCACAATAAAAGAAACCAGACAGAACAGCACGCCGCACATAATAAAGCCGCCCAGCGCGACTTCATAACCCAACGGCAACAGCAATAACACCGGAGAAATAAAGGCAAAGCTCGAACCAAGATAAGCCGGAATTTTCCCTTTACAGATGAAGAGATACAGCAGCGTTCCGATACCGTTAAATAACAGTACGGTCGCCGGGTTGATATGAAATAAGACGGGCACCAGGACGGTTGCACCAAACATGGCGAACAAATGTTGTAAACTAAGCGGGATTGTCTGTAAAAGTGGCGGTCTTTCACTCACCCCGATAGCACGGCGCGTCATAGTATTATCCTCTGTATATTATGTGTTATAGGCGCTTTACTCAAAAAAAAGCCGACTCTTAAAGTCGGCTTTAATTATTTTTTATTCGTTATTTCGTACCAAAGATTTTATCACCAGCATCGCCGAGGCCCGGGATAATGTATCCGTGCTCATTCAGCCCCTGGTCAATCGATGCGGTATACAGCTCGACGTCCGGATGCGCTTTTTCCAGCGCAGCGATACCTTCTGGCGCAGCCACCAGCACCAGCACTTTAATGCTGCTGCAGCCCGCTTTTTTCAGCAGGTCGATGGTCGCGATAACGGAACCACCGGTTGCCAGCATTGGGTCAACGATCAGCGCCATACGCTCATCGATGTTAGAAACCAGTTTCTGGAAGTACGGTACCGGCTCCAGTGTTTCTTCATCACGGTACATACCGACTACGCTGATGCGCGCGCTCGGAACGTTTTCCAGAACACCGTCCATCATCCCCAGACCCGCACGCAGAATTGGCACCACGGTAATTTTCTTACCTTTGATCTGGTCGATTTCTACCGGGCCGTTCCAACCTTCAATAGTGACTTTTTCCGTTTCGAGGTCGGCGGTCGCTTCGTAAGTCAGCAGGCTACCCACTTCGGAAGCGAGTTCGCGAAAGCGCTTGGTGCTGATATCTTGCTCACGCATCAGTCCCAGCTTGTGTTTGACGAGTGGGTGTTTGACTTCCACGATCTTCATACTCTTTCTCCTTTGAGGGCAGCCACAAAAAAAATCGACGGATTATACCGCCTTTTTTTAAGGCGGCAATATAATTTTCGTTGACTTTAGACAAACCAACAACGATTAGATAATAAATTATTTTATATTCAAATGGTTACTAATTACAAATATCGCTCAGAACAATCATTCATTGTCTTTGTTTATGCATCACTTCACTACAATGTAGGCTGAAAAAGGTTATGTAAAGCAGTCTCGCAAACGTTTGCTTTCCCTGTTAGAATTGCGCCGAATTTTATTTTTCTACCGCAAGTAACGCGTGGGGACCCAAGCAGTGACCGATAAAACCTCTCTTAGCTACAAAGATGCCGGTGTTGATATTGACGCGGGTAATGCTCTGGTTGGAAGAATCAAAGGCGTAGTGAAGAAAACGCGTCGTCCGGAAGTCATGGGCGGTCTGGGCGGCTTCGGTGCGCTGTGTGCATTGCCGCAAAAATATCGTGAACCCGTACTGGTTTCCGGCACTGACGGTGTAGGCACCAAGCTGCGTCTGGCGATGGACTTAAAACGTCACGATACCATTGGTATTGATCTGGTCGCCATGTGCGTTAATGACCTGGTGGTGCAAGGCGCGGAACCGCTGTTTTTCCTCGACTATTACGCAACCGGAAAACTGGATGTTGATACCGCTTCAGCGGTGATCAGCGGCATCGCGGAAGGTTGTCTGCAATCGGGCTGTTCACTGGTGGGTGGCGAAACAGCAGAAATGCCGGGGATGTATCACGGCGAAGATTACGATGTCGCTGGTTTCTGTGTTGGGGTGGTAGAAAAATCAGAAATCATCGACGGTTCTAAAGTTAGCGACGGCGATGTGCTCATTGCGCTCGGCTCCAGCGGCCCGCACTCGAACGGTTACTCGCTGGTACGCAAAATTCTCGAAGTCAGCGGTTGCGACCCGCAAACTACAGAGCTGGACGGAAAACCTTTAGCCGATCATCTGCTGGCGCCAACCCGTATTTATGTGAAGTCAGTGCTGGAATTGATTGAAAAGGTTGATGTTCACGCCATTGCGCACCTGACCGGCGGCGGTTTCTGGGAAAACATTCCTCGCGTATTACCTGAAAACACTCAGGCAGTGATTGATGAATCCTCCTGGCAGTGGCCGGAAGTGTTCAACTGGCTGCAAACAGCAGGTAACGTCAGCCGCCATGAAATGTATCGTACCTTCAACTGCGGCGTCGGGATGGTTATCGCCCTGCCTGCTCCGGAAGTGGACAAAGCTCTCGCCCTGCTCAATGCCAACGGTGAAAACGCGTGGAAAATCGGTATCATCAAAGCTTCTGATTCCGAACAACGCGTGGTTATCGAATAATGAATATTGTGGTGCTTATTTCCGGCAACGGAAGTAATTTGCAGGCAATTATTGATGCCTGTAAAACCAACAAAATTAAAGGCACCCTACGGGCAGTTTTCAGCAATAAGGCCGACGCGTTCGGCCTTGAGCGCGCCCGCAAAGCAGGTATCGCAACGCATACGATTATTGCCAGCCAATTTGACAGTCGGGAAGACTATGACCGGGAGTTGATGCACGAAATCGACGTGTACGCCCCCGATGTAGTCGTTCTGGCCGGTTTTATGCGCATTCTCAGCCCAGCGTTTGTTTCCCACTACGCCGGGCGTTTGCTGAACATTCACCCTTCCCTGCTACCGAAATATCCCGGTTTGCATACCCATCGTCAGGCGCTGGAAAATGGCGATGAAGAACACGGTACATCAGTGCATTTCGTCACCGATGAGCTGGACGGCGGCCCGGTGATTTTGCAGGCTAAAGTTCCGGTTTTTGCCGGTGATATGGAAGATGAAATCACCGCTCGCGTGCAAACTCAGGAACATGCTATTTATCCGCTGGTCATTAGCTGGTTTGTTGATGGTCGTCTGAAGATGCATGAAAACGCCGCGTGGCTGGATGGTCAGCGTCTTCCACCGCAGGGCTACGCCGCCGACGACGAGTAATCTTCCGCATATTTAAAGCGCCAGCGCTACTGCTGGCGCTTCTCATTTATCCTGTAAATCGCAGGCTTCAGCAGTTTTTTTCCCCCTTTTCTGGCATAGTTGGACATCTGCCAACATTGCTCGCCATAATATCCAGGCAGTGTCCCGTGAATAAAACGGAGTAAAAGTGGTAATGGGTCAGGAAAAGCTATACATCGAGAAAGAGCTCAGTTGGTTATCGTTCAATGAACGCGTGCTTCAGGAAGCGGCGGACAAATCTAACCCGCTGATTGAAAGGATGCGTTTTCTTGGGATCTATTCCAATAACCTTGATGAGTTCTATAAAGTTCGCTTCGCTGAACTGAAGCGACGTATCATTATTAGCGAAGAACAAGGTTCTAACTCTCATTCCCGCCATTTGCTGGGCAAAATTCAATCCCGCGTGCTGAAAGCCGATCAGGAATTTGACGGCCTTTACAATGAACTGCTACTGGAGATGGCGCGTAACCAGATCTTCCTGATTAATGAACGCCAACTCTCCGTTAATCAACAAAACTGGCTGCGTCATTATTTTAAGCAGTATCTGCGCCAGCACATTACGCCGATTTTAATCAATCCTGACACTGACTTAGTACAGTTTCTGAAAGATGATTATACCTATCTGGCGGTGGAGATTATTCGTGGCGATACCATCCGTTACGCGCTGCTGGAGATCCCATCAGATAAAGTACCGCGCTTTGTGAATTTACCACCAGAAGCGCCGCGTCGACGCAAGCCGATGATTCTTCTGGATAACATTCTGCGTTACTGCCTCGATGATATTTTCAAAGGCTTCTTTGATTATGACGCGCTGAATGCCTATTCAATGAAGATGACCCGCGATGCCGAATACGATTTAGTGCATGAGATGGAAGCCAGCCTGATGGAGTTGATGTCTTCCAGTCTCAAGCAGCGTTTAACTGCTGAGCCGGTGCGTTTTGTTTATCAGCGCGATATGCCCAATGCGCTGGTTGAAGTGTTACGCGAAAAACTGACTATTTCTCGTTACGACTCTATCGTCCCTGGCGGCCGTTACCACAATTTCAAAGACTTTATTAATTTCCCTAATGTCGGCAAAGCGAATCTGGTTAACAAACCGCTGCCGCGTTTACGCCATATCTGGTTTGATAAAGCCCAGTTCCGCAACGGTTTTGATGCCATTCGCGAACGCGATGTTCTGCTCTATTACCCTTATCACACCTTTGAGCACGTACTGGAACTGTTGCGTCAGGCCTCGTTCGATCCGAGCGTGCTGGCGATTAAAATCAACATTTACCGTGTGGCAAAAGATTCACGCATCATCGACTCGATGATCCACGCTGCGCACAACGGCAAGAAAGTGACCGTGGTGGTTGAGCTACAGGCACGTTTTGACGAAGAAGCTAACATTCATTGGGCGAAGCGACTAACCGAAGCTGGCGTGCACGTTATCTTCTCTGCGCCGGGGCTGAAAATTCACGCCAAACTGTTCCTGATTTCACGTAAAGAAAACGGTGAAGTCGTGCGTTACGCGCATATCGGGACCGGGAACTTTAACGAAAAAACCGCACGTCTTTATACCGACTATTCGCTGCTGACCGCCGATGCGCGCATCACCAACGAAGTGCGGCGGGTGTTCAACTTTATTGAAAACCCATACCGTCCGGTGACATTTGATTATTTAATGGTGTCGCCGCAAAACTCCCGCCGTCTGTTGTATGAAATGGTGGATCGCGAGATCGCCAGCGCACAACAAGGACTGCCCAGCGGTATTACTCTGAAACTGAATAACCTGGTCGATAAAGGACTGGTCGATCGTCTGTATGCAGCATCCAGTTCCGGCGTGCCGGTAAATCTGCTGGTACGCGGGATGTGTTCGCTGATCCCCAATCTGGAAGGCATTAGCGACAATATTCGTGCTATCAGCATTGTTGACCGTTACCTTGAACATGATCGGGTCTATATTTTTGAAAATGGTGGCGATAAAAAGGTTTACCTTTCTTCCGCCGACTGGATGACGCGCAACATTGATTATCGTATTGAAGTGGCTACGCCGCTGCTCGACCCGCGCCTGAAGCAGCGGGTACTGGATATCGTAGATATTCTGTTCAGCGATACGGTGAAAGCACGTTATATCGATAAAGAACTCAGTAATCGCTACGTTCCCCGCGGTAATCGCCGGAAAGTTCGGGCGCAGTTGGCGATCTACGACTACATAAAATCACTCGAACAACCAGAATAACCTATGCCAATACACGACAAATCCCCTCGCCCGCAGGAGTTTGCTGCGGTCGATCTTGGTTCAAACAGTTTCCACATGGTTATTGCCCGTGTGGTGGATGGCGCCATGCAGATTATTGGCCGCCTGAAACAACGGGTACACCTGGCAGATGGTCTGGGGCCAGATAATATGTTGAGTGAGGAGGCGATGACGCGCGGTTTAAGCTGTCTGTCGCTGTTTGCCGAACGCTTGCAAGGTTTCTCTCCTTCTAGTGTTTGCATTGTCGGGACACATACACTGCGCCAGGCGCTGAACGCTACTGATTTTCTGAAACGCGCCGAAAAGGTTATTCCCTATCCGATTGAAATTATTTCCGGCAACGAAGAAGCTCGTCTGATTTTTATGGGTGTGGAACATACCCAGCCGGAAAAAGGTCGCAAACTGGTTATTGATATTGGCGGCGGCTCAACGGAGCTAGTAATTGGAGAAAATTTCGAACCGATTCTCGTCGAAAGCCGCCGGATGGGTTGCGTTAGCTTTGCCCAGCTTTATTTTCCGGGCGGGGTCATCAATAAAGAGCATTTTCAGCGCGCACGCATGGCGGCTGCACAAAAACTGGAAACATTAACCTGGCAATTCCGTATTCAGGGTTGGAACGTTGCTATGGGGGCTTCCGGTACGATTAAAGCCGCCCATGAAGTGTTGCTGGAAATGGGCGAGAAAGACGGCATCATTACACCAGAGCGCCTCGATAAACTGGTGAAAGAAGTATTGCGTCATCGAAATTTCTCGGCGTTAAGTTTGCCGGGTCTGTCGGAAGAACGGAAAACGGTTTTTGTTCCTGGTCTGGCGATTTTGTGTGGTGTCTTTGATGCCTTAGCCATTCGCGAACTGCGGCTTTCTGACGGGGCGCTGCGTGAAGGCGTTTTGTATGAAATGGAAGGACGTTTCCGCCATCAGGATGTGCGTAGCCGCACCGCCAGCAGCCTGGCCAACCAGTATCACATTGACAGTGAACAGGCCCGACGGGTGCTCGACACAACTATGCAAATGTACGAACAATGGCGGGAACAGCAACCGAAGCTGGCCCATCCACAACTGGAAGCATTACTGCGCTGGGCCGCCATGCTGCATGAAGTCGGATTAAGCATTAATCATAGCGGCCTTCATCGCCATTCGGCGTATATCCTGCAAAACAGCGACTTGCCAGGATTTAATCAGGAACAACAACTGATGATGGCGACGCTGGTGCGTTATCATCGTAAAGCGATTAAGCTCGACGATCTGCCGCGCTTTACGCTGTTTAAGAAAAAACAGTTCCTGCCGTTAATTCAACTGTTGCGTCTTGGCGTATTACTTAACAATCAACGTCAGGCAACCACAACACCGCCGACATTGACTCTGATTACTGATGATAGCCACTGGACGTTACGTTTTCCGCATGACTGGTTTAGCCAGAACGCGCTGGTATTGCTTGATCTGGAAAAGGAGCAAGAATACTGGGAAGGCGTGAGTGGCTGGCGGTTAAAAATTGAAGAAGAAAGCACGCCGGAAATCGCGGCTTAATATGAAATAAAAACGGGCCAACCTGTTGCGTTGGCCCAAATGAATTACGCGCTTTCTCGAACAGGTTCTCTTTCAGCCGTAATCGCAATTAACGGCTGCGGTTCACCAATCAAAGAGCCTTGCAGGTAATCAATACCCAAAGAGTGTACGGCTTTGCGAATCTCTTCATTTTCAACATACTCCGCAACCACTTGCATTTTCTTCATTCGTGCCAGATGACAAATCGATGCCACTATCTGGTAATCCAGGCTATTCGAGGCAATATTACGGATGAAGCTGCCATCAATTTTTAATAAATTGGCATTCACATTTTTTAGCCGTGCATAGCTTGCGTATCCGGTACCGAAATCATCAATAGCAATCTGGCATCCTAACTCCTGCAGATGTTGTAACGTGTTCTGTGCCTGCTTAACATTGGTAAGGGCATTACTTTCGGTGACTTCAAAGATAAGCTGCCACGCCTCTATTTGGTATTTCGCCAATAACTTACTAAGTTTAACAGGAAAGCGAGCCTGACAAACTGAAGTTGGCGACAAATTAATCGCAAATCGTTGGGCGGGCATTTTCTCTTTATTTTCCGCCATAAATTGCAATGTATGTTCGATGACCCACATGTCGATACTGGACGATAAGCCAAATTCATGCGCAACCGGCAAGAAATTATCAGGATTGATGAGTTCATCATTCTCCCCTCTCATACGCAGCAAAATTTCATGATAGACATCGCCGCGCACTCCAATAATTGGCTGGGCCATAAGGCAAAAATCGTCGTGCTCAAGCGCCTGCTGTAGCCGATTCATCATTGCCACTTTGTCTTTTAATTCTCGTTGCAGATACATTGCTCCGCGACGCTGCATATTTTCCGGGGCATTAGTCACTATAGAGAGTTCAGCAACCGTACTTAGCTCACCTAACAGCAAATAAATATGATTCACTGGCGAACGGACATAGCAATAGCTGACACCAATCTGTGGTTGCAATGGCATATCATCCCAAAAGAAACGAAACTGCTTAAGATGGTTATCCAATGCGATAATGCGCTCCTGGTGAGACTCTGTATTCAGTCGCAGCGCGAGATCATTGCCAGAAAGCTGATAAACGTCTTCTCCGGGTTCCAGTAAAGGTGCCAGCCAATGTGAAAGCTTTTGTTTGTATTGGATACGCAACATGATGCCATAGTTCTTTACCAGCATTTCCATACCGGGAATGCGTAAATAACATAGCGCGGACCAGGGCGCATCACGCAGCGCGCGATTCAAAGCGCGGATATTCGGCAGATGAACAACCGGGTCCACGTAAGCCAGTCGCTGAATGCGTCTGGTCACCGCTCGTTGACGCGTTGCCAGAACAGCCATGTAATTGACGATAAAAGAAAATACCAGATAGCTGGAGGAGGTTATGGTTAGTTGAGTGGTATACCCATGATAAAGGGGAATATAATTCTGGTAGCTATGAATACTGATCATCAGCACTATTGCCCAGAGCAACGAGATCAGCTTGTAGCCATAACGCATCGCTCCCCACATCATCAGCGGCAGCAATAACGACAAGGTATAGTTGGTGCTGAAAATTGTGCTTTTTTCATTTAAAGGCATACATAGCAGAAATAACAATGCGCCCAGAGCAAGCAACCACAGCGCGAACTCTTTTTTTGTAACTTTACTGTCAATCTGTTGTTTTAATTGAGAATAATAACTTCGTAAATAAAATGGATTTCGTACAGAACGAATGATGAAGTAGCAAAGCGGGACGCCTATCAGATTACCCACCAGCAAGGCCTGGTAATTGATTAAGGTTCCCAGATTTAAGGGCATGACGCCAACCAGATTTGTTCTGCTCGCCAGTAAACCTACAAACGCAGCAAACTGGAAGAGCACCAGAAACAACGTTGCAGGGAAAACAATCTGCCAAAAAATGCGCTGGGAAATTAAGCGGGTATCACCATGTGAAACGTTGTTACGCCGGGGCGTAAACACCTTATAGCCCCCCCAACAAAGAATAATAATGATAATGAAATTAACCGTTAACGAGAGCGTTTCATAAAAACCAAGTTCGGCATACTTACGAACAAAAATCCCTAAAGCAATACCTGGTAATGCTGCCCAGCTAAAAAACATCATCATGCTGATCATCAGCGCAAGCGGCAGATAAAAGAGAAAAACTTCACCAGAAGAAATATGTGCGAAAGTATTTATATGGGCGAAAACAGGCAAGATTATAGACGGCAGGATCAGCGGAAGCCCCCACCATTTATCACGTATATTTATATAAGTTGCATTCAATTTCATAGATGCTCAGCAGAACCCCCTACATCCTGAAAGGGTGTATTCAGACAGGCATCCCACCTGACTTCGATGGATGATTATTCATCGCTATTAAGGAGCATTGATTTTAAGTGTCATATGAAAGTTCCAATTGATATATATCAAACAAAATTACCCTAATTAATGAATTATTACGTTTATAATGTTAGCTCGTCATTATTACATCATTGTTGTAAATAATTAAATTAACTTCCATAACATTAAAACATGTATCAGCTAACGCTTTTTTACATAATGAACAATTGACCATTGAGTCTGGGTATGCCTTAATGTAAGTACCGTCCATGGCATGGACATACCTTGAGGAACCCTTTGTGAGTCAGCCAACCAGTATGCGAAAACGACACCGATTTAACAGTCGCATGACTCGTATCGTATTGCTTATCAGCTTTCTCTTCTTCTTTGGCCGCTTTATCTACTCGTCCGTTGGCGCCTGGCAGCATCATCAGAGCAAAAAAGAAGCTCAGCAATCCACACTCTCTATCGAATCCCCGGTACAACGTTAGCGATTACCTTCGTCACCTTTACTGAACAAGACAGCTCAATACTGTCAGACACGGTTGCTCTTTGTTGTTATCAAAGCGGCAGGCATTTATTTATCTAAATTTTACCTCTTTGTCCTGATTTCGAATCATTCTGCAATAAGATGCAATGTATATTAGACATAATATATATGTTTTTATTATGCGTTAACGCGTATTTATTTACTCAATGAATTCAAATAAATTTAATCTATTCCTCCATAGTCTATACATTTACTTTCCTCTTTCGATGATCTTAAATGTCTTGTTTTTCGTAAAGTCTATAACAAGGAATAGTGATGAAATTTAAAAAATGTCTTCTGCCTGTGGCAATTTTAGCGTCATCCATGTTGGCAGGATGCCAATCAAATGCTGACGATCATGCCGCCGATGTTTATCAAACTGATCAACTGAATACCAAACAAGAAACCAAAACCGTTAATATCATTTCCATTCTACCTGCAAAAGTAGCGGTAGATAATTCGGAAAATAAAAGGGCAGCACAGACGTTTGGCGCACTGATTGGTGCTGTCGCTGGCGGTGTGATTGGACATAACGTAGGGTCTGGCAGCAATTCAGGTACTACTGCGGGTGCAGTTGGCGGCGGTGCCGTAGGTGCGGCTGCAGGTTCTATGGTGAATGATAAGACGTTAGTGGAAGGGGTTTCGTTAACCTATAAAGAAGGGACCAAGGTGTATACCTCTACTCAAGTGGGTAAAGAGTGCCAGTTCACAACGGGTTTAGCCGTTGTCATTACCACTACGTATAACGAAACTCGCATTCAGCCAAACACAAAATGTCCTGAAAAAAGATAGCAATCAGGAGGACTCATGAAGAAAGTTTTTCTTTGCGCCATTTTAGCCGCTGTTAGTAGCTCGGCTTTCGCCTCTTCATTACAGGATCAACTTTCAGCTGTCGCTGAAGCTGAACAGCAAGGTAAAAATGAAGAGCAAAGACAGCATGACGAATGGGTAGCAGAGCGCAACAGGGAAATTCAGCAAGAGAAACAACGGCGCGCAAACGCTCAGGCCGCCGCCAATAAAAGAGCGGCGGCAGCAGCAGCGGATAAGAAAGCTCGCCAGGATAAACTGGACGCCGAAGCCACTGCGGATAAAAAACGCGATCAAAGTTATGAAGATGAGCTGCGCAGTTTAGAGATTCAGAAACAAAAACTGGCGCTGGCGAAAGAAGAAGCCCGCGTTAAGCGCGAGAACGAATTTATCGATCAGGAGCTGAAGCACAAAGCCGCGCAAACTGATGTCGTGCAATCTGAAGCTGACGCTAACAGGAATGTGACAGAAGGTGGTCGCGATTTGATGAAAAGCGTGGGTAAAGCAGAAGAGAATAAATCGGACAGTTGGTTTAACTAATCGATGTCAGTCACTTCAAGCCTATGATTCGTGAGGATTATAGGCTTTTTTATATTGCTGACTTTAGTCCGCAATATAAAAAACCCTCTGTAGCAACAGAGGGTTTTGTTCATTCATAGTGCAGGAATTAAATCATTCCCACTCAATAGTCGCTGGTGGCTTGCCGCTGATGTCATACACCACGCGGGAAATACCGTTCACTTCATTGATAATGCGGTTGGAAACACGCCCCAGGAAGTCGTACGGCAGGTGCGCCCAGTGTGCTGTCATAAAGTCGATGGTTTCGACAGCACGCAGAGAGACAACCCAGTCATACTTACGACCATCGCCCATTACGCCAACGGAACGTACTGGCAGGAAGACGGTGAACGCCTGGCTGACTTTGTCGTACAGGTCCGCTTTACGCAGTTCTTCAATGAAAATGGCATCAGCACGGCGCAGCAGGTCACAATACTCTTTCTTCACTTCGCCCAGCACACGAACGCCGAGGCCCGGTCCCGGGAACGGGTGACGGTACAGCATGTCGTATGGCAGGCCCAGCTCCAGACCAATCTTACGCACCTCGTCTTTGAACAGCTCTTTCAGCGGTTCAACCAGGCCCATCTTCATCTCTTTCGGCAGGCCACCAACGTTGTGGTGAGATTTGATGACGTGTGCTTTACCGGTTGCAGACGCGGCAGATTCGATAACGTCAGGGTAGATGGTGCCCTGCGCCAGCCACTTCACGTCTTCCAGTTTCAGCGCTTCCTCATCGAATACTTCAACGAAAACGCGACCGATGATTTTACGTTTTGCTTCTGGATCGTTTTCGCCAGCCAGCGCTGACAGGAAGCGATCTTCTGCCGGAACGTGAACAATGTTCAGCCCAAAGTGATCGCCAAACATATCCAGAACCTGCTCTGCTTCATTGAGACGCAGCAGGCCGTTGTCGACGAATACGCAAGTCAGGTTTTTACCGATAGCGCGGTGCAGCAGCATTGCGGTTACGGAGGAATCCACGCCACCAGAAAGGCCGAGGATGACTTTATCGTCGCCCACCTGCTCGCGGATGCGGGCTACGGCGTCGTCGATAATTTTTGCTGGCGTCCACAGGGCTTCACACTGACAGATATCCAGTACAAAACGCTCCAGCATACGCATGCCCTGACGGGTGTGAGTCACTTCCGGATGGAACTGCACGCCGTAGAAACGTTTTTCTTCGTTGGCCATAATGGCAAACGGGCAGTTTTCGGTGCTGGCAACGGTGATGAAGTCGGACGGAATAGCGGTAACTTTATCGCCGTGGCTCATCCAGACGTCTAGCAGCGGTTTACCGTCTGCGGTCAGAGCATCTTCGATGCCGCGAACCAGTGCGCTGTCGTTAACGACTTCAACCTGCGCATAACCAAATTCACGTTCGTTAGAGGCCTCAACGTGACCGCCCAGCTGCATTGCCATGGTCTGCATGCCATAGCAAACGCCAAATACCGGTACGCCTGCTTCAAAGACATACTGCGGCGCACGCGGGCTGTTTTCTTCGGTGGTACTTTCCGGGCCGCCGGAAAGAATAATGCCGCTTGGATTGAAGTCACGAATTTGTGCTTCTGTCACATCCCACGCCCACAGTTCGCAGTAAACGCCCAGCTCACGCACGCGGCGCGCAACCAGTTGAGTATACTGGGAACCGAAGTCCAGAATGAGGATGCGATGCTTATGAATGTTTTCCGTCATTGACGCTTATTCCGAGGCAAGTGAAACAGATAATATAAATCGCCCGACATGAAGTCGGGCGAAGAGAATCAGGAGCCCAGACGGTAGTTCGGGGACTCTTTGGTGATGGTCACGTCGTGAACGTGGCTTTCCTGAATACCCGCACCGCTGATACGTACAAACTCCGCTTTAGTACGCAGTTCGTCGATAGTACCACAGCCAGTCAGGCCCATACAGGAGCGCAGGCCGCCCATCTGCTGGTGAATGATCTCTTTCAGACGACCTTTGTAGGCTACGCGACCTTCGATACCTTCCGGCACCAGTTTGTCGGCAGCGTTGTCGCTCTGGAAGTAACGGTCAGAGGAACCTTTAGACATCGCGCCCAGAGAGCCCATTCCACGGTAAGATTTGTAAGAGCGGCCCTGGTAGAGTTCGATTTCACCCGGGGATTCTTCAGTACCAGCCAGCATGGAGCCGACCATCACCGCGCTTGCACCTGCGGCGATGGCTTTCGCGATATCGCCGGAGAAGCGAATACCACCGTCAGCAATAACCGGAATACCGGTGCCTTCCAGCGCTTCAACTGCGTCAGCAACGGCAGTGATCTGCGGAACACCGACACCAGTAACGATACGAGTCGTACAGATAGATCCAGGGCCGATACCCACTTTAACCGCGCTGCAACCTGCTTCTGCCAGAGCGCGTGCGCCCGCAGCTGTTGCCACGTTGCCGCCGATGATTTGCAGATCCGGATATTTAGCACGAGTTTCACGGATACGCTGCAGAACGCCTTCAGAGTGACCGTGAGAGGAGTCGATCAGCAGAACGTCAACGCCTGCGGCAACCAGCGCGTCAACACGCTCTTCGTTACCCGCACCTGCGCCAACCGCAGCACCAACACGCAGACGACCTTGTTCATCTTTACAGGCGTTCGGTTTACGTTCCGCTTTCTGGAAGTCTTTCACGGTGATCATGCCGATCAGGTGGAATTCGTCATCAACCACCAACGCTTTTTCAACGCGTTTTTCGTGCATTTTTGCCAGCACCACTTCACGGGCTTCGCCTTCACGCACAGTTACCAGACGCTCTTTCGGCGTCATGTAAACGCTAACCGGCTGGCTCAGGTCGGTCACAAAACGCACGTCACGACCAGTGATGATACCGACCAGTTCGTTTTCTTCGGTAACAACCGGGTAGCCAGCAAAGCCGTTACGCTCGGTCAGTTCTTTCACTTCACGCAGAGTGGTTGTCGGCAGCACGGTCTGCGGATCAGTTACCACGCCAGATTCGTGTTTTTTCACACGGCGAACTTCTTCAGCCTGGCGCTCAATGGACATGTTTTTGTGGATAAAGCCGATACCGCCTTCCTGAGCCAGAGCAATAGCCAGGCGCGCTTCCGTTACAGTATCCATTGCTGCGGAAAGCATAGGGATATTCAGACGAATCGTTTTCGTCAGCTGGGTGCTGAGGTCAGCAGTATTCGGCAGAACGGTAGAATGAGCAGGAACGAGGAGAACGTCGTCAAACGTCAGAGCTTCTTTAGCGATACGTAGCATGGGCAATATCTCGACCAGAGTGGTTAATAAATATTGCCGCGGCATTATACAGAGCGTAACCGATTGCATCTACCCCTTTTTGCAAATAATGCTTGCGCTCCCCGGTCAGCACGTTACTATCGATTGAATAACCTGCTGATTTAGAATTTGATCTCGCTCACATGTTACCATCTCAATCCCCCGCAATTTTTACGGTTAGTCGCCTGAATCAGACCGTCCGTTTGCTGCTTGAGCAGGAGATGGGGCAAGTGTGGATCAGCGGCGAAATTTCTAATTTCACGCAACCGGCTTCCGGTCATTGGTACTTTACGCTTAAAGACGATACCGCCCAGGTACGCTGCGCGATGTTCCGCAACAGCAACCGCCGGGTCACCTTTCGCCCGCAGCACGGGCAACAGGTTTTAGTTCGCGCCAACATTACGCTCTATGAGCCGCGCGGCGACTACCAGATTATCGTAGAAAGTATGCAGCCGGCCGGTGAAGGCTTGCTACAACAAAAGTACGAACAGCTCAAAGCGAAATTGCAGGCTGAAGGTTTGTTCGATCTGCAATACAAAAAATCACTCCCCTCCCCTGCGCATTGCGTTGGTGTGATCACCTCAAAAACCGGTGCTGCGCTACATGATATTTTGCATGTGTTAAAACGCCGCGATCCGTCTCTGCCGGTGATCATCTACCCCACTGCCGTTCAGGGCGATGATGCGCCGGGGCAAATTGTTCGCGCCATTGAACTGGCGAATAAGCGCAACGAGTGCGATGTGTTGATCGTCGGGCGCGGCGGCGGTTCGCTGGAAGATTTATGGAGCTTTAACGACGAACGCGTGGCGCGGGCGATTTTTGCCAGCCGCATTCCGGTAGTCAGCGCCGTCGGGCATGAAACCGATGTGACGATTGCCGATTTTGTCGCTGATCTGCGTGCGCCAACGCCGTCAGCCGCCGCTGAAGTGGTGAGCCGCAATCAACAAGAGTTACTGCGCCAGGTGCAATCGGCCCGTCAACGGCTGGACATGGCGATGGATTATTATCTCGCCAACCGCACGCGTCGCTTTACGCAGATTCATCACCGATTACAGCAACAGCATCCGCAGCTCCGGCTGGCACGCCAGCAAACCATGCTTGAGCGCCTGCAAAAACGGATGAGCTTTGCGCTGGAAAATCAGCTTAAGCGTGCCGGGCAGCAACAGGTGCGATTAACACAGCGGCTGAATCAGCAAAATCCACAGTCGCAGATTCATCGCGCGCAAACGCGTATTCAGCAACTGGAATATCGTCTGGCTGAAACCCTGCGCGCACAGCTTAGCGCCACGCGTGAACGTTTCGGTAATGCGGTGACGCATCTGGAAGCGGTTAGCCCACTGTCAACGCTGGCACGCGGTTATAGCGTCACCAGCGCCGCAGATGGCGCGGTGTTAAAGCAGGTGAAACAGGTAAAAGCGGGCGATACGATGACCACGCGTTTAAATGATGGCATTGTGGTAAGCGTAGTGAGCGACGTGACGAAAACCCGCAAGCCACGCAAAAAAACGGCTAATCCGTAGGTCGGACAAGATGCGCCAACATCGCATCTGGCAATATCACCAAGTCAGCACCAGATACAACCGTGTCATCACTGAAAGCAGGTGATTAAACCTGCTTTATTTTGCAGAACTACACTACAATCCTGCCCCCCAGTGTCTTCAAACATCCCGCATTGCTCGGAAGATAAATAGGGATAGCTTGGCGTAATTGAAGGCCACCCCAACGAGCTAAAACTTGTGTGTAGCGTTTCTAACTCACTGTACGTTGGCGCATTGCTCATACTTCCACACTGTTTTGCTATATCCCATTTGCCTGAATCAACTCTGTGTCCCAATGCCCAGGTTTCGTTGACTGCATTTGGTGCCACCACAGCAACCGCATCAGAAGGTAATTCTGTTTTCAACAGAGGTCGATGTAATGTTTTACCTTTCACCACTACCGTGTCTGCCATGTGTCCCCAGAAGTGCGCAGAAGAAACATTGGGACTGGTTAATACGGTGAAAATAGTGTCCATCGTTGCTGTCAATGTTGGGTACTCATCCAGTGTTACCGTTAGTGGTGTTTTATAACCTGGCGTATTATCCTGGCGAACCGTAAAGCTTGCCGTGCCGTCTGCCCCGTCACGCCACTGATCTTGTCCCCACTGGCAGCTAACAGGGTAGCCGCTCCTGATGATGACTGAATGGTAATATCATCCATTGCTGCCACATTACCATACAACGTCGCCCCCGTATTACGCGGCGAAGCATCGCCGCGTTTCAGGGTAAAGGCCACGTTCGGCACCGGTTTCCCGGCGCCGTCTTTGACCGTCACGGTCAACGGCATCGCCTCGCCTTTTTTCACGACCGCCGCCTGATAAGCGGCATCAAACGCCGTCGATGTGAGCGTCACGTTCGATACGGAAACGTGCGGATGCACCAGGCACGCCTGGAAGGCGCGAGATTTATTCGTAGGCAATTGCTCCGTATACAGATCAATTGACTCGCAAGCATTCGTACCGGGCTTCGGAGGACAGGTGGCGTTGGTCCACCACGCATAGCCACCCTGTTTCACCGGCCAGCCAATCGCGTCCACGATGCTGCCATTCGGATAGCGATCGTATAACGATTCAAGTTCATCCAGCGACGGATGGCGCGCATCTTCACACGGGTCAACATCGGGGTTACTTCTTTGTCCTATCGAATAGAGCGCAGGCCAGTCTTCATTATTATATTTCACCGCACTGACATTCATACCTCCGCCAGTGGTTGCGCCTAATTCAGCCAACAGTTTTGGCCGCTCAAACTCTGTACCGTCTGCGCCGCTCACCGTTTCCGGCATATGGCCCCACATGTTTGCCTTCGGAGTATCCGGGCTGGTGACGACGCTGAAAATCACGTCAACCGAGGCGGTTGGCCTCGCACTGCTACCCATTGCCGTGGCGCTTATCGGCGTTTTCAACCCGTTCGAGTTGTCCTGGTGGAGATTCAGCGTTGCCTGCCCCTGTGCATCAGTCTGAATAAACAAATAACTGTCATTGCTCTGCCCGTTCATGGTGGCATTCTGCATAGACTGCGCCGGGGCGAAGGTATCAAATACTAAATCATCGGTGTTAGCGCTACTGGTGGCATCCGCCCCCTGGCGGTTTTTACTGACGCCGCGCATAATGCCCACCGACTCATATGGCGCAGGCGATCCATCGGCGAGCGTAACCTTGATTGTCAGAGAAATCGGCATCCCCTTATGCGCCTTTCCGGCAGACTGCGCGCTGTCCCAATTTTCCGGGGCGACGGACAGGGTAATATTACCCACCGATTCAGCTTCGTTCAGACAGGTCTGAGAATACGTCTCAGAAGAGGTGTAACTTATCAGCCCAACGAGCCCGGCCCTGAGATCGATAAACTTATAGGAAGGACTGGTCGAGCTTGCACTCGAAGAGACCGTCCGCGACCAGAAAAACGGTTTCGAAGGCGCGGATTTATCCAGCGGCCAGCCCTGTTCTGACTCTATCGCTCCTGAGGGATATGCTTCATATAATGATTGCAAATCGTTGATAGTAGGAAGCTTATCTTTACATCCGCCCTGTGCGCCACTCAGCGCATTGTTAATAGTGAGCCGCTGCCAACTCTCGTTATTGATGAGTAAGGAAACCGAAGAACCGGCTTCAGCTCTTAACAACGGTCGATGAAAGACCTTCCCATTTTTCGCGGTTAAGGTTTCCGGCATATGTCCCCAGAAGTTCGCGTCTGGCGTATCCGGGCTGGTCACGGTAGTGAAAATAGCACTCAGGGTGTTTGATGTGATTCCCCGACCGTCATCGATTTCTGCTGTTAGTGGGATACGCGTCCCCTGGCCTTGATACTGCTGCCAGAAAGTCAGAGTGAGCGTACCCTCGCCGTCGGTCATGCTGTAGTACTTCTCACCGTTGTCGAGATAGATACTGGGATTATTGTAGCTATCGTGTATATAAATCAGTGATCCCTGATTGGTGATTTTGCTTTTATTAGTCGAATTAGAAATACGAGGCTCCGTGATAGCATGATTCAGGGTAATCGGCACATCACCTTTAGGATTCCCCTGGGCATCGCGCGTTGTCACCGTCATGGTGATCAGATCGCCAGTCTTTGTGTAGTTGGTTCTGACTTTTACTGCTTCAAAACCATCATATTTCGCCGTCTGGGCTGAACTCAATTCGATGGCGCTCGCCACTGAATTGGCCGTCGTCTGACAGGTCAGATACCCCATATCGGCTGACGCCAGGCTACTACTGGTGCCGTCATTCAGTTTCACGCTTTTATATTTACGATCGCTGTTGCTCTTCTCATCCGGTGTGCTGGAATCATAATTTTTCAGCACTGGCCAGCCATCAACTTCATGTCCATGCCAACTGCCGGAGAGCGCAACCAGTGCGGAATGAGAAGGAATATAGTCAACGCCGCAGCCATTATTTTTGGTATTTCCTGCCTGAGCTTCGGTAAACATGGCCCAGAATTCATTATCTTCTTCAGGCGATTTGCGTTTTGCCGCAGGGCTACCAGTTAACTCAGCGAACAACAGTGGGCGTTTAAAGGTTAACCCTCCAGCCTCCAGCGTTTCTGGCATATGCCCCCACATTTTGGCTTTTGCGCTATCCGGGCTGGTGACCACGGTGAAGATGGTATCTAGCGTCGCTTTTTTGGTCGGTTCGGAGTAGAGCGCGGCGGTGAGCGTCGTTTTGGTACCGTGAGTATCCGGGCGAGTAATATTGAGAATTTTGCTGCCGTCGCTGCCAGTCATACCGGTATAAACGGTAGTGGTATCGTTTAGCGTCACTTCATCAGGCTGACCGCCATCGACAACCACGGAAGAAACGATACCATCGCCACTGCCTGCCGTATGGCGCTCGCCGGAACGGGTATAGCCATCGCCGCGCCCGAGGGTAAACGGCATATCCGGCATCGGGTTGCCTGCCGAATCTTTTATCGTCACCCTCACCTGTAGCGTTTCGCCTTTTTTCAGTTTCGCGGCACTCAGAGCGCTGGTCCATTGCGCCTGATCTACTGCCTCCAGAGTAATACTGCTGGCTGAAGGGTTCGCCGTGGTCAGGCAGCTCAGATAAATGGGCAACTCGTTGTTATTCACCACCCTGCCGTCATTCAACCAGTTGGCGTAGAGATGCGGCACTTTATCAGCGGGCGTGCTGCTCCAGTACTCTTCATCCTGAGTTGGCCATCCGTGAACGGTCTGAATCGCGTTGTTGCTGTTGGCTGCATACAGCGCAGCCAGTTGCGTCCTACGCGGAACTTTATTTATTTCACAACCTCCGGCAGCGGTGTTTTCGATATCCGTCTGCGCCACGCGCACCCACTCTTCGTTATTTTCAGCCTGCGATCTCTGCCCGCCGCTCACTTCCGAGATTAATTTCGGGCGAGTAAAAGTCATAGAGTCAACTTTTATCGTGTCATCCATATGTCCCCACATTTTCGCCCCCGTTACATCGGGGCTGGTAGGTACAGTAAAAATCACATAGTAGTTTACCGTGTTTGGCAGTGCAGAATTGGTGGGGGTAACGATGAGTTTGGTTTTTAAGCCTACCCCCTGTGGCTGCTCAATAATGACCGTCGCCACGCCCCGTGCGTCTGTAATACCGGAGTAAATCATTGAAGACTGCGCAGTGCCATATTGCATACCGTTCAGCGTAATTGCCCCAGAGGTAGGATCGGTATAGCCGGTTGATAGCTCTTCACGGTTCAGACTAATATCTTTGGTAATCGTAAAAGCGGCATAAGGAACAGGGGCATTATTATTAACCCCATTGACGGTATGTACCGTCATGGTGATTTTCTCCCCCACTTTCGCTTTAGCAAGCTGCGAATCCGGCGAAATATCTCTGTCAGTATTCACTACCACGTGTGCCACCAGTTCGTTCGCCGAACAGGTAAGATAATTTGGTTTAAAACCCGAATAGGTGTCGACGTTCCCCGTCGCCAGATCAACAGATGTGTGTGTATCGGGCAACTGTGCCGCAGAGAGATAATCGTAGTTTACCGTTGGCCATCCGAACTCCGTGCCGATAGTGTTACCCTGGTGGCCTGCATATAAACTCTCCAGCGAGATTTGCGACGGAATATGTCCCACGCCACATTCCGCTTGCATGCTGGTTTTCTGGTCAAATAGCGCCCAGTCTTCGTTATTTTCACGCACCGAACCGATTTCATGGGTCGTTTCATCCGCTAACCGCGGACGTTTGTAGAGATTACCAGCTTCGATAATACCTTTACTCATATGTCCCCACATGCGGGCATACTCACTGTCCGGGCTGGTGACAACAGTGAAGATGACATCTTTGGCATCCGTTGCGCTGTAATTACTGCGCATAGCCGCCGTAAGATGCGTTTTTACGCCAACACCATCGGGCTGGCTTAGCGTCAGTGTGGCCTGGCCATTGGCATCTGTAATGCCTTCATAATTATGCACATCGACCTGTCGCAAATTTGCACCACCAGCTATTTGTACCGGATGCGCTTCCCAGGCAGGATCAGATTGATTCTTACGGTTAATACCATCATCCAGATGCAGGGAAAAATAGTAATAGGCTAACGGCTGATCGTTATTTTTACTGTCAGTGATGGTCAGACGCATGACTGCGTTCTCGCCAACATGTGCTTTCATCGCCTGCGCCGTATCGTCAAAATTTGCAGGCGTCAGGACAATTTTCGGCTCCACATCAGGCGCTTCTTTATCGACACAACTGACCAGAAACCGGGCACTGTCTGACATTTGCGACTCGCTGCGATTAGAGACATCTGCCGCATGGTGCTGCCCGGTTATCCCCGCCAGCGACGACCAGTAATAATCCCCCTGCATTGGCCAGCCGGCAACCTCCTGGATTGAAGTCGGAACCACCGTTGCCATCGCGCCAAACTGGCGCATTCCCGGCAGAATCTCGCAATGGTTATCGGCCCCACTCCAGCTGAAGGTTGACCAGGTTTCGTTATGGTCACCAACTGTGCCATCCTCATTACTCACTTCCGCTGCCAGTTTCGGGCGACTGAAGGTGTATTGCTGGGCTTTCAGCGTATCCGCCATATGCCCCCACATATTGGCCTGCGGTACGTCAGGGCTGGTGAATACGGTAAAAATAACTGCCGTTTCGCTGGTTTGAGTAATTCCCGGCAGGCTGACCACCAGCGGCGTTTTCACCCCCGGCCCCGCAGGCTGAGTTACGGTGATGGTCGCAGTACCGTTGACATCCGTCGTACCGCGATACTCCGTCGACGTAGTGGTAAGTTCCGTGCTGTCCAGGATGACCGGATCGTTATTATTTGTCGCCCCCTGTCGGTTTAAGGCGTCTTTCCGTTTAATAACAAAGGGAATCTTTCCTGCCAGGTTACCCTCACAGTTTTTAGTGGTGACTGTTAAGGTTATTGAACTGCCGACGGTGGTTTTTGCTGCCTTTAGCGAATCATCAAAACCGCTGGCGTTCACCGTCACTAAATCGCCCTGGGCTGGGGCAATATTGAGCGTAACCTGCTTTTCATTGAGCAATACCGCGCCCTGATTCGGCACGCCGGTAAAGGTAAAGAGATTCAGCGTCGGGAGCGTTTCTTTAGGGTCAAACTGCGGGATCGCCACCAGCTTATGTCCCGCAAGGTTTTGTGCGCAGAAGGAGCGATCGGGGCGAGGTTGTGGATTAAGTGGCACATCAGGTGTGGCAGCCTCTGCCCAGACCAGCGAGACGGCAGGCAACGTCTGGTTTTGCCAGCGCAGCAATGGCGGGTTATTGAACATGTCGCCTTCGGTGTCGCTCGGGTTAATTAACATCATACTGGTCGCGCTGGCGTCAACGCTGAAGCTACTCGGGGTCGCAGCACTGGCGACATCATGCTCTTTGGCGGGATCAAGCTGGACGCTGCCCTGATAAACGGGCACGCTGGCGCTGTCTGCTATGGGAGGAGTACCGTTAATAGCATCGGTTGAAGCATCTGATTGTTGCCACTGCCCGCCTTTTAAGGCCGCCACTGCAGGCGCAATCAGAGATAGCATTAAAACCGCCGTTATCGCTTTTATCAGTTTCAAAGTCCCACCCATGATTGAAACCTGCCCGTTTAAAGTTTCGTTTTCACCTCAACCCACTTTGCTTAACGCTGGCTAAGCAAAGTGCGCGGAAAAACACCATTCCCTTACGGGAATGGTGCTGGAAACGATTATTTTCTCTGGTAGTCGATAGATAAGCCGTAGCCCTGGACACCATCGTTGCCGAGGACAACGCCACTTCCGGCAAAATCGAACGCGGTTTTCGCTTCGGCATTGGTAACAGGGATAACCAGGTCGCTGTTGTTATAAGTCGGATTAACAAGACCACCGGCTGTGCCCAACTGGAGGCTGGTTCCGGTAAAGCGCCAGCGATAGTTGTACTGGCTGGTAACCTCTTCGCCTGCATCATAAGTACTGTTGTTGTTTTTATCTTTCCACAACATGACTTGATAGGTGGTATTCGTTTTGAGTTTCGTCGTTTTACCCAATAGATTCGTATTGATGTCTTTTTCGTGAATTACGACATGGACTGCATCATCGAACACCGGACCTTCAGGAATATCATCGCTGTCAGAACCACCACCTGCATTGGTGGAGAGGTCAAGCATCACAACCTGGTCCGCAACGTTCGGATCACCGGTTGTCGTGGTTGGCGTGATCTTCAAGCCTATGTATCGATCAGCATCCGCAGCCGCGATGGTATATGTATCGCTCCCTACGGTACCAATCTCTTTAGGATCCGTGCCTGACTGGTCGCTATAACTCATCCACTGGAGGGTTGCTTTAGTCGCTGTGTTATTGTCATCAAGGTCCCCTTGGGTATCACCAATCGCCCAGCTGGCTGTCAGTGTGTCACCCACATGAAACTGCTTATCACCGTCCGTTGTGACCGTGCGGCTGCCACGATCAATAGCAATAACGACATGTGATTTATCAGCATCGCTCGTTTCTGATGCGCTACGAGTGATCCACGGCACGGTCCCCTGAATGGTGCCGGTACTTTGTGATTCTGACTGCCACTGACCCGCCCTGAGATTACCCTGCCCTTCAGCCATCGCGGCAGGCACTGCACAGTATCCCGCTAAAGCCAGCGCCAGCGCGACTTTCGTCATCGGCCGCGTTAAATGATTGTTCATTCAATTCTCTCCTTGATTAATATCCAGCACGCCGATCTAATGCTTGCTGTAAACCACACGTAATCCATACCCCTGCACGCCATCTTCTTTTTGGGCACCAAATTTCTGTACGGCCTCTTCGTTTGTCGCAGGGATGACAATATCTTCATTACTGGTATTCGATTGCGCACCGGTATAGCCATTGACGCTGTGCCCGGTAAACTCCCACTGGTAGTCGTATTGCGCCATTTCCTCTTCCGTCAGTTTTTCCGACTGCTGGAAAACGCCATCGTTGTTGACATCGCGCCACAAGACAAAGCGATAGGCATTATCAACAGGCAAATGCTCTTTCTCATTGCCGATAAGATTGACAGGGTTAGTCGCAGATACACGGTAGATAAAGGCATTAACATCATTGCCCCCCGCGCCGAGGAAAGTCACATCTACATAGTTACTGTCGTCATACGGCGCGGCTCTCGCTTTCCAGCGGAAAGTACCGGGTAGCGTACTGGAGAGCGTAACGGTGCCTTTTTCTTTATCCTGCTTAGCGATAAAGACGCAGGGATTCTCGGTTGAACAGGGTTTATTGGTGAGCGTAACTTTTTTATCCTGCGCATCGTAAAGCTGCGGCGAAAGGTTATCTACTGACAGAGCATTGCCGTTGCGGTCAGTGTCATCCCCAAAGCTATCGGTGACGTCGAGATCCATCACCACGCCATCGACGCCGTCTGCCTGGGCGCTGGCTTCGTGGCTGTGATTGTTCTCATCCGGCACATCTGCGATGTTGTTGACGATCAGCTCAATTTTACGATCCTGCTGCACGGTGATTTCCACCACACCGGAGTTTTGCCGGTTGCCCTTTTCATCTTCCAGCGCCAGACGCACGCGCCAAGTATTGAGTTTTTCCTGGTCGGCAGGATCGGAGCTGTACTGCCAGGCGGGCAGCACCAGATCCCAGTGGTTGTTGTTACCTTCAGTGATGGTATTCGCTTTAACAACAGGCATGACCAGCGTGCGGGAAGCGTTATTTTTCGCCTGCCACGAGGCGGCGACAATTTTGTAATGGTGGTTGATCAGCGCGTTGATGGTCCATTTACATTTTTCCAGGCCAACCGCTTCCTCTGGCGTGTCTTTAATCACGCATTCCGGGTGCTCATTGGTGGCGTCTGCTTTAAGCCACAAGGTGACATCAAGTGGGTCTTTTTCTTTGTATTCCAGCACGATAAAGTTATTACGTTCGACGAAGTCATGGCGGCTGCCCATCAGCGAATGAGCGACTTTGACGTTATCGCTATTCAGTTGATCTTTTAGCGGAACACCGAACTGATAGTTAATCGTGGCGTTAACACTAAGATCACTGTTATCTCCGGTACCAGCTTTATAGTCCGTCCCGACCGTCAGTAACGGAACGGGTTGATAGCTCACGCCGAGCGTCACTGCATAGGGATCTTTTTCTAAATTATCGGTGCCGAAGAGCGCCACTTCATCACCATAATATTGCTCGAAAACAATTTTGCCCCCCAGCTGCGGATAAGAAGGTAACCAGGCTTCCGCCCGGATATCCCAACCACGTGCGGGTCGTTCTAAATAGAAATCAAAATCTTTTGAATCTTTCCAGTCTGAAAGCGGATGATAATAGTTACCAGAAAATTTTAAATAATCCGTCCAGGCTTCTGTTCCTAAGCCTAAACGGCGATGTCCGCGGGTGAAATCATAATCATAAAATATATTTCCCCCCAGAAGCCATTTATCAAAATTATGTCTTACGCCTAAACCTATATTACCTATCGTGCGCTCTTCTTTTCGTTGCGCAGAAAACTGACTGAAATATACCGTACTCTGATTATCATACCAGGGGACAAAATAGTCGATTGAACTGCCGTCCAGATCGCCATCCTGACCGATGGAAAGGTTAGTGCGAACTTTACCATAAGGAGAAAGCGCACCTTCGATATAAGACTGTGCGGATGATGTGATTTGCCCTTGCAGATAGCTTCTCGCCTGGGATTCAAGCGCTTCTGGAGTCAGGTTCTCGAAGCCCTGCTGGGCGGACTCGGTAACGTAATTGGCACCACGTTCCTTGACGGATTTGCCTTTGTTACTTTGTTCTTCTTGTTGAGCAGCTTCGCTTGCCAGATCAGGTAATGAAGATTCGCTTTGCTTAATATTTATCTCCGGTGCTGCATAAGCAGCACCGGAGATAAATATTAGTGTTATATAGCGGATCCATTGCAACATGTTTTTCCCTGTGGGAATTTAATTCTAAAATAATGTCTAATATTGTATTCCAGATAACGCAGCAACTGCACACCAGAAGTGCTAAACATAGTCTTAAAGTATAACAATGAGACTTTGCTCATTTTTAATTAGTCGTTAATCTAATAGAGATGAGATTATAATATTTATATTAGGAATATATGATGCGAAATCATATATTCCAGTGATATTAAGAAATGACAAATTCAATACGGGTTTTAGAAATTAAACCGTGACCATGCTGGCAGAAATAATCCACCGCACCACACGCTTTTAACACCTGTAACGGTTGGTGGCAGTCAGGGCAAAGTGCCTGGACGGTGAAATCTTTGTCGCAAGTTACGCAGTGAGCCGTCTCGCCTTGGCGTTCGAGAGGATTTTGGCAGATTGGGCAGCTGAGTTCCATAAATGATCCTCATATTTTCATGGGTTTCCCTTTCCATATGGAAAGGGAAACCAGATAAGTAATTACTTACTTTTCTTGATATGCTTCATCAGGCGCTTACGCTTGCGCATCTGGGTCGGCGTCAGGGTGTTACGCTTGTTCGCATATGGGTTTTCCCCTTCTTTGAACTGAATACGAATCGGCGTCCCCATTACGTCCAGAGACTTGCGGAAATAGTTCATCAGATAACGCTTGTAGGAATCCGGCAGGTCTTTCACCTGGTTACCGTGAATCACCACAATCGGCGGGTTATAACCACCAGCGTGGGCATATTTCAGCTTCACGCGACGCCCGCGAACCAGCGGCGGCTGGTGATCTTCAACAGCCATGGTCATGATTCGTGTCAGCATAGACGTACCCACGCGACGGGTAGAGCTGTCATACGCTTCACGCACTGATTCAAAGAGGTTACCAACACCACTGCCGTGCAATGCAGAAATAAAGTGCACGCGAGCAAAATCGATAAAGCCCAGACGGAAGTCCAGCGTCTCTTTCACCTGCTCTTTCACTTCCTGGCTCAGGCCATCCCACTTGTTCACCACAATCACAAGTGAGCGCCCACTATTGAGAATAAAGCCCAGCAGGGAGAGATCCTGATCGGAAATACCTTCGCGTGCATCAATGACCAGCATCACCACGTTGGCATCTTCAATTGCCTGCAACGTTTTGATTACTGAGAACTTCTCTACCGCATCGGTGATTTTGCCGCGTTTACGTACGCCTGCGGTGTCAATGAGTACATACTCACGTCCGTCACGTTCCATTGGAATGTAAATACTGTCACGCGTTGTGCCTGGCATGTCGTAAACCACAACGCGTTCTTCACCGAGAATACGGTTAGTGAGCGTAGACTTACCGACGTTCGGACGCCCCACAATCGCCAGTTTGATCGGCAGACTTTGAGGATCGAAGTCGTCTTCCTCTTCCTCTTCGCCGTTCTCTTGCGCTTCAAATTGCGCCCAGTATTCTGCGTCTTCGTCCACTTCTTCTTGCGGCGCGAGATCTTCCATCCACGGCAGAAGGACGTGCTCCAGCAGGCTTAATACGCCACGACCATGAGACGCGGCAATTGGGTAGATTTCGCCTAAACCGAGCGAATAGAAATCAACAACTGCCTGGTCTGGATCTAAACCATCAGTTTTGTTTGCCACCAGGAAAGTAGGTTTTTCTCGGGAGCGCAGGTGCTTGGCAATAGCTTCATCTGCCGGCATCAGGCCAGCACGCGCATCAACCATAAACAGTACAACGTCTGCTTCTTCAATCGCCAGCAGCGACTGTTCCGCCATGCGGGTTTCAACACCGTCTTCCGTACCGTCAATACCGCCGGTATCAATACAGATAAACTCGCGGCCTTCAATTTCTGCACGACCGTACTTACGGTCACGAGTCAGACCCGGGAAATCCGCAACCAGCGCATCTCGGGTGCGAGTTAGACGGTTAAATAACGTGGATTTTCCTACGTTAGGGCGCCCGACAAGCGCGACCACAGGTACCATGTTTAAAGCCTCATTTTTATAAATCATCAGACAACGATCGCTTTTTTTGCGTCGTTGTTAAAAACAGGAAAACGGCCCCTGTCCAGGAGCCGTTTTCAAAGTGAACGACAGAGACGATTAACGTGTAATGGAGTACACAGTCCCGTCTTTTGCCTGGATCAGCAGTTTGCCATCAGCGGCAACCGGTTCGGTCTGGAAACCGGAGCTATCAACTTTTTGCTGGGCAACGAAACGACCATCTTCGACGTTAATCCAGTGCAGATAGCCTTCACTGTCACCCACCACCAGGTTGCCATTATACAGCACCGGAGAAGTCAGCAGGCGATGCAACAGATCGCTTTGCGTCCACAGCGTAACGCCGCCATCAATGGTCAACGCCATCACCCGGTCATTTTGATCGACCAGATAGATGCGGTTACCGTCGACGATGAAATCATTCACCGAACCCAGTTCGCGTTTCCACATAATCTGACCGCTGCGCAGATCAAGCGCCGTCAGGTTACCATTATAGGCCAGTGCAAAAACAACGCCGTTAATGATTACTGGAGTTGTGTCAACATCGCTCAGACGGTCGATTTCAGTAGAGCCGGTCGCCTGGGAGATGCGCTGTTGCCAAATCATCTGGCCCTGTTGCATCAGTACTGCACTGACGCGGCCATTATCACCACCAACGACTGCTGCGCCAAACGCTGTGGCTGGCGCAGATTCGCCACGCAAAGAGAGCGAAGGCATATCAAGGTTAACTGTCCATTTAACAGCACCGTCTGCTTCGTTCAGCGCTTGCAACTGACCATTACTGGTGTGGATAAGTACCAGACCATCGCTAACCACCGGGCGAGAAAGTGCTTCACCCGCGACTTTAGTTTGCCATGCTACAGTACCATCACTGGTATTCAGCGCGTAAACCTGCGCCTTTTCGCTGCCAATGTAAACATGACCACCTGCTACGGTCACGCCGCCAGAAAGCAATGCCGGCTCTTTAGACAACCAGCCATCTTTCTCGGCCAGACTGACAGACCAGATTTCTTTGCCGTCATCCGCATTCATCGCTTTTACTAAACCAGCGCGATCCGCTGCATAGACAACGTTGTCCGCCAGTGCCGGATGAAGATTAGAATAGAAGTTGCCAATGCCGCTACCAACAGAGGTGCTCCACGCCGTGTCGGCGTAAACTGGTTTTCAACGGTCGGCAATGGGGACATCTTTACCACATCTTCTTCGCTGTTAAACAGCGAACAGCCGCTTAAAAGAGTAACGGAAAGCAGTCCTGGCAGCAGTAATTTACGCAATTGCATCGGGTCCCTCTCAGATGGACAAATTATTAATTTTCATCTGCATCATTTCGCTCAGTGCCGGGGTAGCATCGCTTTTCACGCCTGCTTCCCATGCACTACGCGCACCTTGCTTATCACCTTTGCTCAGCAATGCTTCACCACGCAGGTCGGCAACAATAGCAGCCCACCCTTCACCTTTAATGGTTTCAAGGGTTTTCAGCGCGGCATCAGCCTGCTTGAGCTGCACCTGAACTCGGGCAAGACGCAGATTTATCACGGCTTTGAGATTTTCATCGCTCGTGTCCGCCAACCCCTGTTGCAATTGGGCGGCAGCTTTCTCTAGTTCATTTTTGTCAACAAATTGCTGCGCAAGTTCCAAAGAAGCCAGCGCGCCATAAGTATTTTTATTTTCAGCAGCGAATTTTTCCGCCGCCGGAATGCTGTCTGGTTTGCCTTCGCTAACTGCGGTAACCGCATTGTGATAGGCAAGAGAAGTGGAGCGTGCGGAATCAACCTGATGGCTGTTCCAGTAGCGCCAGCCAATCAGTGCGCCAACGCCCAAAATCACCCCAACAGCCAGTGCTTTGCCATTTTCAGCAAAAAAGCGTTTAACCGCTTCAACCTGGTCGTTTTCGTTCTCGTAAATTTCCACGCTGTCCTTCTCCTTCCTTAACCCAGTAACGTGCGCAAATGCGCGGCTACGCTATCCTGCGCAACTGCCGTTTGCTCACCAGAGCGCAAATCCTTCACTACTGCCGTGCCGTTGGCCACTTCGGACTCACCCAGCACCACAGCAACGCGTGCGCCCCATTTATCAGCACGGGCAAACTGTTTCTTAAAGTTGCCGCCGCCGTGGTTGGTCATCAATTTCACACCCGGTAATTCATCACGCAGACACTCAGCTAATGCCAGCGCCGCAGATTGTGTATCGGTGCCTGAAGCCACCAGGTATATATCGACAACGGGATCGGCTTTAAATTCCGGATTAACTGCCTGAACTAACAACACAAGACGTTCGAGGCCCATCGCAAAACCTACTGCCGGTGTTGCACGGCCACCCAGCTGTTCCACCAGACCGTCATAACGACCGCCTGCGCACACGGTTCCCTGGGAACCGAGGCTGTTAGTCACCCATTCGAAAACGGTACGATTGTAGTAATCCAGACCACGCACCAAACGCTGGTTGACGGTGTAGGCAATACCTGCGCTCTCCAGCAGTTTGCACAGACCAGCAAAATGCTCGCGAGACTCCTCGTCAAGATAATCGCCTAACGCCGGAGCGTCATTGAGTAACGCCTGCACTTCCGGATTTTTGGAATCCAGCACGCGCAGCGGGTTGGTGTACATGCGGCGTTTGCAGTCTTCGTCCAGCTTTTCTTTATGCTGTTCGAGGAATGCCACTAAAGCGTCGCGGTAGTTCGCTCGCGCTTCCAGTGAACCGATAGAGTTCAGTTCGAGGGTAACGTGTTCAGAGATACCCAGCGCACGCCACCAGCGAGCAGTAAGCATGATCAGTTCGGCGTCAATATCCGGACCTTGCAGACCGAAGACTTCACAACCTAGCTGATGGAATTGACGATAACGGCCTTTTTGCGGACGCTCATGGCGGAACATCGGCCCGATATACCACAGACGCTGTTCCTGATTGTACAGAAGACCATGCTCGATGCCGGCGCGTACACAGCCCGCCGTCCCTTCAGGGCGCAAAGTCAGGCTGTCGCCATTGCGATCCTCAAAGGTGTACATCTCTTTTTCAACCACGTCGGTGACTTCACCAATCGCACGTTTGAATAGCGGGGTCTGCTCTACAATCGGCAAGCGGATTTCACTGTAACCGTAGCTGCCGAGCACGTTTTTCAGTGTGCCTTCAATGCGCTGCCAAATGGCCGTTTCGCCAGGCAGGTAATCGTTCATGCCGCGAATGGCTTGAATGTTTTTTGCCACGTTTATTCTCTTTCTGAATATAAAAATGAACCCTCAACGCTTCCGTCAATGTTTCGGGAGCTATGCGGGTTCAATCATACACGGGAAGCGAGGCGCTTCCCATCACGTTATTATTTTTCAACCTGCTGAACGTCAATTCGACGCGCTTCGTCCAGCTGACTGGCTTTTGCACGAATGCGCGCCTCCAGCTGATCGATCATGTCATTGTTGTCCAGACGGTCTTTGCGCACGCCATCTTCATAAAGGCCGCTTTTCTTGTTGCCGCCCGTGACGCCGAGTGTAGAAACCAGTGCCTCGCCAGGGCCATTCACCACGCAACCAATGATCGAAACGTCCATCGGGGTAATGATATCTTCCAGACGCTGCTCAAGTGCGTTAACCGTACCAATGACGTCAAACTCCTGACGAGAACAGGTCGGGCAGGCGATGAAGTTGATCCCGCGCGAACGGATTCGCAGCGATTTAAGGATATCGAAACCGACTTTGATCTCTTCAACCGGATCGGCAGCCAGCGAAACGCGCAGCGTGTCACCAATACCTTCAGACAGCAACAGACCTAAACCGATGGCAGATTTCACCGCCCCACTGCGTGCGCCGCCGGCTTCGGTGATCCCAAGATGCAGTGGCTGATCGATCTGTTTTGCCAGCAGACGATACGATTCTACTGCCAGGAAAACGTCTGACGCTTTGACACTGACTTTAAACTGATCGAAATTCAGACGATCAAGATGATCAACATGGCGCATGGCAGACTCAAGCAACGCCTGCGGCGTCGGTTCGCCATACTTTTCTTGCAGATCTTTTTCCAGCGATCCCGCGTTAACGCCAATACGGATCGGAATGTTTTTATCGCGCGCACAGTCAACCACCATGCGAATACGCTCTTCATTACCGATATTGCCTGGGTTAATGCGCAGGCAATCGACACCGTATTCCGCCACTTTCAGCGCAATGCGATAGTCAAAGTGGATGTCGGCCACCAGCGGTACGTTAACCTGCTGTTTGATGAGTTTGAACGCTTCTGCCGCGTCCATCGTCGGTACTGAAACACGGACGATATCGGCACCAACACGTTCCAGTGCCTTGATTTGATTGACCGTCGCTTCGACGTCTGTCGTGCGCGTATTAGTCATGGACTGTACGGCGATGGGAGCTCCATCGCCAATCGGCACATTCCCAACGTAAATACGTGTTGATTTTCTACGTTGAATTGGAGCCTGGTTATGCATGCAAAATCTCCCGCGTTACCCGTCTGTTACTGCGCCGGTGATTGTTCGGCATTTAGGGTCAGACGCGCAACCTGGTTAGTTCTGATAAAACGACTCAGATCGACAGGTTTCCCTTGATACTGGATCTGTACTGCGGCTGGCGCACCAATTTTCAGTTTGTACGGCGCCTGACCGGCTAAATTCAAGTTACCGCCTTTACGCTGCATCCCGCTGAACAGTTTTTTGCCGGTAGAATCGGTGACTTCCAGCCAGCAATCGGCAGTAAAGTTCATGACCAGCGCATTCGGGTCAGCCGCTGGTGTTGTTACACCAGCCTGATCGGTTGGCAATGGTGCAGCAGCATCTGGCGTCGTTGCAGTTGGCGCGGTCGTAGCAGCGGTATCCACATTCGCCTGCGAAGGCGGAACAACTGCGTTCTGCTGTGGTTCAACGGCAGGTGCTGGGGTGGTCACGTCTGACGTTTGCGTGTTTGCAGTGGTAGTATCCGCAGGTGCTGACGTCGTGGTGGAGTCACTCTGACTAGCATTTGAGGAGGTATCTAACGGCACGCTCTGCGCCTGGCCGCTATTACCGTTCAGTTCCGCTGTGGTCTGATCGGCCATAGTCGTGATCTCTTCCTGCTGGGCTTTGTGATCTTGCCACCACCAGGCACCGCTCAGTCCAATCACCACGAATAACACCAGCCAGGTGAAGGTCATCAGCCAGCCATCGCGTTTTTTACGTCGCTTGCCGAGAGAGAAACTCTGCATGGGCGCAACTTTTGCGGCCCGTAACGGAGCCTGTTTTTCCAGCCCCGGCAGCAGTTCTTCTTCCGGAATATGCACCAGTCGTGCATAAGACCGGATATACCCGCGCAGGAATGTTGATGCAAGGTCGGCTGGCGCCTTATCCTCTTCAATATCGCGTACCGTGGAAACCTTCAGACAAAGTCGTTCGGCAACGGCTTGCTGGCTAAGTCCAAGTTGTTCGCGGGCATTACGCAAGCGAGCGCCGGTAGTAAGTGCTTCATTTTGGTCGTGCGTGGCTTCAGTATTCATTCGCTGCAGGTACGTTTAAATGAGAATTGAGATGCCGATGAGTCATCATACTCACCCACACCGCGAGACATCCATTAAGTTAACCTTTATCATACAGTATAAGACTGTCTGTGTGCTCATGACAAAGCCCACATGAATCAAAGCTAACTCACTGTTGCATCGTTACATACTGCCTTAAAGTCAGCAAAAACGCACCGTTAATATTGATCAGACAATTGCAACTTAATGCTATATTCATAAAAGATTACGCCACGGTACAAAAAGTAACCGTGACGCAAGAGACATCAAACCGTTTTCACGTCGATGGCTTCTCCCTGCATCCGTTTGCGCAGGGTACGTTTAGTACGGTCGATAACCTCGCCCGCTAATTGCCCGCAGGCTGCATCGATATCATCCCCACGCGTTTTACGCACGATGGTTGTGAACCCATAGCTCATCAACACTTTTGAGAAGCGATCGATACGACTGTTCGAACTGCGGCCATACGGCGCGCCCGGGAACGGGTTCCACGGAATCAGGTTGATCTTACACGGCGTATCTTTCAGCAACTCCGCCAGTTGATGCGCGTGCTCAGTACCGTCGTTAACATGGTCAAGCATCACGTATTCAATGGTGACGCGGCCCTGATTGGCATTGGACTTTTCCAGATAACGGCGCACCGCAGCGAGGAAAGTTTCGATATTGTACTTTTTGTTGATCGGTACAATTTCGTCACGAATTTCGTCGTTCGGCGCATGCAGAGAGATTGCCAGCGCAACGTCAATCATATCGCCCAGTTTATCCAGTGCCGGAACAACACCCGATGTAGAGAGCGTCACGCGACGTTTAGACAAGCCAAAGCCAAAATCGTCGAGCATGATTTCCATCGCCGGAACGACATTGTTCAGGTTGAGCAGCGGTTCGCCCATGCCCATCATCACTACGTTAGTGATCGGGCGCTGACCGGTGACTTTTGCTGCGCCGACGATTTTCGCCGCACGCCACACCTGGCCAATAATTTCCGACACCCGCAGGTTACGGTTGAAACCTTGCTGGGCAGTGGAACAGAATTTACACTCCAGCGCACAGCCAACCTGCGAGGAGACGCAAAGTGTGGCGCGGTCGTCTTCCGGAATGTACACCGTTTCAACGCGCTGATCGCCCACGGCAATTGCCCATTTAATGGTGCCGTCAGATGAACGCTGTTCTTCAACCACTTCCGGTGCGCGGATCTCCGCCACCTCTTTCAGTTTGCCGCGCAACACTTTGTTGATGTCGGTCATCTCATCAAAGTTGTCGCAGCAATAGTGATACATCCACTTCATCACCTGATCGGCGCGGAAGGGTTTTTCACCTAAATCTTTAAAAAACTCCCGCATCTGCTGACGGTTGAGATCCAGCAGGTTTATTTTTCCATCTTTTGTGGTGACGTTTTCAGGTGTGACTAATTGTTCAGACATATGCTATTCCGGCCTCGTTATTACACGTTATGGCCCCTGGAGGGTTGAAAAAAGAAACGCCCCGGTGAGCTACTGCTCGTCCGGGGGCGCTGCATTGTACAAATTCTGGCGCATGGATGCCACGTTTGCACGCGGCATTTACGAAAATATTAACGTGTGCGCGGACACACTTCGCCTTCACCGAAGAAGAAGGCGATTTCGCGAGCGGCAGATTCGACGGAATCAGAACCGTGGGTACCGTTTTCGGTCAGGCTGTCAGCGTAATCAGCGCGCAGAGTACCGGCCAGTGCGTTTGCCGGATTGGTCGCGCCCAGCAGATCGCGGTGACGCTGAACGGCGTTTTCACCTTCCAGCACGGAAACCACGATCGGGCCAGAGGTCATGAACTCAACCAGACCATCAAAGAACGGTTTTCCATCGTGTTCAGCATAAAAGCCACGAGCCTGTTCAACGGTCAGGTGCAGCATTTTGGTGCCGACAATTTTGAATCCAGCAGCTTCAAAGCGCGCAAAGATATTACCAATAACGTTTTTTGCTACCGCATTCGGTTTGATGATGGAAAAAGTACGTTCAATAGCCATTTTTACCTCTGTAAATTATTCTGTTGTTGTCTGTACCAGCGTACGAGATGGCGCGGATTATAATGAGCTACAGGGCCGTTGACTATTGATGAAGGTAACATTTTTTTAAAATAAACCGAGTTTAAGCAACAAAATCTGACAAAACAGACTACTGCATGGCAAATCTCACCGTCGCGACCTGTCCCATTTCATCCATCACCAGTAACTGATAATCACCTTTTTCACTCAAACGCAACGTAATGTTACGCCCACGTTCAGTTAACGGCGCACCATTAAGAAACCACCATCGTTCACCTGCGCCACCCGTGGTTTGCACAGGCAAAGAAGCATCAGCAGTGCCAGGTAAACGTTTAATAATCGCGCCATCGCGAACGCCTGTCAGCTGCAGCGGGAGCTGGGCATCGTGACCGTACGGCGGGCAACTTGTTGATGCCGATGGCAGGCGTGCGGCGCGGCGCTCCGATGCGGGCAGCCAGGGTTCCAGCGGTAGCGGCCAGACATTTATCATTTCTTGTCGCGCCTGAGGGCAATCAGCGGCAACACGTTTGCCGTTTTCATCCAGCCAGATGGGGAAACGAATGCCATTAATGCCTTCCTGCTCCGGCAGTAATAGCGTTGGCGGCTGGCTCCCGTCCAGCAGCCAGGTTGCCAGGCGGCGGCGACAGTTACCGTCACCTTCCGGCAAAGACTGTCCGCCAGGCCAGCAGATAACGCCACGGCTTACGGAGTCAGGACGCGGGTCTTCCGGCAGATTCGCACTGCGCGACAGTAAGATATTATTGACCTGATTCAACAGCGGTACGGCGCTGGCAAAACCAAACTGACCGACAACGGGCGTGCCGTCCGGCCTGCCGGTCCAGATACCGATCACATAGCGAGCGTTTATCCCTATTGCCCATGCATCGCGATAGCCATAACTGGTTCCTGTTTTCCACGCCAGTGGTACGACGCGTGGCAAGGCACCATCCGGAAGCGGCTGCGCTTCATCTGCCATAATACGGCGGATAATCCACGCAGCCCCCGGCGACATTAACGGTCGCTCAAGTAATGGGTCGCCCGGCTGTAAGCGCAACTTACCCGCCTTACCGTGGCGAGCAAACGCGGTATACGTTGCGGCCATATCTTCCAGTTTTGCACCAGCGCCGCCAAGAATGAGCGAAAGATTGGGCGCAGCACCGTTGGGCAGATACAACGGCAATCCAACATTGCGTAATTTTGCCGCAAACCGTTTCGGGCCATAGGCTTCCAGCACCTGCACAGCAGGTAAGTTCAGCGAGCGCACCAGCGCCTCGCTCATGCTGATCGGGCCATGAAAACCGCTGTCAAAGTTACCGGGTCGATAATCACCGGTGCGTCGGGGGACGTCTTGCAACAGCGATGCCGGGTGGATCAAACCTTCATCCAGCGCCAGACCATAAACAAATGGTTTGAGCACCGATCCTGGCGATCGGATCGCATTAACCATATCAACATGACCAAAGCGTGAATCATCGTTGAGATCGACCGATCCTACCCAGCCGCGAACACGCATATCGGTATGATCAACCACGATCATTGCCAGTGAGCTGCGCGCCGGCAATCGTCCTTTCCAGTTTTGCGCCAGTTCTTCCAGACGTCGTTGAAGACCTGCATCCAGCGTAGTAACGATTTTGTCGCTTTTACTTTTACCGAGCATCATGCGCGAAAACAACGGTGCCAGTTGCGGCATTTGTCGGGGAGCCAGCCAGATAGGCTCTTCACTAGATTCTTTTACCTGCTCACGGGACCACACACCTTGCGCAGCCATCCGTTTGAGCACTTTATTACGTGCGGCCTCGGCACGTTCCGGCCAGCGATCCGGGCGCAGTCGGCTGGGCGCTTGCGGTAACACCGCCAACATTGCTGCCTCGGAATAGCTCAAATTTGCAGGCGATTTCCCGAGATAAGCCCAGCTTGCCGCACCGATCCCCTGTAACGTACCGCCAAACGGGGCGCGGTTAAGATACAAGGTCAGAATTTCACGTTTAGACAGGTGCCATTCCAGTTGAAATGCGCGCCAGAGTTGGCGAATTTTACCGCCAAAGGTTTTCGAATGTGGATCAAGCAGGCGAGCTACCTGCATAGTGAGCGTACTGCCGCCGGAGATAACCCGACCAGAAGTAAGATCCTGCCAGGCAGCACGAGCCACCGAGAATGGGTTCACGCCTGGATGCTTCCAGAACCAGCGATCTTCGTAATTGATCAGTGCTTCGAGATAACGCGGAGAAACATCTTCGATGGTTACCGGATAACGCCAGATGCCATCAGCATCGGCAAAGCGCCAGAGCGGCGTCCCATCCTGCGCCACGACGACGCGTGCGGGGTTAACTTCATGTAGCGGCAGAGGCCAGAGTTTATCTGCCCCCCACGCCGCCAGAATGATAATAAAGGGCGTGACTGCCAGCGTTATCCAGCAGCCACGTTTGGTTAACAGACGAGCCATTTACGGTCTGATAATCAGCAAATCTTCAGTAGCGCCAGTCGCCCGCCATTGGGGAACATACATTGATTCCACCATCGGTTGCGGAACCTGATACGTTCCCGGCGTTACCGCCCGCGCCAGATACACCAGCGTTACCGGCTGATATTCATCAACAGCAACCGCCGCCACAAAGCGATCGTCCCGAAACTCAATATGCTTAATGTTCGCTTGTTGCATTTGATTGAGTAGGTTTTGCACTTCGCTGCCACTTTGCTCCAGGCTGGCGCTGCCGTTAGCCAGGTTCTGGTTTTCCAGTTCCAGGCCCGCTGGCAGTAAATCAACGACCAAAGCATCCGGCACGCTGTCACTGGCTTTTACCTGCAACCAGACCAGCACCAGATCGCCGCTACGCAACGAGTCCAGAGACTTACTCTTACCGTCAGTACCAAGAATATGACGCTCAATTTGCAGCACATTGCTCGCTGGTTGTGGTGCGGATTGCGGATAACCGCTGGCATCCACACGCAGCCATAACGGCTGGTCACCACGGTTGGTCACCTGCAAGGTGGCAAGTTGATCGCTATTCAGATTGCTGTTTTGCGCTTTCTCGCCTGTCAGCGGCTCAGTTGAGAAAGAGGTTTGCGCCTGCCATTTACCCGGTAAATCCTGAATCGTACGGGCAGCCAGGAACAACGCGTTACTTTCCTGCGTCGAGAGCCAGCGTTCACCGAACGCCTGCTGAGAAAGCGTGTTCAGCAAAGTGTTCTGCTCATCGGGTAGCAGTTTATTTTCTTCCAGCAAGGAGAGCATTAACGCGTTGTCGCGCAGTGGGCTACCGTAATCCCCCAGCCATTTCCGTTCATCGTTACGCGGCGTTTTCAGCGCCAGCGCAATCGCCTCTTCACCGCGCGTCGCATCACCCATGGTATTCAGCGCAACGCCAAGTTGCAGCAGCGGTAAACCAGAAGCCGCATCTGCACGACGCTCCCAGATTTCACGTAGCGCACCCAGCGGTGCTTTTTGCTGCCGTGCCAGGATCAGTGCAGCGTAAGACTGAACGGCAAACTTACTGGCTTTAAGATTATCAGCGTACGGAATCGACATCATGCCCGGATCTTGTAAATAGCGCAGCAGACGCTCGTTTCCACGATTAATGGCTTCTGTCGGCACGCTGTAACCCTGTTCACCAGCGCGGACAAGGAAATCCATCACGTAGGCGGTCAGCCAGTACTCTTCGTCACCGTTTTTATCCCACAGGGCAAAGCCGCCGTTATCCCGTTGCATTTGCAGTAAACGAGAAACACCAATATCGACTGCCGCACGGCGTTTATCATCGCTGTCGCCTTTTATCCCCAACGCCTGCAGTTGGGCTGCATTGGTATAAAGTGACGGGAACAGACCGCTGGTGGTTTGCTCCAGACAGCCGTACGGATACGCTTTTAACTCTTTGATATAACGTGCGATGTTCAGCGGTGGTTTGCCGCTCAACAACAACTGCCCTTCCAGCGTAACAGGAGAGAAGTTTTGCAACCCATCAGCCGGGAGCGCCCATGTCTCACCAGGCTGCAACGCCGTACCGTAATTAACCGTTTGTGCCGGGAATGCCGGACGGACGCCGATTTTCCACTGCTTATGCTGATCGGCAACGGTTTCACCTGGTAACGCTAACCCGCTAATGGTGGCCTGAATTTCACCATCGCCAAACCCCGTCAGAGCACGCACCGGGATAAACAGCGTGGTTCGCACACCTGGCGCTAATTCAACTGGTGCGGGGGAATTACTCACCAGTTCAAGCAAGCCACTGGCGGTCAGAGCAACGTTAAGTTTTTGCGGTTTGTCGGTAAGATTAGTGATGTCCAGCGTCAGACGTGAGGTGTCGCCGCTAGCCATAAAGCGCGGCATGTTCAGTTCCGCTATCACGGGTGCCGCAACAACCACTTTGCTTTCGTTGCTGCCGAAATCATCTGCCGTCCATGCTTGCGCCATGACGCGCAATTCACCGTTAAAATCGCCAATCGGCAATGTAACCGTGCCTTCGCCCTGTTCGTTGAGCGTTACCGGCAGCGCCTGTTGCGCGACAATATTGACGTGATTTACTGGCGGTTTGCCACCGCGTTTCAGTTCATCACCATCGCCACCAAAACGCAGTGCAGCCAGACGCCCCTGACCTTCAATAACCTGACCGTAAATATCGTAAATGTCTGCGCCATAGCGTTTCTGACCAAAGAACGCCTGCCACGGATCTGGCGTGACGTAGTCAGTAATATTCAGCACACCACTATCAACGGCAGACACCAGCACATTCACCTGTTTAGGCTTCTCGCCATTTTTAGTGCTGGCTTTAATTTTCACGGTTAATGGTTGATTAGGACGCATTTTTGCTGGTGTTTCCAGCGCCAGATCGAGGCGACGGTTTTCATCACCAAGCGGCAAATGCAACACACCAACTGCGCGTTTTGGCGTCGCGGAGCGAGATTTATCACCAGGACGCACCACCAGCGTACTTAAATACAGATCATGACGATTCCAGGTTTTATCGACCGGAATCGTCAGATCCAGCCCTTGAGCCGGAACATCAATCTCTTGCCACCACAGCGGCCCTTCACTGGACTCGACCATCGCATAACCTTTACCCGCCGTTGGCGCGGCGATATGCAACTTAATGGTGTCGCCCGGGCGATAACTGGCCTTATCCAGTTTCAGCGTGACACGGTCCGGACGCACTGCGCCGCTACCGTCGCTATTATCCTGCCAGCTATATCCGGCCCAAAAACGCACGCTACTGACCGCTTCATTCGGCGCTTTGACTTCCAGACGATAAGCGCCCCACTCTACCGGAAAACTGACCTTGCCGGTTTCGTCCGCTTTCAGATCCAGCGTTTGCTCATTTTCGATCAGATCTTTTTGATCGAACTGTGACTTCCAGCCTTCATCTTCCGACCAGTTCCAGTAGTAATCGCGACGTTCGCGAATCAGTCGCACCTGCAAGCCCGACACTGCTTTTTTCACGCCCTGCGCATCGCTATAAACGATATCAAAAACAGCGTTACTGTCTTCATCAACAATGGGCTGTTTTACCATGCTGTCAGTACGATAATCGTAAACTGATTTTGAAGAGAACTGCGGACGGATCCCCGGCAATGCATCGGCTGGCCAGATAGCCTGCTCAGCGCGGCGCGTCACGGGGCGACCGCCCGATTCCAGCAAACTGCCCTGGAAAATAACCTGCAATGGGGAATGTACTTCCTTCCACTGGCTTTCAGTGGAAACTTCGCCGCGTCCTTTATCATCCAGCGTCAACTGAACTTCATCCAGCGTGCGGGAAAGGTTTTCGGCAGCAATATCGCCAAATTCGAAACCAGGCAATGCAGAAACCGCTTCACGCAGCGGCCGCAAGAAAAGCTGTCCCTGCAAGGTATTGCCATTAGCGGGCGCACCGTACAGGTAGTACCCCACCACGGAGAATTTCACTTCGTCTTTTGGCGTTAATGGCGTTTTCTCTCCGGTCAGATTCAACGCCATGCGCTCCGGCATAAAATCTTCGACGTGGAAATCCCACATCCGATACTGGTTATCCCCAGTGTTGGCTCGGATATGCCACATTCCGGTTGCCGCAGTGCTATCCAGCGGCCAGGTAAAGTGGTAGAGGCCATTTTCCGGCTGGCTAACAACACTACGCAGTACCTGCCCGTCAGGTTTAATCACGTCCAGTTTGATGGGTTGATCCGGCAGAGCTTTACCGTCTGCATCACGCAGTAAGCCGTTGAGGATGACCGTTTCGCCAGGGCGATAAAGATCGCGCGGGCCAAACATAAAGAACTGTTTGCTGTAGCCTGGCGCGCCAGCAATGTTAAATTCCGCTAAGTCCAGTGCCGGTAGTTTTAAATCGAGCAGCGTTGTTTGACCGTCTTTACGCGCCAGCAGTAGCGCCGCGTTTTTATCATTTTCCAACTGCACATGGCCTTGTGAATCACTGGTCGCCTGAGTCAGAGTCTGCCCTTTCTCATTTAATAGCGAGACTTCAATTCCTTGCTGGGCCGCGCCGTTTTCCAGGCTTTGAGTAAAGATATCCAGACGATTGTGATAACGGTGGGCCGATACGCCGATATCACTTAACGTAAATAGCGTGGCTGGATTACTGTAATCGTAATGTCCGGCCTGATTCATTACAGCCAGATACACACCCGCCTGCTGAAGCGGCTTGATATCGCCCAGCGGCAGCAATAATTTTTCGCGAGTGTTACGCGCAGGATTGAGATCAAACCGCCCGGTATAGACCAGGTCCGCCATCTCCAACAGTTTGTCCGATTGCCAGTTCGCCAGCGAATTGCGGTATTCCCATTGGCTAATGAAAGCTGGCAGCGATTCCGGCTTAACACGGAAGAAGTTAACATCGACATTGTTAACGTTGAGCGCCATTACTGGCAGTCCTTCCACGACTTTTCCGGGCAGCAGCGAACCACGGCTGGCAAAGCCGACGCTGGGTTGGATATCGCGGGTGGTGATGGTTTTTTCGTAATCTTTACTGAAGGTTGCGTTATTGAGTGCCTTAACTTCCTTGCCAATAGTGACGATCAAATCACGTTTCGGTTCGAGGTGGCGTAAACGCAGTTCTTTGAGATTATCTGACAACTCCCAGGCGCCATCCACTTTGCCGCTCTTTTTATCGACGACATGAATAACACGCGAGAAGTCCTGATCCGGGTCGAGGGGGACAGAGAAAGTCAGTACCAGCGTGGCTGCGCCATCGAGCTGTACCTCAGAGAGATCCAGCAATGTCAGTGCCTTACCCGCACTCTGTTGTGCCAGTTTTTGTCGCGCCGGCGAGGAGAGTTTCGCAGAAGTCGCATTTGTCGAAGATGACTCTTTAGCAACTTCAGAAGACGTATCTTTTTTCACTGCAGTTGGCGCGTTATCGTTGTTGTCGCACCCTGCCAGCGCCAGCATCAACATACAGGCGGCTAAGCGTAACTTTTTCATCTCTCATCCCTGCCACAATGGCCCGTTAGCAACGTCGAATGATTATTATGCGTGAGAAATGACGTTATGTAATTCACTATCACATCTACAAAATCCGAATTTTAGTGAGAAATGTGGCTCAGGCAGCCAAATCAGCCTCTTTTGCTTGTCGCTTTTCGGCAAACATCCGACAATTTAACTTAACCCCGGCAAAAATGGAGATGCCTATGTCCACGACATGGTTTGTAGGAGCCGACTGGCTCGCCGAACATATTGATGACCCGGAAATTCAGATTATTGATGCTCGTATGGCGCCGCCCGGGCAGGAAGAGCGAAACGTTGCCCAGGAGTATCTGAACGGTCATATCCCCGGTGCAGTATTTTTCGATATCGAAGCTCTCTCTGATCATACATCCCCCCTTCCGCACATGCTGCCTCGCCCGGAAACGTTCGCCGTCGCGATGCGTGAACTGGGCGTTAATCAGGACAAGCATCTGATTGTCTATGATGAAGGAAACCTATTTTCTGCGCCGCGCGCGTGGTGGATGCTGCGCACTTTTGGTGTGGAGAAAGTGTCAATCCTTGGCGGTGGCTTAGCGGGCTGGCAACGTGATGATCTGCTGTTAGAAGAAGGTGCAGTGGAACTGCCGGAAGGAGAGTTTAACGTCGCGTTTACCCCGGAAGCCGTGGTGAAAGTGACCGATGTGTTATTGGCAAGTCATGAAAAAACGGCACAAATTATCGATGCCCGCCCGGCTACACGTTTTAACGCAGAAGTTGATGAACCTCGCCCAGGTTTACGTCGCGGACATATTCCCGGCGCGCTGAATGTTCCATGGACAGAGCTGGTGCGCGAAGGCGAACTGAAAACGACCGATGAACTGGATGCGATATTTTTTGGTCGCGGCGTCAGCTACGACAAACCAATTATCGTCAGCTGCGGTTCTGGCGTAACGGCAGCCGTGGTTTTGTTGGCACTCGCAACGCTGGATGTGCCAAATGTGAAATTATACGACGGGGCGTGGAGTGAATGGGGCGCGCGGGCAGATTTACCGGTTGAGCCATTGAAATAAGCTTTTTACAGGCAATAAAAAACCGCCGAATTTGGCGGTTTTTTATTGCTGGTCTGGTTCGCGGCCTTTCCAGCAGGTTGACTTGTGTTGCATGAACAACGCAGGTGCTTCACAGCAGAGCAATACTCGCCAGTAACTCTCTTTTTGTCAAGCCAAAGAGAGTAATTTTTGTTCAGCCAGTGTATTATCCACTATGGCCCTTTCCGCCGTCTCGCAAACGGGCGCTGGCTTAAGGAAAGGATGTTCCATGGCCGTAAATGCAGGTGTTTCACAGCGCTTGCTATCGCGGCAATATCGCCAGTGGTGCTGTCGTGATGCGGTCTTCGTATGGACCGCACAATGAAGATACGGTGCTTCTGTATCGTACTTATTGTTTCTGGTGCGCTGTTTTCCGAAGTAAATAATAACCGGAGTCTCTCCGGTAACAATTTACTGGTGGTTAACAACCTTCAGAGCAGCAAGTAAGCCCGAATGCCGCCCTTTGGGCGGCATATTTTATATTATCCGATTCTGTTTAAAGTCACGCAAAAAACCACCCCAGCGACGTTCATAGAATGGCGCAATATGTTCGGTAATAAAGTGGCTAATTCCTTTTTCCCCTTTTTTTACCTGGCAAATATCTATCGGTTCATCGCCAGGTAATGTATCGGTTGCTACACTTCCCGCCGCCTGAATAATTTCTTCGATATCACCATCGGCTTCAATGCCAATAAGTAAATTAGGCTGTGCCTCTTCGTTCTCTTTAATTGAACAAATAAAAGCACGCTTCACTGGCTTAATGGTTTTAAATAAGGTGGTGAGTGAATCAATCATTTGTGCTGGTGGCTCTGCGACTTCCGATAATATCAGCGATTCACCGCCTTCCAGTACTTCCTGACTGCTCAGCGGATTCCCTTCTTCACCAATCAACAAACTGATTTCACGCGGCATAAATTCTTTACCGGTTGGCAGTTTGGCATTAAGGAAGAGCGTTTCACCAAGGGTCATCTCAAACAATGTGCGAACGGGCATTACGACAAATGCCTGTTCGTCTTCAACCGCCTGTTGAAGCGCTTCTAACGAGGTAAAAAAAGGAATGACGCTGGTGCCGTCTTCTTTTTCCCAGTGCTGTAAATCAAGCGCGCTATCTTCAACCACTGCCTCGCCCTGCGCCGCCGTACCAGGCACCCAGACGGTGGATTCCAGTAGAGTACGGAAAAAGGCCGGGCGATGCGCCGGTTCGGTTGCTGCTTTTTCCAGCAGGTCTTCAAGTTCGTTTTTTGTTTCGGACATAAGAACCACAATTCATTCAACGTTCGGGGCACAAGTGCCTGATGCGCTACGCTTATCAGGCCTACAAGGGATTCGCAATTTATTGAATTTGCAATACTTTGTAGGCCGGATAAGGCGTTTACGCCGCATCCGGCATATTAGTTTACGCCGTTAACAGATTAGCAATCGTGCGCACACCCAGCCCGGTCGCGCCTGCAGACCACTGTTCAACCGGCGCTTTACGGTAAGTCGCCGAGCAGTCAATATGCAGCCAACCTTGCTGATAATTCTCAACAAAGTGCGACAGGAAGCCCGCCGCCGTACTTGCACCTGCCGGATAAGCAGCACTGCCCGTGTTGTTCAGTTCGGCAAAGTTAGACGGCAGCTGGTTGCGGTGGAACTCCGCCAGCGGCAGACGCCAGAACGGTTCGTTCTCCTGCGCGGCACTCGCCAGTAAGCGACCGGCCAGCGCATCGTCAAAACTGAACAGCGCGTGATAATCATTACCCAGCGCGGTTTTCGCCGCCCCGGTGAGGGTCGCCGCATCAATGATCAGTTCCGGTTTCTGCGCACTGGCATCAATCAGGCCATCGGCCAGCACCAGACGCCCTTCGGCATCAGTGTTCATCACTTCGACTTTTTTACCGTTGCGATAGGTGATGATATCGCCCAGCTTGAACGCATTGCCGCTGATCAGGTTATCCGCACAGCAGAGGAACAGCTTCACGCGCTTGTTCAATCCGCGAGTAATGGCAAATGCCAGCGCCCCGGTAACCGTTGCCGCACCGCCCATGTCCGACTTCATCGAGTCCATAAACGCGGTCTGTTTGATGCTGTAGCCGCCGGAATCAAAGGTGATGCCTTTACCAACCAGGCACGCGTACACCGGCGCTTCTTTATCGCCAGTCGGGTTGTAATCCAGCGCCAGCAATACCGGAGAACGTTCTGAACCGCGTCCGACGGTGTGCAGCCCCATATAACCTTGCTCACGCAGATCTTCGCCTTTGGTGATCCGATAAGTCACACGATCGCCTGCGACGTTGCTGATCAGATCAACAGCACGCTGTGCCAGTTGCGATGGCCCCAGCTCTTCTGCCGGTGCGTTGATGGTGTCACGCACCCAGTCGATGATCATCAGGCGGTTATCCAGTTCCTGGCGCTGGGCATCGTCCAGATCCGGCCACTCCACTTTACGCGTGCCTTTCGGGGCTTTGTAACCTTGCCAGAATGCCCAGCAACGATCCGCATCCCAACCTTCACCGCTTAACTGAATATGCTTGATGCCCAGACCGTCAATCTTGCGCGCCGCACGCTGGATCAGCCCCAGATCGTCCGCTCCATTCAAATGCAGGGTAATGCCATCATTATTAATGCTGTAAGTCGCTTTTTCTCCCCAACGTGCGTCGGCAGGCTGGGTAGAGAGGGTAATTTTCATCGCTTCTGTCATTTTAGTTATCCTTATTCGTTTAACAGCAAAACGGGCTACCCCAGGCAGCCCGTTTATTCATTCGGCTTCGTCCAGCCAGACTAACAAAATCGCTTCGAGGATTTTCTCGTTGGATGCCTGCGGATCGTCGTCGAAATCTTCCAGATCGCAAATCCACTGATGCATATCGGTGAATCGAACCGTTTTCGGATCAAGATCGGGATACGCATCGTACAGTGCTTCGCCAATTTCGCGGCTATCGGTCCACTTAAGTCCCATACTAACCTCTGTTAATGCTCACGCGCATGGTTGATAGTGTAACGCGGGATTTCGACTACTAAATCTTCGTCGGTGACGCGCGCCTGGCAGCTTAAACGGCTTTCCGGCTCCAGTCCCCAGGCTTTGTCCAGCATGTCGTCTTCCTGCTCTGAGCTTTCCGGCAGTGAGTCAAAACCTTCACGAACGATGCAGTGGCAGGTGGTGCAAGCACAGGATTTTTCACAGGCGTGTTCAATCTCGATACCGTTACGCAGCGCAACGTCGAGAATGGTTTCACCGCTATTCGCTTCCAGAACAGCGCCATCAGGGCAGAGATCCTGATGAGGCAAAATAACAATCTTTGGCATATTAAACCTCGTCCACGGAATGGCCTTTCAGCGCACGACGAACCGACTGGTCCATGCGGCGAGCGGCGAAATCCTGGGTTTGTTTGTCTACGTTTTTAATCGCTTGTTCGATGGCGTCAACATCATCGCCCTGCGCCACTTCACTCAGGTGAGCGGCAGCATCGTCAATAACCTGACGCTCTGCGGCACTTAACAGCGCGGCATCAGCAGCCAGCGCGCCATGCAAACTTTCCAGCACACGCGCCGCTTCTACTTTTTGTTCTGCCAGCATACGGGCTTTTACGTCCTGCTCGGCATAGCTCATTGAGTCTTTGATCATCGAGGCGATTTCGCTGTCGGTCAGGCCATAAGAAGGTTTGACCTGAATAGACGCCTCAACGCCGGAGGATTTCTCCATCGCCGTCACGCTCAAAAGACCGTCGGCATCGACCTGGAACGTCACGCGAATATGCGCCCCGCCAGCCGGTAGCGCCGGAATACCACGCAGCGCAAAACGCGCCAGCGAGCGGCAGTCCTGCACCAGTTCGCGCTCACCCTGCATCACATGGATAGACATCGCCGTCTGACCATCTTTAAAGGTGGTGAAATCCTGGGCGCGGGCCACCGGAATCGTGGTATTACGCGGAATCACTTTCTCCACCAGGCCGCCCATGGTTTCGAGGCCCAGCGACAGTGGGATCACATCAAGCAGCAGCATTTCGCTGTCCGGCTTGTTACCCACCAGAATATCCGCCTGAATTGCTGCACCAATGGCGACGACTTTATCCGGGTCGATGGAGGTCAGCGGCGGACGACCGAAAAACTCGCCCACCCGTTCACGCACCAGCGGCACGCGAGTAGAACCGCCAACCATCACCACTTCCAGCACTTCGGAAGCCTCTACGCCAGCATCTTTCAGCGCACGACGACAAGCCAGTAAGGTTCGTTTTACCAGTGGCGCGATCAGTTCATTGAATTGTTCACGGCTGATTTCGCCCTGCCAGCCCGCAACATTCACAGTCACGGAGTCCGCATCGCTCAGCGCGATTTTGGCCGCAATGGCGGCATCCAGCAGTTCACGCTGAACGCGGTTATCGCTACGATCAGGAATGCCCGCCTGCTCGCGAATGTAATCCGCCAGCAGATGGTCGAAATCATCGCCGCCGAGCGCGGAATCACCGCCGGTCGCCAACACTTCAAACACGCCGCGACTTAAGCGCAGAATGGAAATATCAAACGTCCCGCCGCCGAGGTCATAAACAGCGATCACGCCTTCCTGACCGGAATCCAGCCCGTAGGCGATAGCCGCAGCGGTCGGTTCGTTAAGTAAGCGCAGGACGTGAAGGCCCGCCAGACGCGCCGCGTCTTTGGTGCCCTGACGCTGGGCATCGTCAAAGTACGCCGGAACGGTGATAACGACACCATCCAGCTCGCCTGCCAGGGCTTCAGTTGCCCGCGCCGCCAGTGCTTTGAGGATGTCCGCCGAAACGCGCACCGGGTTCAGCAGCCCCGCCGCCGTTTCAATCATCGGCAGGCCGTTTTCGCTGGCCTGGAATTGATAAGGCAGATGCGGATAGCGTTGCTGGATATCAGCCAGCGAGCGCCCCATCAGGCGTTTAACAGAACTAATGGTGTTGGCGGTGTCAAGCGCTGCGTTAGTACGCGCGTCATAACCCACCGAATGCCCTTGCTGTTGATAGTGAACAACAGACGGCAGCAGGTGACGGCCTTCATGGTCGGCTAACGTTTCGGCCTGACCGCTGCGCACTGTCGCCACCAGCGAGTTGGTTGTGCCCAGGTCAATACCGGCCGCCAGACGACGCTGATGCGGCGCAGCACTCAAACCAGGTTCACTAATTTGTAATAAGGCCATGTTTAGCTTCCAGAAATTAAAAATCGAGCAGTTTTTCTTCGAGTTGTTCGGCACTGCTTCGCAGTTTATCGAGAAAACGCAGCTTACGCACGGTATCCGCCGCCGCGTCCCACGTCTCGTTGTCTAACTGTTCAACCATCAACTGATGGCGGGTATCAAACATCTTTTTCACACGTTTGATAAAGCTTTCCAGCCGCGCTTCATCTTTCGCCTGTTCGATCTCGTCCAGTTCTTCGCGCAGCTCCAGCTGTTCCATCAGGAACGCGGTGTCGCGCACAGTATGCTGCTCGCTGGCGAGATCAAAACCGTGCAAAGAAAGCAAATATTCCGCGCGCATTAACGGATGACGCAGCGTTTGCCAGGCCTGGTTAATGGTTGCAGATTGCTGTACGGCGGCGAGTTGTTCCGCCTGGCTTCCGCTGGCGAATTTATCAGGATGATACTGACGTTGTAGATCCTGAAAACGCAGGCTCAGTGCCTGGGTATCGAGTTGATAACGGGCAGGCAAGCCAAAGAGGGTGAAGTAATCCATAACATTCTCAGGGCTGCGATCCGCCGCGATAACGGCGAATCAGGTAAAACAAACCCCACGCGCAGGCGACCACGGTGGGGTTATCGGTATGCGCATCAAACGTGGAAGCTTTCGCCGCAACCACACTCATCTTTGACGTTCGGGTTGGTGAATTTAAACCCTTCGTTCAGGCCTTCTTTTACGAAGTCCAGCTGCGTACCGTCCAGAAATTGCAGGCTTTTGCCATCGACCACGACTTTCACGCCTTTGTCTTCAAACACGATGTCTTCCGGCGTCGGTTCGTCAACAAATTCCAGTACATAAGCCATACCTGAACATCCGGAGGTTCTCACGCCCAGACGCAGGCCAAACCCTTTGCCGCGGTTAGCCAGAAAGGTATTTACTCGCGCTGCTGCACTGTCGCTCAGTGTAATCGACATAACCAAACCTCAACTCTTATTTTGCTTCACGTTTGCTTTTATAGTCCGCAATGGCGGCTTTGATCGCGTCTTCTGCCAGAATAGAACAGTGAATTTTCACCGGCGGCAGTTCAAGTTCTTCAGCAATATCGGTGTTTTTGATCGCCTGCGCTTCGTCGAGAGACTTCCCTTTCACCCATTCGGTGACCAGGGAGCTGGAAGCGATAGCAGAACCGCAGCCGTAAGTTTTAAAACGCGCGTCTTCAATGATACCTTCATCGTTGACTTTAATCTGCAACTTCATCACGTCGCCACAGGCCGGCGCACCCACCATGCCGCTGCCGACGTTCTCGTCGTTGTTGTCAAAGGAACCCACGTTACGCGGATTCTCGTAATGGTCGATAACTTTTTCGCTGTAAGCCATTATAAATTCTCCTGATTCCGATACCGATTAATGATGAGCCCATTCGATGCTGTTCAGATCCACGCCCTGCTTGTACATTTCCCACAGCGGAGAAAGGTCACGCAGACGACCGATGGATTTACGAACTAACTCGATGGTGTAGTCGATCTCTTCTTCAGTAGTAAAACGACCTAAAGAGAAACGGATAGAGCTATGTGCCAGCTCGTCGTTCAGCCCCAGCGCGCGCAGCACGTAGGACGGTTCGAGGCTTGCTGACGTACAGGCGGAACCTGAAGAAACTGCGAGGTCTTTCAGCGCCATAATCAGCGACTCACCTTCAACGTAGTTGAAGCTGACGTTGAGAATGTTCGGCGCACCGTGTTCCAGGTCACCGTTCAGGTAAACTTCTTCGATATCTTTGATGCCGTTCCACAGACGGTTACGCAGGCCGCGCAGACGTTCCATCTCGGTCGCCATCTCTTCTTTTGCGATGCGATAGGCTTCGCCCATACCGACGATCTGGTGAACAGGCAGAGTGCCGGAACGCATACCGCGCTCGTGACCGCCGCCGTGCATTTGCGCTTCGATGCGTACGCGTGGTTTACGACGCACATACAGCGCACCGATACCTTTCGGGCCATAAATTTTGTGGCCGGAGAAAGACATCAGGTCAACTTTCAACTGGCTCAGATCGATAGGCAGTTTGCCCACGCTCTGGGTTGCATCAACGTGATAGATAATGCCACGAGCACGGCACATTTCGCCGATAGCCGCGATATCCTGCACCACGCCGATTTCGTTATTCACGTGCATGATAGAAACAAGGATGGTGTCGTCACGCATCGCTGCTTCAAGTTCTTTCAGGTCGATAATGCCGTTACGCTGCGGTGCCAGGTAGGTGACTTCAAAACCTTCGCGCTCCAGCTGACGGCAAGTATCCAGTACCGCTTTGTGTTCGGTTTTGCTGGTGATGATGTGCTTGCCTTTTTTCTGATAAAAGTTGGCTGCACCTTTGATCGCCAGGTTGTCAGATTCGGTTGCACCAGAGGTAAAGACGATTTCACGCGGGTCAGCGCCGACCAGATCGGCAATCTGATTACGGGCGATATCTACCGCTTCTTCAGCCTGCCAGCCGAAACGGTGAGAACGGGAGGCCGGGTTACCAAAGGTTCCGTCCATCGTCATAAACTGCATCATTTTCTCGGCAACACGCGGGTCCACCGGCGTGGTTGCGGAGTAGTCGAGATAAATCGGTAATTTCATTGCTCTATAAACTCCGTACATCACTCAATGCAAGGAACCAGGCTACCGGCTGGATGTACGACCGTGTTTACGGAGCGCGATACGCCCCGGCCTGATTCTGAATACTTTTTATCTTTTATGCGCGCAACTTAACATCAATTGCATCGTTACGATTGCTGCGTGGCGCGTCGTGAGTATGCTGACGACCAGACACATCCAACACTTCCTGGTTATTAACCAGTTCGCCTAAAGTAATGTTGTTGAGAAAACCGGTGAGACGGTCGCTCAAATCACGCCACAGCGCGTGGGTCAGGCATTTATCCCCGCCCTGGCAGCCGCCTTTACCCTGACAACGGGTGGCATCTACAGATTCGTCAACGGCGCTAATCACTTCGCCAACGGCGATGCTGCTGGCATCTTTGCCTAACAGATAACCACCGCCTGGTCCGCGTACGCTGGAAACCAGACCATTTTTACGCAGACGGGAAAACAGTTGTTCCAGATAAGAAAGGGAAATTCCCTGTCGTTCGGAAATATCAGCCAACGGTACCGGGCCTGCTTCGGAGTTGAGCGCAACGTCAAGCATTGCGGTCACGGCATAGCGCCCTTTAGATGTCAGTCTCATGTCTTACTTCACCTCAAACTCGCCCCTGCCCGGGGTTTTTATTGTAAAAGTGGGGGTATTGCATAGCAGGGTCAAGTCTGACATTCCCGAGTAATTTGGTCAACTATTTACTTGACTGATTTAGTCAGGTATTTAACCTTCAGTGCCATTTTTTATCGTGGCGTTTGTACCTGTTGTCGGATGCGGCGTGAACGCCTTATCCGACCCACGATTGCGTGCACTTCCAGGCCTGATAAGACGCGATAAGCGTCGCATCAGGCAATCACTGTTATTCGGCCTTATTACCTTTATTTTGCTGTTCAATAGAAGCCAGAATCCCGCGCAGGATATTCAACTCCTGGCTTTCCGGGCGCGCACGGGTAAACAGACGACGCAGTTTATTCATCACCTGCCCCGGATGGTTTTCACGGATAAAACCGGTTGCCAGCAACGTTTGTTCGAGATGGCCATAAAAACGCTCCAGATCATCGACCAGCGGATACGGCGTCTCTTCATGCTCAACCTGCTCGCCGTTTTCCTGAGTTGCCAGCCAGGCCATGCGCACTTCATAGGCAATAACCTGAACCGCCATCGCCAGGTTCAGCGAGCTGTATTCCGGGTTAGCGGCAATCGCGACATGATAATGGCACTTCTGCAACTCTTCATTGGTCAGGCCGACACGTTCGCGACCAAAAACCAGCGCCACCGGGGTATTTGCCGCTTCAGCGACGCTTTTCAGACCGCATTCGCGCGGGTCGAGCATCGGCCACGGCAACGTGCGAGAACGTGCACTGGTGCCAACCACCAGGCTACAACCGGCTAATGCTTCGTCGAGCGTATCGACGATGTGAGCATTACCAATCACATCGCTGGCGCCTGCCGCCAGGGCAATCGCCTGGGAGTCGGGTTTCACCAGTGGATTAACCAGCCACAGATTGGTTAATCCCATTGTTTTCATGGCACGGGCAACAGAACCCATATTGCCGGTGTGTGACGTCTCCACCAGCACAATTCGAATATTTTGCAGCATTGTCTTTCTTCGTCTAAAGATTATTCGCGCATCTTAACATAAAACGAAGACAGATGCCGATCTCGCTGCTATACTCTGCGCCGTTTTCCCGTTCTTTAACATCCAGTGAGAGAGACCGATGCATCCGATGCTGAACATCGCCGTGCGCGCAGCGCGCAAGGCGGGTAATTTAATTGCCAAAAACTATGAAACCCCGGACGCTGTAGAAGCGAGCCAGAAAGGCAGTAACGATTTCGTGACCAACGTAGATAAAGCTGCCGAAGCGGTGATTATCGACACGATTCGTAAATCTTACCCACAGCACACCATCATCACCGAAGAAAGCGGTGAACTTGAAGGTACTGATCAGGATGTTCAATGGGTTATCGATCCACTGGATGGCACTACCAACTTTATCAAACGTCTGCCGCACTTCGCGGTATCTATCGCTGTTCGTATCAAAGGCCGCACCGAAGTTGCTGTGGTTTACGATCCTATGCGTAACGAACTGTTCACCGCCACTCGCGGTCAGGGCGCACAGCTGAACGGCTACCGTCTGCGCGGCAGCACCGCTCGCGATCTCGACGGTACTATTCTGGCGACCGGCTTCCCGTTCAAAGCAAAACAGTACGCCACCACCTACATCAACATCGTCGGCAAACTGTTCAACGAATGTGCAGACTTCCGTCGTACCGGTTCTGCGGCGCTGGATCTGGCTTACGTTGCTGCGGGCCGTGTTGACGGTTTCTTTGAAATCGGTCTGCGCCCGTGGGATTTCGCGGCAGGCGAGCTGCTGGTTCGTGAAGCGGGCGGCATCGTCAGCGACTTCACCGGTGGTCATAACTATATGCTGACCGGTAACATCGTTGCTGGTAACCCGCGCGTTGTTAAAGCCATGCTGGCGAACATGCGTGACGAGTTAAGCGACGCTCTGAAGCGTTAATGACTCAGGCGGGTGATATCACTCACCCGCCCTCGCCTTTCAGGCGCTATTCCGAAATACTTCCTCACCGCTTTACTTTCTTTCGTCACTCTCCCACCATCTTTCCCCGATTAATGGATGATAAAGAAGTCGCAAGGAAAGGTTATGGCGCTGCCAGTGAACAAACGCGTTCTCAAAATTCTGTTTATTCTCTTTGTTGTTGCCTTCTGCGTTTATTTAGTGCCGCGCGTTGCCATCAACTTCTTCTATTATCCTGACGATAAAATTTACGGTCCCGACCCCTGGTCGGCGGAATCCGTCGAATTTACGGCTAAGGACGGTACTCGTCTGCAAGGCTGGTTTATTCCTTCTTCGACGGGCCCCGCTGACAACGCCATCGCAACCATCATTCATGCTCATGGCAATGCCGGGAATATGTCCGCCCACTGGCCGCTGGTCAGTTGGTTACCAGAACATAATTTCAATGTTTTTATGTTTGATTATCGCGGGTTTGGTAAATCTAAAGGCACGCCATCACAAGCCGGATTACTGGACGATACGCAAAGTGCCATTAATGTGGTACGCCATCGTAGCGATGTAAACCCCAAGCGGCTGGTGCTGTTCGGGCAGAGTATTGGCGGGGCGAATATTCTGGATGTTATTGGTCAGGGTGATCGTGAAGGCATACGTGCGGTGATCCTCGACTCCACATTTGCCTCTTATTCGACCATCGCCAACCAGATGATACCCGGCAGCGGCTACTTACTTGATGAGAGTTACAGCGGCGAAAATTACATCGCCAGCGTCAGTCCTATCCCGCTTTTACTGATTCACGGCAAAGCTGATCATGTTATTCCATGGCAGCATAGCGAGAAATTATTTGCCCTGGCGAAAGAGCCAAAACGCCTGATTTTGATCCCCGATGGCGAACATCTTGATGCCTTTTCCGATCGTCACGGAGACGTTTATCGCGAGCAGATGGTGGACTTTATCCTTAGCGCATTGAATCCACAGAATTAACCTTATGGTCGAAACCAGATAAAACAGCAAGAAATCACCTTATGGGATGGCATTAAACTGCCAAAAAGTGTTTATATCGATAAAAATTCTGTGATGTTTGTCATCATTTCTGATTAATAGCATTCCATTCACCGTATCCCTAAGCAAACTTTAGCTATTCTTATAAATTATGCTTATGGGAGATCTACAGATGATACCTACACTTGCCCCACCATCTGTACTTTCAGCTCCCCAGCGCCGTTGCCAGGTATTGCTGACGCTGTTCCAGCCGGGGTTGAGCGCCACCACGGCAACTTTCAGCGAGATTAATGGTGTGGATGATGAAATGGTGGGTCGCGATATCAGCGAAACAGGACGGGAGATCCAGCGCTATCATCAACTCACCATTACAACTGGATATGACGGGAGCTACCGGATTGAAGGTACAATACTTAACCAACGCTTATGTTTATTTCATTGGCTACGACGCGCTTTTCGCCTTTGTCCATCATTTATCAGCAGCCATTTTACGCCCGCGTTAAAGGGGGAGCTAAAGCGTCGGGGGATTGCTCGTAATTTTTATGACGACACCAATCTACTGGCGTTAGTTAATCTCTGCTCGCGAAGGCTGCAAAAACGCTTTGACGCGCGTGATGTTCATTTCCTGTGTTTGTATCTGCAATATTGCTTATTGCAACACCATGCCGGAATCTCGCCCCTGTTTAACCCGCTGCAACGTCACTGGTTGGAATCTTGCATTGAATTTCAGGTTGCACAAGAAATTGGCCGCCACTGGCAACGGCGGGCGCGTCAACCAGTCCCCACTGATGAGCCACTATTTATGGCATTGCTTTTTTCCCTGTTGCGGGTTCCCGATCCACTGCGAGACACCCATCAGCATGGCAAACAGTTGCGCCTGTCAATTAACCGTCTGGTACAGCATTTTCGGCAGTTGAGTAACGTCCATTTCTATGATGAACAGGGGTTGTGCTATCAGCTTTATACTCACCTCGCCCAGGCGTTAAACCGCTGTTTGTTTTCTATCGGCATTGATAACACTTTACCGGAAGAGTTCCGTCGACTTTATCCACGGCTCGTCCACACCACCCGCGAAGCGCTGGTCGGGTTTGAAAATGAGTACAACGTCAGTCTTTCCGATGAAGAAAGTTGTCTGGTGGCAGTGATTTTCGGCGCATGGCTGATGCAGGCAAATGAAATTCACGAAAAACAGATTATTTTGCTGACGGGCAATGACAGCGAACGAGAAGCGAATATTGAGCTGCAATTGCGTGAGCTAACGATACTGCCGCTCAATATTAAACACATGTCTGTGAAGACATTTTTGCAGATTGGCGCGCCGCGCAACACCGCGCTTATTATTGCGCCTTATACCATGCCACTACCGCTTTTTTCACCACCGCTGATTTATACGGATCTGACCCTGACGGCACATCAACAGGAACAGATCCGCAAAATACTTGAATCAGCATGAGGGAACGACTTTCGGGCGCAAAAACATTGCCGGAAACGCCACCAATGCCATCACCCAGAACACGCCATGCCCCAGATATTGATACAGGAAACCGGCGAAGACGGTCATGATGGCGATACTGCCGCCCATCGCGACGGCAGAATAAACTGCCTGCAAGCGGATAACCTCACTTCCCTGACGAGCGGCAATGTAGCGCATGGCCGCCAGGTGGCACACGGTAAAGGTGCCGCAATGCAAAATTTGCACCATAATCAACCACGGTAGCTCAGTGGTTGCCCCCATAATTCCCCAACGCAATACCCCACATACTGCCGAGATCAGCAACATATCACGGGCGCTACAACGGCGGAAAAGCTTATTACTCAGCGCAAAGATAATGACTTCCGCCACCACGCCCAGCGACCACAAATAGCCCACCGCCGAAGCCGAGTAGCCAGCTGCCTGCCAGTAAATGGCGCTAAAACCGTAATAGGCCGCATGCGCCCCCTGCAATAAACAAACGCAGGCCAGAAAACGCCAGTTCTGGCGGACCAGCGCCAACCACGCTGGCCACCCCGTGCTCTCCTGCTGACGGCTTGCCCCTTGTGGCTGAATCGTCGGACGGATAAGAAAGCCGAGCAGCATGGATGCCACGCCCAACGTCAACAGCGCGAGGATCACCCGATAATCAAACATAGTGACCAGTTTGCCCGTCAGCGCCGAGCCAATGACAAACGCCACCGAGCCCCAAAGTCGCACTTTGCCATAATCAAGCGGGAACTGCTTTTGCCACGTATTCGCCAGTGCATCGGTCAACGGTACCAGCGGTGAGAAAAAGAGGTTAAAACCAACCATCACCACCATCAACCACGCCACGTGCGCACCCGCCCAGAAGGCGATGGCAAAGAGTAGCGTCAGCAACGCCAGCACACGCAGCGCAGAAATCAGGCGAGAAGGATCGCTGACGCGAGGCGCAATTATCAAACTACCGAGAAAACGGGCAACCAGCCCGGCCCCCAACAACAGGCCGATGGTTTCTGGCGTTAAGCCAATTCCCTTAAGCCAGACGCTCCAGAAAGGTAGAAAAATACCGTAGCTAAAAAAGTATGTGAAATAACCGAGCGCCAACCAGCGCGTGGATTGCAAAACCATGAGTCCCTCCCGTCAGGAGGCGTTAGTCTGGAGTTAATCGAATGTTGGTGCAAGTTGAAAAATAAGAAAATTCGAGTCCGCTTCCCGCCGATTGTCATGCATATCAGGAAATGACAAAAAGATGCGACCTGCGACGTATCTTGCAAAAATAATGCGTAATTATGCCGTTACGCTTGCCAAACGTTCCTGCACAATGGCGATGAAATCACGTAACGCCGGTTTCATCCCCCCTTTCTTCCACGCCATCAGTAAAGCAATGGAAGGCACATTTCCGGCAATTGGCCGAAAAACAACCTGCCCGGTATTAAAATTATTCATATAACCGGGTATCAAAGTGACGCCCAACCCCATCCCCACCAGATTCATGGTCACCAGAATATTAGTTGCCACCTGCACAATATTTGGCTGGCTGTTTTCTTGCGCAAACCAGGTTTTAACAATCGGTGCAAGCGAGCCGGAATACGCCGGATCGGTACTGACGAAATTAACGCCATTAAGCTGCGCGGCGGTAATCTCTTTTTCTTGTGCTAAAGGATGATCAACCGGCAAAACCACCACTAATGGTTCGTCAAAAAGTTCCAGATAATCAATCTCCGGGCTATAAACAGGATGGCGCATTAAGCCGACGTCCAGTTCACCACGGCGAATTTTTTCTTCCTGTTCCGTGGTAATTAAACTCACCAGCTCAATCAAGGTTTCTGGCTGCTTCAGTCGGAACATGGGCAATACTTTTGGCAGTAAATTCACTTCCGCCGATGGCACAAAACCGATAGTCAAATGCTTATCTTCCTGAACAATTTTCCGCGCCCGTTGTTTGGCATTTTCCGCTTGTTCGAGAATCGCCTGCGCGTCCTGGAGAAAACATTCTCCCGCCGCCGTCAACGCGACTTTGCGCTTATCCCTCACCAGTAACGGAACACCGACACAGTTTTCGAGATCGCGGATCTGGCTGCTTAACGAAGGTTGTGATGTATGCAGTTTTTCCGCCGCACGAGTGAAGTTCAGCGCCTGAGCTACTGCGACGAAATAGCGTAAATGCCGTAGTTCCATCACCTTCCCCTTGTTATCGAAAAAACGTCTCAGTTGGTAGAAATTAACTATTTCACACATTAGCAACCAACCTGCAACATCCTTATGGCACAAAAATAGAAGGTCAATACATCTTATCTTTCAGGATTAAAAAATATGACCACACCCTCAGATTTGAACATTTACCAACTGATTGACACCCAAAATGGTCGGGTCACTCCGCGTATTTATACCGACCCGGACATTTACCAACTGGAGCTTGAGCGCATTTTCGGTCGTTGCTGGCTATTTCTCGCCCACGAAAGCCAGATCCCAAAACCTGGTGATTTCTTTAACACCTACATGGGGGAAGATGCGGTTGTCGTGGTGCGCCAGAAAGACGGCAGCATTAAGGCGTTTCTCAACCAGTGCCGCCACCGGGCCATGCGCGTGAGCTATGCCGATTGCGGCAATACTCGCGCCTTCACCTGCCCATATCACGGCTGGTCTTACGGCATTAACGGCGAATTGATCGACGTACCGCTGGAACCTCGCGCCTACCCACAAGGTCTGTGTAAATCCCACTGGGGATTAAACGAAGTTCCCTGCGTAGAAAGTTATAAGGGGTTGATTTTTGGCAACTGGGACACCACTGCACCGGGCCTGCGTGATTATCTTGGTGACATTGCCTGGTATCTGGATGGCATGCTGGATCGTCGCGAAGGCGGCACCGAAATTGTCGGCGGTGTACAGAAATGGGTGATCAACTGCAACTGGAAATTCCCGGCGGAGCAATTCGCCAGTGACCAGTATCACGCTCTGTTCAGCCACGCTTCTGCCGTTCAGGTATTAGGAGCAAAAGATGATGGCAGTGATAAACGCCTCGGCGATGGACAAACCGCTCGCCCGGTATGGGAAACCGCTAAAGATGCCCTGCAATTTGGTCAGGACGGTCACGGCAGCGGTTTCTTCTTTACTGAAAAACCGGATGCTAATGTCTGGGTTGATGGCGCAGTTTCAAGCTATTACCGCGAAACCTATGCCGAAGCAGAACAACGTTTAGGTGAAGTTCGCGCCCTGCGCCTGGCAGGTCATAACAACATCTTCCCGACACTTTCCTGGCTCAACGGCACTGCCACGCTCCGCGTCTGGCATCCGCGCGGCCCCGACCAGGTAGAAGTGTGGGCGTTCTGTATCACCGACAAAGCCGCCTCCGATGAAGTTAAAGCCGCTTTTGAAAACAGCGCCACCCGCGCTTTTGGTCCGGCTGGTTTTCTCGAGCAGGATGACTCGGAGAACTGGTGTGAAATCCAGAAACTGCTGAAAGGCCACCGCGCTCGCAACAGCAAACTGTGTCTGGAGATGGGGCTCGGTCAGGAAAAACGTCGCGACGACGGCATTCCAGGCATTACTAACTATATCTTCTCAGAAACGGCCGCACGTGGAATGTACCAACGCTGGGCCGATCTCCTGAGCAGCGAAAGCTGGCAGGACGTGCTCGATAAAACCGCCGCTTACCAGCAGGAGGTGATGAAATGAGTGCCTTAGTTTCGCTGGAGTTACATCACCGTATCAGTCAGTTTCTCTTTCACGAAGCCAGTTTACTGGATGACTGGAAATTTCGTGACTGGCTGGCGCAGCTCGACGAAGAGATTCGTTACACCATGCGCACCACAGTTAACGCGCAAACACGCGACCGCCGCAAAGGCGTCCAGCCGCCGACAACCTGGATTTTTAATGACACCAAAGACCAGCTGGAGCGACGAATCGCCCGTCTGGAAACGGGCATGGCCTGGGCGGAAGAACCGCCGTCACGCACCCGCCACTTAATCAGCAACTGCCAAATAAGCGAAACCGACATACCAAACGTATTTGCCGTGCGGGTGAATTATTTGCTCTACCGGGCTCAAAAAGAGCGCGATGAAACGTTCTATGTTGGAACGCGTTTCGACAAAGTTCGCTGTCTGGAAGACGGGAACTGGCGCTTGCTGGAACGGGATATCGTCCTGGATCAAGCGGTCATCTCCTCCCATAACCTGAGTGTACTGTTCTGATGAATCGAATTTATGCGTGTCCCGTTGCGGATGTGCCGGAGGGTGAGGCTCTCCGGATCGATACCTCGCCCGTCATCGCCCTGTTCAACGTTGGCGGCGAGTTTTATGCCATTAACGATCGTTGCAGCCATGGTAATGCGTCGATGTCAGAAGGGTATCTGGAAGATGACGCAACGGTGGAATGCCCACTGCACGCCGCCAGTTTTTGCCTGAAAACGGGGAAAGCGTTATGTCTGCCCGCCACCGATCCGCTAACCACTTATCCAGTACACGTTGAAGGTGGTGACATCTTCATCGACTTACCGGGGGCGCAGCCATGAGCGATCTGCATAACGAATCCATTTTTATTACCGGCGGCGGCTCGGGATTAGGCCTGGCGCTGGTCGAGCGATTTATCGAGGAAGGCGCGCAGGTTGCCACGCTGGAACTGTCGGCGGCAAAAGTCGCCAGTCTGCGTCAGCGATTTGGCGAACATATTCTGGCGGTGGAAGGTAACGTGACCTGTTATGCCGATTATCAACGCGCGGTCGATCAGATCCTGACCCGTTCCGGCAAGCTGGATTGTTTTATCGGCAATGCGGGCATCTGGGATCACAATGCCTCACTGGTTAATACTCCGGCGGAGGCACTGGAAACCGGCTTCCATGAACTGTTTAACGTCAACGTACTCGGTTATCTGCTGGGCGCAAAAGTCTGCGCTCCGGCGTTAATCGCCAGTGAAGGCAGCATGATTTTCACACTGTCAAATGCTGCCTGGTATCCTGGCGGCGGTGGCCCGCTGTACACCGCCAGTAAACATGCCGCAACCGGGCTTATTCGCCAACTGGCTTATGAACTGGCACCGAAAGTACGGGTGAATGGCGTCGGCCCGTGTGGTATGGCCAGCGACCTGCGCGGCCCACAGGCGTTGGGGCAAAGTGAAACATCGATAATGCAGTCTCTGACGCCGGAGAAAATTGCCGCCATTTTACCGCTGCAATTTTTCCCGCAACCGGCGGATTTTACGGGGCCGTATGTGATGTTGGCATCGCGGCGCAATAATCGTGCATTAAGTGGGGTGATGATCAACGCCGATGCCGGTTTAGCCATTCGCGGAATTCGCCACGTAGCGGCTGGGCTGGATCTTTAAGGACGTGCAATGAAAGAAAAAACGATCATTATTGTCGGTGGCGGGCAAACGGCGGCAATATCTGCGGCCTCGCTACGCCAGCAAGGATTCACTGGTGAGCTGCACCTGTTTTCCAATGAGCAACATCTTCCTTATGAACGACCACCGCTCTCGAAAACCATGTTACTGGAGGATTCCCCGCACTTGCAGCCCGTGTTACCCGCTATCTGGTGGCAGGAAAACAACGTTCATCTGCATTCTGGCGTAACCATCAAAACATTGGGACGCGACACACGGCAGTTAGTGTTAGCCAACGGCGAAAGCTGGCACTGGGATCAGCTTTTTATAGCAACCGGCGCGGCAGCCCGACCACTGCCGTTACTTGATGCACTGGGAGAACGCTGCTTTACCCTGCGCCATGCCGGTGATGCCGCCAGACTACGGGAAGCACTACAAGCTGAACGGTCAGTAGTGATTGTCGGTGCCGGAACTATTGGTCTGGAACTGGCTGCCAGCGCCACGCAGCGCGGTTGTAAGGTGACAGTGATTGAACTGGCAGCAACCGTCATGGGCCGCAATGCGCCGCCGCCCGTGCAACGCTATCTTTTGCAGCGCCATCAGCAGGCTGGCGTGCGCGTCTTGCTCAACAATGCCATTGAGCATGTGGTCGATGGTGAGAAAGTAGAGCTGACGTTGCAAAGCGGCGAAATGCTTCAGGCCGATGTAGTGATTTACGGTATTGGTATCAGCGCCAACGACCGCCTGGCACGTGAGGCCAACCTTGATACGGTAAATGGTATTGTCATTGACGAGGCTTGCCGCACCAGCGATCCAGCCATTTTTGCCGGTGGCGATGTGGCAATCACTCGTCTTGATAATGGTCTGCTGCACCGCTGCGAAAGCTGGGAAAACGCCAATAACCAGGCGCAAATTGCCGCAGCCGCAATGCTGGGGCTACCGCTTCCGCTACTGCCGCCACCGTGGTTCTGGAGCGATCAGTACAGTGATAACTTACAGTTTATTGGCAATATGCGTGGCGATGACTGGATTTGTCGTGGCAACCCGGAAGCCCAGAAAGCGATTTGGTTTAATCTGCAAAGCGGTGTGCTTATCGGCGCGGTAACGCTGAATCAGGGACGTGAGATTCGCTCAATCCGCAAATGGATCCAGAGCGGTAAAACGTTTGATGCGAAACGGCTGACAGATGAGAACATCGCGCTTAAATCACTGTAACCAGGATAATTAGCGAATATCTCAACGCCTGGGGCGTGGCGAGGTGCAAGAGTGTGTATTACGTTTAAATCACATTATCTTGCAAAGGGATTGGTTATGAACTCACTACGTTATTTTGATTTTGGTGCTGCCCGCCCCGTTTTGTTATTAATTGCCCGTATCGCCGTCATCTTAATTTTCATTATTTTTGGTTTTCCCAAAATGATGGGCTTTGACGGAACGGTACAATATATGGCCTCGCTGGGCGCACCGATGCCGATGCTGGCGGCAGTTATTGCGGTGATTATGGAAGTACCCGCCGCGATATTAATCATACTTGGCTTTTTCACCCGTCCGCTGGCGGTGCTGTTTATTTTCTACACGCTGGGAACGGCGGTGATTGGTCATCATTACTGGGATATGACTGGCGATGCGGTTGGGCCAAATATGATTAATTTCTGGAAGAATATCAGCATTGCTGGCGCATTCCTGCTGCTGGCAATTACCGGGCCGGGGGCTATTTCTCTCGATCGGCGTTAGGAAAGATGCCGGATGCGGCGTGAACGCCTTATCCTGCCGACCGTTCCAACACCAATTGTAGGCCTGATAAGACGCCATAAGCGTCGCATCAGGCATCGTGTGCCGAGTGCCGGATGCGGCGTGAACGCCTTATCCGGCATTTTATAAATTACAGCCACTCTACCCGCAACGACATCTCAGAGGTTGTTGATTCCCCCGGCGCAAGCGCAATGAGGTCACCCCCTTCCGGGCGATGATGGTCATCCGGCGCATGGCTCATCGGCTCCAGACAGAAGAAATCAAACGCATACCCTTTATCAAACGCGGGATCGGAGACAAAGATGAAATAGCACGGCGCAGGCGGCGTCGTTTCCATGATGACGGCGTAACCCTCCTGCGGCTGCTCGATGCGGGCCTGACCATTCCATCCGGCAAAACCATTGTTCACCCACTGGCGCGGCAACGGCGCGTGCTGGTTGAAATCCAGTTCCTGCGGTAGCTGCTCGCAAAACTCACCCGCCAGCCACTGCTCCCGCTCCAGCCAGTAACCGCTCGCCTGTGCCTGAATCCGCGTTTGCGGCGACAACGGAAAATAAGGATGCCAGCCGGTACCAAATGGCAGCGTCTCTGCCCCTTGATTGGTGACAGCGAGCGTCACCGTCAGCGTATCCGCCGTTAAATGAAACGCCTGACTTACCCGATAGTGATAGACACCGCTGCGATGTTCATACACCAGACACAAACTATCATCGCTGTGCGAGACACATTGCCACTCGCCCAACCAGCCATCGCCGTGTAGATAGTGCGCATCCCACTCAACATTCGGTTGCAGTTGATACTCACGCCCCTGCCAGACAAAACGGTTGCCGCTCACCCGGTTTGCAAATGGCACCAGCGGAAAACAAGAGGCATCGGTTGCCACTCCGCTTTTTTTACCAGGACGTAAGAGCGGCGTCGTATCGCGCCAGAAGCCTTCGATTACGCCGCCCTGGTCAGAAACGTCCAGCTTTAGCGGTCCGTGAGATAAGGTATAGATGGTCATCCGCTAACTCCTTAATCCGGGAAGTTAATCACAACTTTCCCGCATTTGCCGCTCGCCATCAGCGCATAGGCATCACCTGCCTGTTCCAGCGTGAAGCGATGGGTAATGGCGTTACGCGGCCACAGTTTCCAGTCAGTCAAATCGTGGGCGCATTTTTCCATATGGAACAGACTGGTCACCCAGGAGCCGATAATCCGCCGTTGATGGTGCATCAGATCGGCGCTAACCTCGAACTCCACTTTTCCGGTTTCTCCGATGTAAACCACCCGTCCCCAGTCAGCAGTGGATTGCAGTGCCAGCAAGCGACCTGCAGCATTACCGGAACAATCGAGCGCAACATCCGCGCCGCCGTGAGTGAGTTCAGCGATTATCTGCGGCAAGCCCTCGGTCGTCGCTAAATAACCGTGATCCATCACCCCTAACTGCTTCGCCATCGCCAGACGTTCCGGCAACATATCAACGCCGATGATCCGTTTTGCACCGCGACCTTTCGCCAGCATCATCGCCATCATGCCGACCGGTCCCAGACCGACCACCAGCACGTTATCGCTGCCGGAGACTTCGCCGCGCAAAATCCCTTCATAGGCCGTGCCAACGCCGCAACTGATAAACGCACCATCTTCGTAGCTCAGCACATCCGGCAGGAGGATCAGATCTTTTTCTTCCGCCAGCAGATATTCGGCATGACCACCGTCACGCTGCCAGCCGTAAGCCGCTTTTCCTTTGCCAGTACAAGAAATAGGAAAACCGCGACGGCAGTTCGGGCAAAAACCACAGCCAGAAATGTGATACACCAGCACGCGATCACCCTCTTTAAAATGGCGACAGCCTTGCCCCATCGCCACAATTTGCCCGCACGGCTCATGACCGTTGATAAAGCCCTGGTATAACGGTTTATCGGGCGCCGCCGCCGTGGCGCGGTGTTGATGGTAGATATAGTGGACATCGCTTCCGCAAATCCCGGAGGATTTCATTTTGATCAGTACCTGGTTAATCCCCGGCGTCGGCACCGCAACTTCCCGCAGATCGACGGTCGAATTTCCTGGTAAATAAGCTGCCAGCATCGTTTTCATAAATCCCTCATTAACAATACGATTAATTTTCATCCCTGCCGCACCCGCGCCAGGGGCGTTAAGGTTTAGCGTTTCGCTTTACTGCTTCGCTGGGTCAGCAAGATATTCGCCAGCACCGCCACCACGATAATGACGCCGCGTACCACCTGCTGGAAAAAGGAGTTAATCCCGAGCAATACCAGACCGTTACCGATTAGCGTAATCACCAGCACACCAAGCAATGTACCGAACAGGGAACCGCGACCGCCGGAAAGTGCCGTACCGCCGACCACGACCGCGGCGATGACGTCAAACTCCAGACCGTTTGCCGCACCTGCGTTACCAGAACCGAGGCGCGCCGCCAGCAAAATGCCAGTCACCGCCGCTAATAATCCCGAAAGGGTAAAGATAAGAATGCGCACCCGACGAACGTTGATGCCGCACAACTGCGCCGCCGTAGCATTACCGCCAACGGCAAAAACCGAGCGCCCGAAAGCGGTTTTACGACTGATGAACACAAACAGCGCAAACAACACCATCATGATCAGCGCGGATACCGGCACTCCGAGAAATTGTCCACCCAGCCAGTCCAGTACCTCGTTTTCGTCAATCGGCACTGGCAGGGCGTTAGTCATAAACAGCCCCATTCCGCGCAGGGCGCTCCACAGCCCCAGCGTGGCAACGAAACTTGGCACGTTAAACACACCGCGCAGCACCCCGGCCAGCGTTCCCATCAGCGCGCCTAACAGCAACACCAGCAGACAAGCAATCGCCAGCGGAACTTCAAATTGCAGCAAAAATGCCAGGCACACCGAGACAAAAGCCACCATCGGCCCAACGCTGACATCAATTTCCCCGGAGATAATAATCAGCGTCATCGCCCAGGCGGCGATCCCAATGGTAGCGGCATCGCGCAGCATGTTCATTTGGTTATTCAATGAGATAAAGCCAGGCGCGTTCAGGGAGAAGACCAGATACAAAATGGCAATCACCACCAGCAAACCGATCTCATTAATATGGCGACTGACAAATTGTTTGAGCGAGACGCTCTTGCCCTGCGGCAATGGTAATGACGAAGCAGACATCTTCAGGTTCCTCGGTAAAATTCATCAGTGCACAGACAGAATGGCGGACATCAGCTCATCCACATTGACCGGAGAGTGAAACTCCTGCGAGAACGTACCGTGCTGTAACAACAGAATGCGGTCGCACACCAGCGGTAACTCCTCCACTTCACTGGAGATAAACACCACGCTTTTTCCTTCGGCAGCCAGCTCGCGGACAATACGGTAAATCTGCTGTTTGGCTTCGATATCGACGCCGCGCGTTGGCTCGTCGAGCAACAAAATTTGGCTGGCGGCATAGACCCAACGACCGATCACCACTTTTTGCTGATTGCCGCCGGAAAGCGTGCCGATGGGCGTTTCGCTACTGGCGGCCTTGACCGTCATCCGCTGCATCACCTCTTCGGTCAGGCGGCGGATGGTGGACCATTGCAGTACGCCGTTGGCGCTGATTTTTTGCCGATTGGTCAGCACTGTATTTTCGTCAACGCCCAGCCAGGGAATGATCCCCGCTTCTTTGCGGTTTTCTGGCGTATAGCCAATGCCGCGTTTCAGCATGTCGCCGTAATCGGGGCGCGTGATTTTCTCGCCGTTGATAACAATTTCGCCCTGTTCATACGCTTCCAGCCCAACTATCGCTTTCAGCAATTCACTGCGCCCTGCCCCCAGCAGGCCAGCAATGCCGAGCACTTCGCCACGACGCAGGGAAAAACTGATCTCTGTAAGTTTTGGTCTGTGGCGTAACGCGCGAACTTCCAGTACGGTCTGGTCCGCAATCTCCTGAGCTGCAACCGGTGCAATATCAACGTGATCGCGCCCGAGCATCAACGACACAATATGGCGAGTTGAGGTGTTTTCGAGCATCACATCGCCCGCCACCTGCCCGTCGCGCATGACGGTGGCACAGGAAGCGATACGGCGGATTTCCTCCATCCTGTGGCTGACGTAAATCACCGCCACGCCCAGTGCCGACATTTTTTTCACGGCGCTGATCACCAGTTCAACTTCCGCACTGGCAAGCGAGCTGGTGGGTTCATCAAGGATGACCACGCGCGGCTCGCCCTTCATCACCCGCGCAATTTCCACCAGTTGCTTTTGCGCCGGGCTTAGCGTTGAAACAAGTTGTTCAGGACTAACGTCAACGCCCAGCGCCTGTAAGCAACGTTGGGCATCCTGCGCCATTTGCAGGTAATCAATCATGCCGTTGCGGCGAGGCCATTGACCAAGGCAGAGGTTTTCTGCCACCGTCAGCCCTTCCACCAGACTTAATTCCTGATAAACCGCGCGTACCCCCAGTTCAGCGGCACGGCGAGTCAGCGTAGCTTCGTCACCTTCCAGTCGCGTCTCGCCAATCCAGATATCACCGCTATCCGGACGTTCGCTACCGGTAAGCATTCGAATGAGGGTCGATTTTCCCGCACCGTTTTTTCCTAACAGCGCGCGAACTTCGCCTTTATTGAGCGTGAAGTTAACGTTATCCAGCGCAACGACGCCGGGGTAACGCTTATTTCCTGCCACCACTTTTGCTACCGGGACTGCCTCTGTTGCCGTGAACATAGGGACCTCTGCGAATCAGCTATTAGGGCAGACCATCAACGTGCGTTGCCAGCCACTGTTTACCGTCTTCAGTTTTGGTATAGAGATCGATTGGCACCTGAATCACTTTTTCACCGTCGGCTTGTTTATTGATAACCTTCAATGTTTGCGCGAAAACAGCATTGCCCATTTTCTTACCGGAAATATCCACTACCGCTTTCAGCACCTGGTTGTTTTCCAGCTCCTGAGCAATTTCAGTGGTCATGTCCGAACCGAAAACGGCAATTTTTCCGGCCTGATTTTGATTGCGTACTGCTTTTACCGCACCGAGTGTCGCTCCGCCCGATTCACCCATAATGGCGTTGAGATCTGGCGTGGAGATAATCAGTTTTTCACCGACAGAAATCGCTTTATCTAAAACAGTCCCTTCCTGATTAGCGACAATTTGCGCGCCGGGAACGCGGGCTTTTAATACTTCTTCAAACCCTTTACGTCGTTGCACACAAACTTCAAAGGCTTCGCAATTGATGACGGCAATTTTCGGCTGGTCAATTTTGTTGGCAATAAAATAATCGGCGGCAGCGTTACCCAGTTTTTTACCAAATTCCAGCGGGTCACCAACCAGATATGCCGAGACATATTTATCGACACCCTTTTGATTAATACAGGTGTTGTAGCAAATCACCGGAATACCCGCTTCACTGGCGCGACGAACGGTACGGCTACTGCCATTTTCAGACACTGCCGATAAAATAATGGCATCGACATTACGCGCCACGAGGGTATCTACAAAAGTACTTTCTTTCGAAATATCGCCCTGGGCGTTAGTTTCAATTAACTGTACCTGTACTGAAGAATCTTTTGCCGCATCCTGAACGCCCTGACGCACTCCAGCGTAATATCCCTGGGTATCAAGGTATATTGCACCAATGGTCATTTCTTTATCCGCAGCGTTGGCAAATAGTGCGCTACCTAATAGCGTAGCCATTAATAATAGATTACGGGTTGTTCTCATTTTTTTAGGCATAGTGCCTCCTGTAGGGTTTTTATTTACAACGGCTTATTTTAATTATTTGAGCGTGAGCGGCAGCGCGTGCCGCTCAAATATTACAGTTAATAGGGTTTAGTGAACGCGGTTAAAAATAAAAGGCATCCCGGTGGTGAATAATGCCGCTTTCGGCCAGGCCGGATTAATCGCCGTCAATTCAGCGCGAGCAGATTCATAGTGCGCAATCTCGCCTAGTCCCGCGGCCGCCAGCATCGCCACCATCAGGCATTTTTCTTTATGCTGCTGTTGTAAATCGCCATACAGCGACAACAAGTCAGGTTGCGAGACGGCAAAGAAATCCGCTTCGATACTGGTTTTCGCCATCTCTTGCGCCCACAGTTTCATTTCACTAAACAGTTGCTGTGCGGTGTGTTGTTCGCCCAGCAGTCGCAGCGCCATTCCTTGCCAGAAGAGATAATCAACCGGCTGATCGTTGTAATAACTGTGGATGTTAATTGTGCGATCGCCAGTCGCCGCCAGACGTAAACAACGCGTCGCTTCAGTTTCATCGCCCAGGGCTTTGGCGCATATCGCCTGCCAGAACCAGATGTCGTTGTCAGTTTGCCCCGGTAAACGGCCTTCGCTTAAATTCTCCGGATAATGCAACGCGGCATGAAGCAGTTCGCTGGCCTGCTGCGGCTGTCTGGCATCAAGATGCTGCCAGGCGCGTAACAATTGGTTAAGGATAAACTGACTGGTGACCTTCCCTTCCCCGCCTTCCCACGGGTGGAATTTGCGCGTAGCGAGAATGTCCGCCGCTTTGTCGGCCTGACCTGTGAGATGCCACAAATTGAGCAGTTCTGCGGTCATGTCGTCGCGTTTCAGCGCAATTTCCAGATTATTTTCCAGACGCGCCAGTCGTTTCTCCGGTGTGGCTCCGCTTAACTTATCCAGCAAATCCCGTTCGAAAAGCAGACGTGCATCCTGCGGCGCAAGCTGATAAGCATTATCAAGATAGCGCGCGGCCAGCTCATAATCGTGTTGCTTATTCCACGCATGGATCGCCAGCCCGCGCCAGCCGTCGGCAAACTCCGGTGACATCTCTACGCAACGCTGCCATAAAGTAATGGCTTTGTTGTAGCTACGCTTGTTGTAGTAGAAGCAGGCCAGTAAATGACGGGCAAACCAGCACTCTTCAATACTCTCCAGCGCCGCCACTTCTTCCAGCGTATTCGGGAAACGGACAAACTGCGGGAAGACATCAATGGCTTTTGCGACCAGTTCGCCGCGTTCGGCTTTCGGCAGCAAGCTGGCTTGCAGGTAAAGTGGCAGCGTGCGCTGACAGTCCAGTGCGTTCAGCATCTCTGCCGCCAGGGCGGGCATGCCCCAGTTAATCAGTTGCCCGGCGGTCATCAGGGCGTTAACGTCGCGTCCCTGACACAGACCGCGCCACTGCGCGAGGGCTGATTCGCTACGACCATCGAACCAGTTCAGCCACCACAGAGTGGCGTTCAGCGGATAATCACGCAGCAGTTTCTCGCGCTGCAAACGCGCGTTGTCCTGACGACCACTTAACACCAGCAGCAGGTTATGCAGGCAAAGCACTTCCTGGTTGGTTGGGCAGGCGCGAAGACTTTGTTGGCAAAAATCCAGACCAGCGTCGAAGTTACCATTACGCGCCGCCAGGCGTGCCAGACCATAATAGCCACCCGCTTTACTGTTCCCGCTCCATACCGCCCGCCAGAAATCCTCTTCGGCTTGTTGATATTGTCCCTGACGTTCGTAAGCACTGGCGCGAATCAAACTGGCCTGTCCACACTGCGGGTTTTTGTTCAGTGCATGTGCGCGTTTCAGCGCCTGACTGGCATACGCCACCGCTTGCGGGAAATCTGCGCGGTTATATTCCAGCATCGCCAGCGCCAGGTTACAGCGATAATCCAGCGGGTCCAGCGCCACGCCGCGCAGGTAGTAATCGAACGGTGAACGGCTGGCGTGATGATATTGCTCCAGATGCTGACCGATAAACCAGGCTTCATCTGTACTGGTAATGTCTTGTGCTGCCAGTGGCGCTTTGGCGACGTCCGGCAACGGCAACTCTTGCGGCTGATGTTCCTGATAACTCAGTACGATATTGCCGTCGGCATCGGAGAGTTCAATGGTCAGTCTGTCAGGATTGATACCGTGCAACACGCCCTGGATGGCGGTCGCTGGTGTCAGGGCCACGGCATCATCGAGCAACGCGTTGCATTTGCCAATTTCGCGGATCGCCAGACGGTATCCGTTCAACGGAGAGATGGCATACAGCCCCCACTCAATCCCCCGCTCGCTACGCTGGAGTTTTATCACCGCATCGCGGGAGGCATTTTGCACCATGCCCAGAGAATGATAAGGCAGGAAATACTGCTCGAAACGCTTCTCTTCGTAAGCATCAAGCCAGGTAAAATCGGGCTGGTTATCGGCAAAAATACCGGTCATCAGTTCGATATACGGGCCGTTATTGTCGGTCAGACTCTTATCCCACGCCTGGCCAAATTCACTGTGTCCCCAGCTCCACTGTTTTTTACCTGGCGCAATATGGTGGTTGGCAACGTGCAGCAAACCGCCATCTTCATCGTGACACCACGCACCGACAAAATCGTACTGCGATTTTTCGGCCATATATGAGGTTGGAACAGGCACATTTTTATAGCGAGAAATGTCCACTCCGGCGGAGTAGTCCACTTTATAATAAGTGCCAGTAGCGATAGGGAAAGCTGAAACAGCCCGTTTGCCGTGATCAAACACCGCAGTCACATCCGGCGGGAAAACGCTCTGATGCCCTTCACCCCCTTTCACTGCCGGGTTGGCCCACCACAAGAAATGACGCGGCGTGGCGTTGCCGTTATAGACGCGGCTGGCGATTTCCAGCGCCGCCCGGTCAGGGCGCAGGGTGAAACCTGTCATCACCTGTAAACCATGCATCGGCTCCGTTTCACCGACCCACACCGTCTGTGCGCCGTCGTCATGGGCTTCGAGGGTGAAATCAACGGGCATAAAGGTGGTCGGGCGATGGTGTTGTGGCCAGTTAAACTCAATCCCGCCCGAAATCCACGGCCCCAGCAGCCCCACCAACGCCGGCTTAATGACTTCATTGTGATAGACAAAATCGCGCTGTTTCACTTTATCCCACGCGCGATGCACACGACCGCCCAGTTCCGGCAGGATCATCACTTTGATGTAGTCGTTTTCCAGCCACACCGCCTGCCAGGATTTCAGGGTTTTCTGCTCGCTCAGCGTATCGGTCACGCCATAGGGATAAACCGCGCCGGACGATCCCTGATAAACGCGATTTTCCAGGAACATGGGATGTATATCCTGCGGACCGGTTTCATAGGTCGGGATCTCAACGCGCTCTTGCCACACTTTTACTGGAGTCATGGTGCCCTCAATATTAACAAGACATACTGAATTAAAAGATTTGTGGCAGTGTATTGAACAATCTGGCAATGTTTTCGCGGAATAATCACGCAATTAACTAAACAAGGTTTAGTGAAGATGAGAGCCTGCATTAACAATCAACAGATCCGCCACCATAACAAATGCGTGATTCTGGAACTGCTGTACCGGCAAAAGCGTGCCAACAAGTCGACGCTGGCCCGGCTGGCGCAAATTTCAATTCCGGCGGTCAGTAATATTTTGCAGGAACTGGAAAACGAAAAGCGGGTGGTGAATATCGACGATGAAAGCCAGACGCGCGGGCATAGCAGCGGCACATGGCTGATTGCGCCGGAAGGTGACTGGACGCTATGCCTGAACGTGACGCCCACCAGCATTGAGTGCCAGGTCGCTAACGCTTGTTTAAGTCCGAAAGGTGAATTTGAATATTTTCAGATTGATGCACCGACACCGCAGGCACTGCTGTCCGAAATCGAAAAATGCTGGCATCGTCATCGCAAACTGTGGCCGGGCCGCACCATCAATCTGGCGCTGGCAATCCACGGGCAGGTTGATCCGGTGACCGGCGTATCGCAAACCATGCCGCAAGCGCCGTGGACAACGCCAGTTGAGGTGAAGTATCTGCTGGAAGAGAAGCTGGGCATTCGGGTGATGGTCGATAATGACTGCGTGATGCTGGCGCTGGCGGAGAAATGGCAAAATAATTCGCAGGGACGTGATTTCTGCGTGATCAACGTTGATTACGGCATTGGCTCGTCGTTTGTGATTAACGAACAAATTTATCGCGGCAGTTTGTATGGCAGCGGGCAGATTGGTCACACCATTGTGAATCCCGATGGCGTTGCCTGCGACTGTGGACGTTATGGCTGCCTGGAAACCGTCGCCTCGTTAAGCGCATTAAAAAAACAGGCTCGAGTATGGCTAAAATCACAACCTGGCAATACTCAACTTGATCCAGAAAAACTGACTACAGCGCAATTAATCGCTGCCTGGCAGAGTGGAGAACCGTGGATCACCAGTTGGGTTGACCGCAGTGCCAATGCCATTGGTTTGAGTCTGTATAACTTCCTCAACATCCTCAATATTAATCAGATTTGGTTGTACGGTCGCAGTTGTGCCTTTGGTGAACACTGGCTTAATACCATTATTCGCCAGACAGGATTTAACCCGTTCGACCGTGACGAAGGACCGAGCGTGAAAGCGACGCAAATTGGCTTCGGGCAATTAAGCCGCGCACAACAGGTGCTGGGAATTGGCTATTTGTATGTTGAGGCACAGTTACGACAGATTTGACGGCGCGATAACGTAACAAGGCTTCCCGAAGGAAGCCTTGATGATCACAAACGTAAGATTGCCTGATGCGCTACGCTTATCAGGCCTACACGAAGATTGCAATATATTGAATTTGCAAGAATTTGTAGGCCGGACAAGGCGTTCACGCCGCATCCGGCATGAACAACGAGCACATTGTCAGCAAATCACCGTTTCGCTTACGCGTAAACCGGGTAACGTGCGCAGATGTCGAGAACTTTACCTTTGATGCGCTCGATAACGGCTTCATCATTGATGCTGTCCAGCACGTCACACATCCAGCCAGCCAGTTCTTTCGCTTCGGCTTCTTTAAAGCCGCGACGGGTAATCGCCGGAGTACCTACACGAATACCGGAGGTCACAAACGGGCTCTTCGGATCGTTCGGTACGCTGTTTTTGTTGACGGTGATGTTAGCACGGCCCAGAGCGGCGTCTGCTTCTTTACCGGTCAGGTTTTTATCAACCAGATCAACCAGGAACAGGTGGTTATCAGTACCGCCGGAAACCACTTTGTAGCCGCGTTCCAGGAACACTTCTACCATCGCTTTAGCGTTTTTAGCAACCTGCTGCTGGTAAGTTTTGAACTCAGGCTCCATCGCTTCTTTCAGCGCTACTGCTTTACCCGCAATAACGTGCATCAGCGGACCGCCCTGACCACCAGGGAAAACGGCAGAGTTCAGTTTTTTGTACAGTTCTTCGCTACCGCCTTTTGCCAGGATCAGGCCGCCGCGCGGACCCGCCAGGGTTTTGTGAGTGGTAGTAGTCACTACGTGAGCATGAGGAACCGGGTTTGGATAGACGCCAGCGGCAACCAGGCCCGCAACGTGCGCCATATCAACGAACAGGTAAGCACCGATGCTGTCAGCGATTTCACGCATTTTCGCCCAGTCAACCACGCCGGAATATGCAGAGAAACCACCGATGATCATTTTCGGCTTGTGTTCTTTGGCTTGTTTTTCCAGATCTGCGTAGTCGATATGGCCAGTTGCATCGATACCGTAAGGAACGATGTTGTACAGTTTACCGGAGAAGTTAACCGGAGAACCGTGAGTCAGGTGACCGCCATGCGCCAGGTTCATACCCAGTACGGTATCACCTGGTTCCAGCAGCGCGGTGTAGACCGCAAAGTTAGCCTGGGAGCCGGAGTGCGGCTGGACGTTAGCGTAGTCAGCGCCGAACAGCTCTTTCGCACGATCGATCGCCAGTTGTTCAACGATATCAACATACTCGCAACCGCCGTAGTAGCGCTTGCCCGGATAACCTTCAGCATATTTGTTGGTCAGCTGAGAACCCTGCGCCTGCATTACGCGCGGGCTGGTGTAGTTTTCGGAGGCGATCAGTTCGATGTGCTCTTCCTGACGTACTTTTTCCTGCTCCATAGCCTGCCACAGTTCGGCATCATAATCGGCAATGTTCATTTCACGCTTTAACATCCGCATCTCCTGACTCAGCTAACAATAAAATTTTTTCGCCTAATTTTGGCGGTCCTGATGGACAACGGCGAACAGTATAACCGAATCATTGTGCGATAACAGGTCTTGACAAAGGAATTTACGCAAACGATTACCTTCAAGCTGTGCAAGGCTTTGGAGAATAAAGGGCCTGCAACCGGAAACGGATTTCTTTTCAGGTTTGTGATGCAAATTTTTCACTTCATCACATTCTTGATGAAAAACACCAAAAGAACCATTTACAGTGCAGGGCTATTTTTTATAAGATGCATTTGAGATACATTAATTAAGATGCAAAAAAAGGAAGACCATATGCTTGACGCTCAAACCATCGCTACAGTAAAAGCCACCATCCCTTTACTGGTGGAAACAGGGCCAAAGTTAACCGCCCATTTCTACGACCGTATGTTTACTCATAACCCAGAACTCAAAGAAATTTTTAACATGAGTAACCAGCGTAATGGCGATCAACGTGAAGCCCTGTTTAACGCGATTGCCGCCTACGCCAGTAATATTGAAAACCTGCCTGCGCTGCTGCCAGCGGTAGAAAAAATCGCGCAGAAGCACACCAGTTTCCAGATCAAACCGGAACAGTACAACATCGTTGGCGAACACCTGTTGGCGACGCTGGACGAAATGTTCAGCCCGGGCCAGGAAGTGCTGGACGCGTGGGGTAAAGCCTATGGCGTACTGGCTAATGTATTTATCAATCGCGAGGCGGAAATCTATAACGAAAACGCCAGCAAAGCCGGTGGCTGGGAAGGTACTCGCGATTTCCGCATTGTGGCTAAAACACCGCGCAGCGCACTGATCACCAGCTTCGAACTGGAGCCGGTCGACGGTGGCGCAGTGGCAGAATACCGTCCGGGACAATATCTCGGCGTCTGGCTGAAACCAGAAGGTTTCCCGCATCAGGAAATTCGTCAGTACTCTTTGACTCGTAAACCTGATGGCAAAGGCTATCGTATTGCGGTGAAACGCGAAGATGGCGGGCAGGTATCCAACTGGCTGCACAATCACGCCAACGTTGGCGATGTCGTGAAGCTGGTAGCTCCGGCGGGTGATTTCTTTATGGATGTGACAGATGACACGCCGGTAACACTGATCTCTGCGGGTGTAGGGCAAACGCCAATGCTGGCAATGCTCGATACGCTGGCAAAAGCAGGCCATAACGCCCAGGTAAACTGGTTCCACGCGGCAGAAAATGGCGATGTTCACGCCTTTGCTGATGAAGTTAAGGAACTGGGGCAAGCACTACCGCGCTTTACCGCACATACCTGGTATCGCCAGCCGAGCGAAGCCGATCGCGCTAAAGGTCAGTTTGATAGCGAAGGTCTGATGGATTTGAGCAAACTGGAAGGTGCGTTCAGCGATCCGGCCATGCAGTTCTATCTCTGCGGTCCGGTTGGCTTCATGCAGTTTGCCGCGAAACAGTTAGTGGACCTGGGTGTGAAGCAGGAAAACATTCATTACGAATGCTTTGGCCCGCATAAAGTGCTGTGATTTGATGTTGCCGGATGGAGACATCCGGCAACCCTGACGCGGTTTAAATCGCCGCGTCGTCCTCTTCGCCGGTACGGATACGAATGACCCGTGCCACGTCGAAGACGAAGATTTTACCGTCACCGATTTTGCCGGTTTGCGCCGTACGAATAATCGTGTCTACGCAGATATCGACAATGTCGTCCGGCACGACGATCTCAATTTTCACCTTCGGCAGAAAATCCACCATATATTCCGCACCGCGATACAGCTCAGTGTGGCCTTTCTGGCGCCCAAAGCCTTTCACTTCGGTCACGGTCATGCCGGTAATACCGACTTCGGCCAGTGCTTCACGGACATCGTCCAGCTTGAAGGGTTTAATAATCGCATCAATCTTTTTCATGCTATTCCTTGAAAAGGTCGCCTGTCTTTTGATCTGCTAAACGTAACACATTACACCGATTCATTCCTTGAAATCGTTTGCATCCAGCTCGTGTCGGGAAAGCAGTTTATAAAATTCTGTCCGGTTGCGCCCCGCCATTCTCGCCGCGTGGGTGACGTTGCCTTTGGTGATTTGCAGCAACTTGCGCAAGTAATTGAGTTCAAACTGGTTACGTGCCTCAACAAAGGTGGGCAGCGCCGTGTTTTCGCCCTCCAGCGCCTGCTCTACTAATGCATCGCTAATCACCGGAGATGAGGTCAGCGCCACGCACTGTTCAATCACGTTGACCAACTGGCGCACATTTCCCGGCCAGCTGGCAGTCATCAGGCGTTTCATCGCATCGGTGGAGAACGCGCGGACAAACGGCTTATGTCGCTCTGCCGCCTGGCGCAATAAGTGGTTTGCCAGTAGCGGAATGTCTTCCGTGCGCTCCGCCAGTGCCGGAATTTTAAGGCTGACGACATTGAGGCGGTAATAGAGATCTTCGCGGAATTCCCCGCGCGCCATCGCTTTTGGTAAGTCGCGGTGGGTCGCAGAAATAATCCGCACGTCGATATCAATATCGCGGTTACTGCCCAGCGGACGGACTTTTCGCTCCTGCAATACGCGCAGCAATTTGACCTGCAAAGGTGCGGGCATATCGCCAATCTCATCGAGAAACAGCGTACCGCCTTCCGCCGCCTGGAATAAACCTTCGCGATTGCTGACAGCACCAGTAAACGCGCCGCGTGCATGACCAAACAGTTCCGACTCCAGCAACTGCTCGGGCAATGCGCCACAGTTAATAGCAATAAATGGTTTGCTGTTACGCGGGCTGGCGTTGTGGATAGCCTGGGCAAAAATCTCTTTCCCGGTGCCGCTCTGACCGTTAATCAAAACGCTAACGTCTGATTGCGCCACCAGCCGGGCCTGTTCCAGCAAGCGCAGCATCAGCGGGCTGCGAGTGACAATCGCCTCGCGCCAACGTTCGTCGGTGGCTGGGGCAGATTGCTCCAGCGCATCGTCAATTGCCTGATATAGCGCGTCTTTATCGACGGGCTTAGTGAGGAAACTAAACACGCCCTGCTGTGTCGCGGCAACGGCATCGGGAATAGAACCATGCGCGGTAAGGATGATTACCGGCATACCTGGCTGCACTTTCTGGATTTCAGCAAACAGTTGCATACCATCCATTTCATCCATCCGCAGGTCGCTGATGACTAAATCCACTTTTTCACGATTCAGTATCCGCAGCCCCTCGGCACCACTTTCTGCCGTGACCACGCTGTAGCCTTCGCTGGTCAGGCGCAGGCCAAGTAATTTCAGTAATCCCGGATCGTCATCGACCAATAATAAATGCGCAGGTTTATGGCTCATCAGGGGTGACCTCATTGGTGGATGGCGCGTTTTTTTCACTCTCGTGCGGCGTGTCCGGTGGGAAATTTCCGGCCGGTTTGCGAGTCGAGAGTTGGCGTTCAATATCCGTCAGGTTCTCCAGCTTGCGGGTGGTAAGTTCCAGTTGTTGCTGTAGAACGTGATGCTGCTGGCGCAGGGCGTCCAGTTCGCTGTCGCTGGATTGCTGGAGTTTACTGTAACGTAGGCGCTCTTCCGCCAGTTGCAGTTGCAGCGCCTGTCCGTCGCGCCAGAGTTGATACAACGGGCGAACCTGCGCCGGGATCTCAGTACTTAACGCATCAATGCGCGCGACCAGTTGGCGGCGCTCAAAAGGCGTGATTTTGGCATCGGCAAGCAAAATCCCCTGCTTGAAGGTATTTTGCCAGCAGCCATCACCATACTTGCGCGCTTCCTGACGCGACTGCGCTGGCATTAAGCGGTTGGCGCAATCCATCGCCCGTAGCCAGTAAAGCGGGTTAGTTTCAGTTGATTTACCTTGCAGCGCCCAGATGTCGCTACATTCAGTAGGAAGATAATCAGCCAGTTGATAAACCGGGATTTTTTCTTCTACTGGCGCATTAATGGCTGGATTATTGTGATTCTGCACGCAGCCCAGCAGCGCCAGACAAGGCACCCCCGCCAGCCACAGCCGTCGGGATAAAAATCGTTGAAAAATGTGTCGCATATTCACCAGACTCAGAGCCTATCCCAGTGGGCGTAATTGTTGCAGGCAGTTTGGACACGGACAGCGCGGAGAAACCGGAGCGTACACGTAGTACGTGAGGATTTCGAGCACTGCCCGGGGCCGAACTGGCAAATAAAATAGCCTGATGGGATAGGCCTTAACATTATTTCGTGTTTTTCGACGAAGGCAATTCAATGCGGAAGCAAACGTCTTGCCCGCTCTCGTCGACCAGATACAGTTCCCCCTGCATACGGCGAATACAATCCCTGGCAATGCTTAATCCCAGACCGCTCCCCTTCACCGCCCCTTTTCGCTGGTGACTTCCCTGAAAAAAGGGTTCGAAGATCATGGCGCGTTCCTCTTGCGGAATGGGTGTGCCTGTATTGATGACATCAATATAAACCCGTGCGCCATGTAAACTGCTGCGAAGGCAAATGTTACCGGATTCAGCCCCGTAGTGCACCGCATTGGAGTAAAGATTATCCAGCACACTCATCAGCAGCATGGGTTCCGCCAGGCATGCTGTTGCCTTGAGATCGACGTCGGTATGCATCATTTTAGTCCGAGCTGGCAGGCTGTGAGCGGAAACTACCGTCTCCACCAACGGTGCTAAGTCAACATTCTCCAGTTCCACCGCGCCATCTGCCTGTTTACGGTTGTAATCAAGCAGTTGTTCTATCAGTTTTTGCAAATTGCGGCTGCTGCTGTCGAGGATGCTTACCACCTCTTTTTGCTCTGGCGTAAGCGGCCCGACAACCTGGTCAGCCAGTAATTCAGTGCCCTCGCGCATACTCGCCAGTGGCGTTTTTAATTCATGAGATAAATGTCTTAAAAATTGATGGCGCTGGGATTCCAGCCATGACAGACGTTCACTTAACCAAAGAATACGTTGCCCTACCGAGCGTAACTCGCTCGGTCCACTAAACGAGACGCTATTACCCAGTGAGCGTCCTTCCCCCAGACGGTTGATCATCCGCTCGATATTTTTCACCGGACCAATAATCATTCGGGTGAAAAGCAGCACCATTATCAGACTCACCAGAAACAACACCAGTGACTGCCAGCCGAAATACTGTCCGCGTTCGGCTATCTCTCGCTGGAGTTGCTGCCCGCGTGAAAACACCACGGTGCGCGTGGCCTGTACCATTTCGGCATTGGCATTGGCAAAGGCTTCCAGACGCGCGGCAGCCGCCGCATCCGGCCCGCTGTTGTTACATTGTAATTGGGCGAGATTGTTCAAGTCCTGACGCAATGCCTGGTAAAGTTTATCGTCCGGCAGCACGCCAGCGTGGGCATCGAGCATTTCGCTGTAACGTTTACGCTGGCTTTGATAGACCTTCGCCAGGGTTGAGTCGTCCAGCACGCAATACTGACGGTAGCTACGCTCCATCTCCAGTGCCGCATTAGTCATTGCCTCACTGCGCCGGGCGTCAATAAGCGTTGTGCGATTGACCAGCGCCGCCTGATCGCTAAGCGCATTAAGGCTTTGCCAGGCTTGCCATGCCAGTACCAGCAGAGGCAGCAGAATCAGCAAGAATGCCAGCATGACTAATTGTCGTAATGAGCGGGGAAAAACGGGCCAGCGTTTCAAGGTGTTACTCTCGTCAGACGCGAATAGCCTGATGCTAACCGAGGGGGAGTTCAGATACAACAAAGCCGGGAATTACCCGGCTTTGTTGTGGAATAAGGCGGTGCCTAACTCGACGTTTCGCCCGATGGTTGATATAGCTACGCTGATATCAGAAGTTGGACGGCAGGCACCTTGTTGTGCGTCATTCGAATTTTATGTAGCACGTCCCGAAGGGGCTGACATAAGTGGGTGAATGAGCCACTGGTTATTATTATGCAGTAACTGTGCCAATAAATAAAATGGTTTGATAACGTACTGATAAAACATAGCTTTAATGAATTAATGGCTGTTCCACTGATTGGCTATAAATCAGCCAGTGTGTCGCTTAAAAGAGACGCCCAAAGCTTAAATTATTCGTTTTAAATTAAATCAATAAGTTATATGTCACCTATAAGCGACACGGCAAACCACCCATTGTCGTGATTTACAGACACAAAAAAAGCTCCCGGAGTTGGGAGCTTATAATTGTTGGCTAAGTGGTTGTGTGTAATGCCGGATGCGGCGTGAAAGCCTTATCCGGCCTACAAAACAATGGGTTGCGTGGAATTTCCGCAGCCTTACCCCAGCTGCTTACGCGCATTACGGAAAATACGCATCCATGGGCCATCCTCGCCCCAGTTTTCCGGATGCCAGGAGTTGCTGACAGTACGGAAAACACGTTCCGGATGCGGCATCATAATGGTGACTCGACCGCTTTCAGTCGTGACCGCCGTGATGCCATTCGGAGAACCGTTCGGGTTAGCCGGGTAGGTTTCGGTGACTTTGCCGAAATTATCGACATAGCGCAGCGCAACCAGCCCTTTGCTTTCCAGTGCCGCCAGATGCGCCGCGTCGCGTACTTCAACGCGCCCTTCACCGTGAGACACAGCAATCGGCATCTGCGAGCCCACCATCCCCTGCAACAGCAGAGACGGGCTTTGGGTCACTTCAACCAGGCTGAAACGCGCTTCAAAGCGATCGGAGGTGTTACGCACGAAACGAGGCCACAGCTCGCTACCTGGGATCAGCTCACGCAGATTAGACATCATCTGGCAACCGTTACATACCCCCAGCGCCAGCGTTTGCGGACGATGGAAGAAGGTTGCAAACTCATCGCGTACACGGTTGTTGAACAGAATAGACTTCGCCCAACCTTCACCGGCACCCAGCACATCACCGTAGGAGAAACCACCGCACGCGACCAGGGCGTGGAAATCCTCCAGACCAGTGCGTCCAGCCAGCAGATCGCTCATATGCACGTCGATAGCGTCGAAGCCCGCACGATGGAAAGCTGCCGCCATTTCAACATGCGAGTTCACGCCTTGCTCACGCAGTACGGCAACTTTCGGGCGCGCGCCAGTAGCGATAAACGGAGCTGCTACATCTTCGTTAATATCGAACGACAGTTTCACATTCAGGCCCGGATCGGCGTCGTTGGATTTCGCCTGATGTTCCTGATCGGCACACTCCGGGTTGTCACGCAGGCGCTGCATCTGCCAGGTGGTTTCCGCCCACCAGACTCGCAGCGTAGTGCGGCTTTCGCTGTATACCGACTGCCCGTTGGCGGTAATCACAAAACGGTCACCGGAAACCGCCTGGCCGACATAATGGACGCAATCAGCAAGCCCATGCTGTGCCAGTACCGCTTCGACCGCTTCACGGTCAGCGGCACGAACCTGAATCACCGCTCCCAGTTCTTCGTTAAACAACGCCGCCAGGTGATCGTCGCCCAGAGAGGCGATATCCGCTTCAATGCCGCAATGACCGGCAAATGCCATTTCCGCCAGCGTTACCAGCAGGCCACCGTCAGAGCGGTCGTGGTACGCGAGCAGCTTACGCTGTGCAACCAGCGCCTGAATCGCGTCATAGAAGCCTTTCAGTTGCGCGACGTCGCGCACATCAGCCGGTTTGTCGCCAAGCTGACGATAAACCTGCGCCAGCGCCGTTGCGCCCAGCGCATTATTGCCAAGGCCCAAATCAATCAGCAGCAGTGCGTTATCTTCGGTAGAAAGCTGCGGCGTGATGGTGTGACGCACATCTTCCACGCGGGCAAATGCAGAAATAACCAGCGACAGCGGCGAGGTCATTTCGCGCTCTTCGTTACCTTCCTGCCAGCGGGTTTTCATCGACATAGAGTCTTTACCCACCGGGATCGTCAGGCCCAGCGCCGGACAAAGCTCTTCGCCCACAGCTTTAACGGCTTCATACAGGCCCGCATCTTCACCAGGGTGACCTGCCGCCGCCATCCAGTTGGCGGAAAGTTTAATGCGTTTGATATCGCCAATCTGTGTTGCGGCAATATTGGTTAACGCTTCACCGACCGCCAGACGGGCAGAGGCGGCGAAATCCAGCAGTGCAACTGGCGCACGTTCGCCAATTGCCATCGCTTCACCGTAGTAGCTGTCGAGGCTGGCAGTAGTGACCGCACAGTTAGCGACCGGCACCTGCCACGGGCCAACCATCTGATCGCGCGCCACCATGCCGGTTACGCTACGGTCGCCAATGGTAACGAGGAAGGTTTTCTCCGCCACGGTCGGCAGATGCAGCACACGTTTCACCGCGTCAGCAATGGTGATCCCTTCACGGGCCAGCGCATCGCCTTTCGCTTTCAGCGTTTGCACATCGCGGGTCATCTTCGGCGTTTTGCCCAGCAGTACGTCCAGCGGTAGATCGATTGGCTGATTATCAAAATGACGATCGTGCAGAGAAAGATGCAGTTCTTCGGTCGCTTCACCAATCACCGCGTATGGCGCGCGTTCACGCTTACACAGTTCGTCAAACAGCGGTAACTGATCGGCAGCAACTGCCAGCACGTAGCGTTCCTGGGATTCGTTACACCAGATTTCCAGCGGGCTCATGCCCGGTTCGTCGCTCAGGATATCGCGCAGTTCAAATTTACCGCCGCGCCCGCCGTCGCTCACCAGTTCCGGCATGGCGTTAGAAAGACCGCCTGCGCCAACGTCGTGGATAAACAGGATTGGGTTGGCATCACCAAGTTGCCAGCAACGGTCGATCACTTCCTGGCAGCGACGCTCCATCTCCGGGTTGTCGCGCTGTACGGAAGCAAAGTCGAGGTCGGCATCAGATTGACCAGACGCCATAGAAGACGCCGCGCCGCCGCCAAGACCGATATTCATTGCCGGGCCGCCGAGAACGACCAGCTTCGCACCAACGTTGATCTCGCCTTTTTGTACGTGATCGGCGCGAATGTTGCCGATCCCGCCCGCCAGCATGATCGGTTTGTGATAACCGCGCAGCTCTTCGCCGTTGTGGCTGTTCACTTTTTCTTCATAAGTACGGAAGTAGCCGTTCAGCGCCGGACGACCAAATTCGTTGTTAAATGCCGCGCCGCCCAGCGGACCTTCGGTCATGATGTCCAGCGCGGTGACAATGCGCTCAGGCTTACCGAAATCTTCCTCCCACGGCTGTTCGAAGCCAGGAATTCGCAGGTTGGAAACGGAGAAACCAACCAGACCGGCTTTCGGCTTCGCGCCGCGCCCGGTGGCACCTTCATCGCGGATTTCACCGCCGGAACCGGTCGCCGCGCCCGGCCACGGAGAAATTGCCGTCGGGTGGTTGTGAGTTTCGACTTTCATCAGAATATGCGCCGGTTCCTGATGGAAATCGTAGCGGCCCGTTTCGTGGTCAGCAAAGTAGCGGCCCACTTCAGAACCTTCCATCACCGCGGCGTTATCTTTATACGCAGAGAGAACGTGATCCGGCGTGGTTTCGAAGGTATTTTTGATCATCTTGAACAGCGATTTCGGCTGCTGTTCACCGTCGATAATCCAGTCGGCGTTAAAAATTTTGTGGCGGCAGTGCTCAGAGTTCGCCTGGGCGAACATATACAGCTCGATGTCGTTCGGGTTACGACCAAGCTTTGTGAAAGCATCTTGCAGATAGTCAATTTCATCTTCCGCCAGTGCCAGGCCAAGACGCAGGTTAGCGTCGATCAGCGCCTGGCGGCCCTGCCCCAGTAAATCAACGCTGGTGACTGGAGTCGGTTGATGATGCGCAAACAGCTGCTCTGCATCATCTAAAGCAAAAAAGACCGTTTCCATCATGCGGTCGTGCAGTTCAGCGGTAACCTGCTGCCACTGTTCATTGGTCAGCGTACCGGCTTCTATATAGTAAGCAACGCCGCGCTCAAGGCGGTTTACCTGTTGCAGCCCGCAGTTATGAGCGATATCGGTCGCTTTCGAAGACCAGGGAGAGATGGTGCCAGGACGCGGGGTCACCAGCAGTAATTTGCCTTCCGGGGCATGGCTGGCGAGTGCCGGACCATATTTCAACAGGCGTTCAAGTTGCGCGTGCGCTTCTTCGTTTAACGGCGCATTGAGGTCAGCAAAATGGACATACTCGGCGTAAATGTTGTGAACCGGGAGCCTGGCAGCCTGAAAACGCGCCAGCAGTTTATTGATTCGGAATGCCGACAGTGCAGGCGAACCACGCAGAATTTCCATCATAAGTCTCTCGTCTTCTAAGCTTTCGGTGTACCCAAGGGGGGGAAACGGGCGTCATTATAAAGAATCTGATGCGCTGACGAAACCGTTTGCGTGGAAATAAAATCACCATCGTGAATTAGCAACGCGTGCCGCCAATGGCTGTAATAAGTTGCCAACTGGCACAGGTTTACGCAAAATGCCGCTCATTGATGATTATACCTTTGTTTAGCATATCGTTTTTTCAAGCCAGGACACGAACGACACAGAGAATTAACTAATTGAAAAAATTAAAGATTAATTATCTGTTCATTGGCATTCTGGCACTGCTTCTTGCGGTAGCTCTCTGGCCGTCTATTCCGTGGTTTGGTAAAGCCGACAACCGTATCGCCGCCATTCAAGCGCGGGGAGAATTGCGCGTGAGCACCATTCATACTCCCCTCACCTGGAATGAGATTAACGGTAACTCTTCCGGGCTGGATTATGAGTTGGCCAAACAATTTGCCGACTACCTCGGTGTGAAACTGAAAGTGACCGTACGGCAGAATATCAGCCAGTTGTTTGACGATCTCGACAACGGCAACGCCGATCTGCTGGCAGCAGGTCTGGTTTATAACAGTGAGCGGGTAAAAAACTATCAGCCTGGTCCTACCTATTATTCCGTTTCACAACAACTGGTTTACAAAGTGGGTCAATATCGCCCACGCACGCTGGGCAATTTGACGGCGGAACAGCTCTCCATCGCACCAGGACACGTCGTCGTTAACGATCTACAAAGACTGAAAGAAACTAAATTCCCGGATTTAAGCTGGAAGGTGGACGACAAAAAAGGCTCAGCGGAATTACTGGAAGATGTCATCGGAGGTAAGCTGGATTACACCATTGCTGATTCTGTCGCCATCAGCCTGTTCCAGCGAGTTCACCCGGAACTCGCCGTGGCACTCGATATCACCGATGAACAACCAGTGACCTGGTTTAGCCAGTTAGATGACGATAATACCCTTTCCGCAGCTCTGCTCGACTTCTTCAACAAAATGAATGAGGACGGCACGCTGGCACGCATTGAAGAGAAATACCTGGGGCATGGCGATGATTTTGATTATGTCGATACACGCACATTTTTACGCGCCGTCGATGCGGTGCTGCCACAATTAAAACCTTTGTTTGAGAAATACGCCGAGGAAATTGACTGGCGTTTGCTGGCGGCTATTGCTTACCAGGAATCACATTGGGACGCGCAGGCCACCTCGCCAACCGGTGTGCGTGGCATGATGATGTTGACCAAAAATACCGCGCAAAGCCTGGGCATTACCGATCGTACCGATGCTGAACAAAGCATCAGCGGCGGCGCGCGTTATTTGCATGATATGATGAGTAAAGTGCCGGAAAGCGTGCCAGAAAATGAACGGATTTGGTTTGCGCTCGCCGCTTACAATATGGGTTATGCGCATATGCTGGATGCTCGCGCCCTGACGGCAAAAACCAAAGGTAATCCAGATAGCTGGACCGATGTTAAACAACGTCTGCCTTTACTTAGCCAGAAACCCTATTACAGCAAGCTGACTTACGGTTATGCGCGGGGACATGAAGCTTACGCCTATGTCGAGAATATCCGTAAGTATCAGATTAGTCTGGTGGGGTATCTGCAAGAGAAAGAAAAGCAGGCAACAGAAGCGGCGATGCAACTGGCTCAGGATTATCCGGCAGTGTCGCCAACAGAATTGAGTAAAGGGAAATTTCCTTTTCTCTCGTTTCTTTCACAGTCGTCATCTAACTATCTGACACACTCCCCTTCGCTGCTGTTTTCCAGGAAGGGAAGTGAAAAGAAGCAAAATTAATCCGTAGAAGATTGCGCTTTTTTCTGCGCTTTGATTTCCTGACGGCGCATGCGAAAGAAGTCGCTGAGCAGCGCTGCACACTCTTCTGCCAATATCCCTTCCGTGATTTCCACCCGGTGATTCATGCCCGGATGGTGCAACACATCCATTAATGAGCCGGCAGCCCCCGTTTTCGCATCACGTGCACCAAAAACTACACGACCAATCCGGCTGTGAATCATCGCTCCGGCGCACATCACACACGGCTCCAGCGTGACATATAATGTGGCGTCGATCAGGCGATAATTTTGCATCACCAGACCGCCCTGACGCAGGGCCATGATTTCAGCGTGCGCGGTAGGATCATGCCGACCAATCGGACGATTCCAGCCCTCGCCGATTGCCCGGTTGTTATGCACTAATACCGCGCCGACCGGTACTTCCCGCTCGTCCCAGGCACGCTTTGCCAGCGTCATGGCATGGCGCATCCAGTATTCGTGACTAAATTCGACTTCAGACAAAAAGAAAACTCCGGTTATAAAAGCGCGGCGCATTATACACGGACGCTATGCTTTACTCTATTCCAGTTGCTGGAGTTCACCGCGCGGGGTTACTCGCCAACGATGCTGGCAGAAATAAAGCAGCGGGTTGTCCTGATTACTGTCGCTGTAACCACTGTACAACCGCAGTGGCGTGCCGATTTTGCGTTCCAGTTGCGCGACCTTCTCATGCCCGAGGCAACGCATTGTCAATACCCAGCCGCCATAACCACGCTGAATTTGGCTGGCAATAAGATTCACCCGCGGTAACCAGGGCGTATCGAAATAGACCGCTTCAACCAGCGGCTGTGGAGAACCGGTAATCAACCAGATATCAGCATCGGAACTGAGCAAGTAGGTGGTCAGGCGCTCTTGCACCAGCGGAAAGGCAGTCACATTGTCGCGAAACCAGTGTACAAAATCGGCTTGTAATGCCTGTAAACGCGCTTCGCTGTGACCAAAAGTGCATCCCCACAATAGCAGACTCATCGGCCAGCGCGCAGCACGGCCTTTTATCAATAATGCCATGACAATAACCGGCAATAGCGGCAGGACAAGCAGTGTATTCAGCGGTTGGCGACGCAGTAAGTAGCGCAGAAAACTACCGAACATATCCTGTTGATGCAATGTTCCATCTAAGTCAAAAAACACCACACGACGCTCGTGAGTTGCCAAACCATACTCCTCTGGACTGAAACATCCTGATTAATCATCGCTACTACATAGCCTAACAGATAGATCATCACTTTTCCGGCAACAATCTACCGTATAATGCTGAATGGAATTTTTAATTCATAGATCTTACAAGCTATGGAATATAATATTCACTCGCTTGTGTCTCATATTGCCTGTTGTCGCCATTATTTTATCGCGAGGAAAGATATGAACGGCTTACTTCGTATTCGTCAGCGTTACCAGCAGCTTGCCCAGAGTGATAAAAAACTGGCGGACTATCTCCTGCTACAACCTGATACGGCGCGCCATTTAAGTTCGCAGCAATTGGCCAACGAAGCTGGTGTCAGTCAATCCAGCGTAGTGAAATTCGCACAAAAACTCGGCTATAAAGGTTTTCCAGCCTTAAAACTGGCGTTAAGCGAAGCTCTGGCGAGCCAGCCGGAATCCCCTTCTGTCCCCATTCATAACCAAATTCGCGGTGATGATCCGCTGCGACTGGTGGGTGAAAAACTCATAAAAGAAAACACGGCTGCCATGTATGCGACACTGAACGTTAACAGTGAAGAGAAATTGCATGAATGCGTGGTGATGCTGCGTTCTGCGAGGCGGATTATTTTGACTGGCATTGGCGCTTCGGGTCTGGTAGCGCAAAACTTTGCCTGGAAACTGATGAAGATTGGTTTCAATGCTGCCGCAGAACGCGATATGCATGCGTTGCTCGCTACTGTACAGGCATCTTCACCGGACGACCTGTTATTAGCCATCTCTTACACTGGTGTACGACGTGAGTTAAATCTCGCGGCAGATGAGATGCTGCGCGTGGGTGGAAAGGTGCTGGCAATTACCGGTTTCACGCCGAATGCTCTGCAACAACGAGCGTCCCACTGCCTGTATACTATTGCCGAAGAACAGGCGACGAATAGTGCATCGATCTCCGCTTGTCATGCTCAGGGAATGCTAACAGATTTGCTGTTCATTGCGCTAATCCAGCAGGACCTGGAACTGGCGCCTGAGCGCATTCGCCACAGCGAAGCACTGGTGAAAAAACTGGTTTGAGCAAAGAATGCGCGTATAATGCCCGCCCGGTTTGTGTTGTTTTGAGAGTTTCCTTATGGCGCTGTTAATCACTAAAAAATGCATCAATTGTGATATGTGTGAACCTGAATGCCCGAATGAGGCGATTTCAATGGGAGATCATATCTACGAGATTAACAGCGATAAGTGTACCGAATGCGTAGGTCACTACGAGACGCCAACCTGCCAGAAGGTGTGTCCGATCCCTAATACTATTGTGAAAGATCCGGCGCATGTCGAGACAGAAGAGCAGTTGTGGGATAAATTTGTGCTAATGCATCACGCAGATAAAATTTAATATTCTGATCTGGAAGTAGAGTATTAATTATTTATAGACAAAAGCTTAACGCTATTATATTTATTCAAATGATGACAACAGCATAATCATTCACCAAATGAATTCATATAATATCTGCGCAGACATTTATTTATAATTATTAAAGGCGCGCCTGGCTGGTTAACCTGACGCGCCTTAAGTACGTTTCCTTGTGTTATAAGAACAGAAGGATCAGCTGTAAAACAGCAATGATGACTTTAATGACCCGTTTAAACAGGTATCGACAATCAGTCATTCGTTTTTCCTTAAACAAGGAATGCAGCTGTTCAGATTAGCCCTTACATCTCCCCAAAACTGAACGTGCGAGTTATTGAGGATACATGCTGCACTCCACACCAGAGCTTTGACGACACCACTCGTTTCAATGGGGGAATTCAGTGGCATGGTGTAAAGCACAGCAAAATCGCCAATAACGAAGCCAATTTTAATGTACTTACGAATTTGCAGTCACGTTAATATTTCCATCAATATCGCTTTCTTCGTAAAGGCTCGAGTTTTTATGATAAAGATTGCAAGTTGCTTGTAAAAGATAACCACCCTGATCCATAATCGCTGTTGTTGAGGGTGCATGCTGCACAAAATTAAAGTTATGAAGTAAAACCCCCGTTCCTTACCAGTTCGGGGGTTTTACTTTATAAAGAGAACGGTATTATTTTAACTTTCAATAATTACCGTGGCGCAAGCATAATGACGTTCATCTGCCAGCGTCACATGCATATGTGCGACGCCCAGCTTTTCCGCGAGTTTTAATGCCTCGCCCCACAGTCGCAACCGTGGCTTACCAAGCTCATCGTTGAACACTTCAAACTGATTAAACGCCAGACCATTGCGGATCCCGGTTCCAAACGCTTTTGCCGCTGCTTCTTTCACAGCAAAACGCTTCGCCAGAAAACGCACTGGCTGTTGGTGCGTTTTCCAGATTTCCCATTCGTTATCGCTTAATACGCGGCGAGCCAGGCGCTCACCGGATCGGGCGATCACCGCTTCAATGCGAGCGATCTCCACGATATCCGTGCCTAAACCTAATATTGCCATTAGCCACGCGCTTCCAGCATCAGACGCTTCATTTCTGCCACCGCATCTTTCAGTCCGGTCATCACAGCACGACCAATAATGGCATGACCGATATTCAGTTCGTGCATCTCAGGGATGGCGGCAATGGCTTTCACGTTGTGATAGGTCAGACCGTGTCCGGCGTTAACTTTCAGACCGAGACTTGCGGCAAAGGTCGCGGCTTTGGCGATGCGCGTCAACTCTTGCGCCTGTTCAGCTTCAGTTTTTGCATCGGCATAACAACCGGTGTGGATCTCGATAAACGGGGCGCCTACCTCTGCTGCAGCTTTGATCTGCTCTTCATCTGCGTCGATAAACAGAGAAACCTGAATCCCGGCATCCGCCAGACGTTTACAGGCATCGCGCATTTTGTCACGCTGACCTGCGACGTCCAGGCCACCTTCGGTTGTCACTTCCTGGCGCTTTTCCGGTACCAGGCAGCAAAAATGAGGCTTCGTCTCAATGGCAATCGCCAGCATCTCTTCGGTCACCGCCATTTCCAGATTCATGCGGGTATCCAGCGTCTGACGCAGGATGCGCACGTCGCGGTCAGTAATGTGGCGACGATCTTCACGCAAATGCACGGTAATGCCATCCGCGCCAGCCTGCTCGGCAATAAACGCGGCCTGCACCGGGTCGGGGTAAGCAGTACCACGTGCATTACGCAGCGTTGCGATATGGTCAATGTTGACGCCCAACAGTAATTCAGCCATGACAATCCTCATCAGTCATTATGTGTTTGCACTGTTCGCTTAGGTATAAACTGCCGGAACAGTTCCCTGCTCTTTAAAGGTTTACCGCCAAGATACGGCTTAAGCGCCATGCGGGTAAAGCGTTTCGCGGCACGCAATGTGTCTGCGTCAGGAAATTCCCGCGAGTGTAACGCTTTCAACTGCCTCCCGGTGAAGGTTTTATTGTCGATAACGACGCTTGCGATAAACCCTTTTTCTTCGCGATAACGATACGTCATGGTGTCATCCACCGGTTCGCCGCTACCTGCACAATGGGTAAAATTGACGCCATAACCCAGATGCCCGAGCAATGCCAGTTCGAAGCGGCGCAACGCGGGTTCCGGTGTGCCTGTGGCTCCAGCCAGAGACTGGATGCAGTGCAAGTAATCGAAAAAGAGTTCCGAGAAGCGCGTCTCGTATTCCAGCACGCGGGAGAGAAGTTCGTTGATGTACAGACCGCTGTAAAGCGTGATACCGCTTAATGGCAGCGCCAATGAGACAGCTTCAGCACTGCGCAGTGTTTTGACTTCACCGCGCCCACCGAAGCGAAGCAAGAGAGGCGTGAAAGGCTGTAATGCACCTTTCAGGGTAGAGCGTTTAGAGCGTGCGCCTTTGGCAACCAGACGCACGCGACCCGACTCCTCCGTGAAGACATCCAGCATCAGGCTGGTTTCGCTCCACGGGCGACTATGCAGGACAAATGCGCGCTGCCAGCCTTCCATCATACTCGTCGCCTTTCAAGTTGCAGGTGCCTTGGCTGCACCCGTTCCCCCTGGTCACTTACTTTAGTAAGCTCCCAGGGATTCACGGTCTTGCCGCCTTCCTGCACCTCGAAAGTCATAGAGTATGCTAATTAAAGATCGTCAACGTAACCGAGACTACGCAGTGCGCGTTCGTCATCAGCCCAGCCGGATTTCACTTTCACCCACAGCTCAAGGTGGACAGGCGCTTCGAACATTTCCTGCATGTCTTTACGCGCTTCAATACCGATGGTTTTGATCTTGGCCCCTTTGTTGCCAATGACCATCTTCTTCTGCCCTTCGCGCTCAACGAGAATCAAACCGTTGATGTCATAACCACCACGTTCATTGGTGACAAAACGTTCGATCTCCACGGTCACGGAGTACGGCAGTTCTGCGCCGAGAAAACGCATCAGTTTTTCACGGATGATTTCAGACGCCATAAAACGCTGCGAGCGATCGGTGATGTAATCTTCCGGGAAGTGATGGGTCGCTTCAGGCAGATGCTTACGCACGATTGCCGCAATAGTGTCGACATTCAGCCCGGTTTCGGCAGAGATCGGCACAATATCGAGGAAGTTCATCTGGCTTGCCAGGAACTGCAGATGCGGCAGCAGATCGGCTTTCTCCTGCACGTTGTCCACTTTGTTCACCGCGAGGATCACCGGCGCTTTGCCATCACGCAGCTTGTTGAGCACCATTTCATCGTCCGGTGTCCAACGGGTGCCTTCAACGACAAAAATCACCAGCTCAACGTCGCCAATGGAGCTGCTCGCCGCTTTGTTCATCAGGCGGTTAATAGCACGCTTCTCTTCCATATGCAGGCCCGGGGTGTCGACGTAGATCGCCTGATACGCGCCTTCAGTATGGATACCCACAATGCGGTGACGAGTTGTCTGCGCTTTGCGGGAAGTGATGGAGATTTTCTGCCCCAACAGTTTGTTCAGCAGCGTGGATTTGCCAACGTTCGGGCGTCCGACGATGGCAATAAATCCGCAATAACTTTTATCGATGCTCATTCCAGCTCCAGTTTTTTCAACGCCTGTTCGGCGGCAGCCTGCTCAGCCTTACGACGGCTTGAACCTGTGCCAACCACCGGTTCACTCAGGCCGCTGACCTGGCAGTGGATTGTAAATTCTTGATCGTGCGCTTCGCCACGGACCTGAACTACCAGATAAGTCGGCAGCGGCAGATGGCGACCCTGCAAATATTCCTGCAGACGTGTTTTCGGATCTTTTTGTTTATCGCCTGGGCTAATTTCGTCCAGACGGGTTTGATACCAGTTAAGGATTAACTTCTCGACAGTTTGAATATCACTGTCGAGGAATACGCCGCCAATTAATGCTTCGACGGTGTCGGCGAGAATTGACTCGCGACGAAATCCACCGCTTTTAAGTTCACCCGGCCCTAAACGCAAGCACTCGCCTAACTCAAATTCGCGTGCCAGTTCTGCCAGCGTATTGCCACGGACCAACGTAGCACGCATGCGGCTCATATCGCCTTCATCCACACGCGGGAAACGGTGATACAGCGCATTGGCGATAACGTAGCTCAAGATTGAGTCGCCTAAAAATTCTAAACGCTCGTTATGTTTGCTGCTGGCGCTGCGGTGAGTTAATGCCTGCTGCAGCAGTTCCTGATGATTAAAAGTGTAGCCCAGCTTCCGTTGAAGCCGATTAATTACGATGGGGTTCATGCGATACCAATAAATAAATGCGTCAACAATTCAGCACACGAAACAGACCTGATACACATAGGCTCTGTTAACCGCTTTGTCGCGGATTCATTACGCCATATATGGAAACCAACGCTGTTTCGTGTGCCGTGGCAACCAGAAGGCGCCAACCTTAAACTTCGGGGGAATATTCTATACACAACGATAAGGGATGTCGTTAGCCTGGGGAGATTTATCTCATAAATAATTCACGTTGCCGCCAGAATGACGACAACGTGAACGAGAAGCAGCAATTAATGGATGCCACCAATGCGACTTAAGCGCACACCTGTCGGCCATTCACCTTCTTGCTTATCGAAACTCATCCAGATAGCCGTTGCCCGACCTACCAGATTCGCTTCCGGCACAAAGCCCCAGTAACGGCTGTCCGCGCTGTTATCGCGGTTGTCACCCATCATGAAGTATTGACCCGGCGGGACAATCCAGGTTGCCAGTTGTTGTCCTGGTTGCTGGTAATACATCCCTACCTGATCCTGGGCGATTGGCACTGTCAGGATACGATGCGTTACATCGCCCAGCGTCTCTTTACGTTCGGAAAGACGAATACCATTTTCTTTGGTTTCGTTTTTCGGCACTTCAAAGAAGCCACTGGTCGCTTCCCCGCCGTTACGACGCGAGAAGGTCTGTACAAAATCGCTCGGTTCAACGTTGGAATAAGTTACCGGCAGCGCGTTTTCACACGCCTGACCAGAACTGCATCCAGGTTGAATGGTCACTTCTTTCGCGACCGGATCATAAGTGACTTTATCGCCCGGTAAACCTACCGCTCGCTTGATGTAATCAAGCTTCGGATCTTCCGGGTATTTGAAGACCACGATATCGCCACGTTTCGGATGACCGGTTTCGATCAATGTTTTCTGGTAAATAGGATCTTTAATGCCGTAAGCAAATTTCTCTACCAGAATGAAGTCACCGATTAACAGAGTCGGCATCATCGAACCTGACGGGATCTGGAACGGTTCATAAATAAATGAACGCACAATCAATACGATAGCCAGCACCGGAAATACAGAAGCCCCGGTTTCCAGCCAGCCTGGCTTCGGCGCAACCTTTTTCAGTGTTGCTTTATCCAGTGAATCCCCGGCAGCCGCTTGCGCCGCTGCCTGACGTTCCCGTCGTTTAGGTGCGAAAAAGAATTTATCCACGCACCATAAAATGCCCGTCACCAGTGTGGCAATCACCAGAATCAGGGCAAACATATTCGCCATGCCAACTCCTAAGGGTTATTTGTTGTCTTTGCCGACGTGCAGAATGGCAAGGAACGCTTCCTGCGGCAGCTCAACGTTACCGATCTGCTTCATACGTTTCTTACCTTCTTTCTGTTTCTGCAGCAGCTTTTTCTTACGGCTGATATCACCACCATAGCATTTAGCCAGTACGTTTTTACGCAGCTGCTTCACGGTAGAACGCGCAATGATGTGCGTTCCAATCGCTGCCTGAATAGCGATATCAAACTGCTGGCGTGGGATCAGATCTTTCATCTTCTCCACCAGCTCGCGACCACGGTTTTGCGAATTATCACGGTGGGTGATCAATGCCAGCGCATCAACACGTTCACCGTTGATTAAGACGTCAACACGCACCATGTCAGAAGCCTGGAAGCGTTTGAAGTTGTAATCCAAAGACGCATAACCACGCGAGGTAGATTTCAGTCGGTCGAAGAAATCAAGCACCACTTCCGCCATCGGGATCTCGTAGGTCAGCGCTACCTGGTTTCCGTGATAGACCATGTTGGTCTGTACACCGCGTTTTTCCACGCACAGGGTAATGACGTTACCGAGATACGCTTGCGGCAGCAGCATGTGACACTCTGCAATCGGCTCGCGCAGTTCGTAGATGTTATTTACCGCTGGCAGCTTGGATGGGCTGTCGACGTAGATAACTTCTTTTGCCGTAGTTTCAACTTCATACACTACTGTCGGTGCTGTGGTAATCAGGTCAAGATCGTATTCACGTTCCAGACGTTCCTGAATGATCTCCATGTGCAACAGGCCGAGGAAGCCGCAGCGGAAACCAAAGCCCAGCGCCGTTGAGCTTTCTGGCTCATAGAACAGTGAAGCGTCGTTCAGGCTGAGTTTGCCCAACGCGTCACGGAAGGCTTCATAGTCGTCGGAACTTACCGGGAACAGACCGGCATATACCTGCGGTTTAACTTTCTTAAACCCAGGCAACGCTTTTTCTGCCGGATTACGCGCCAGCGTTAAGGTATCGCCTACCGGTGCGCCGTGGATGTCTTTGATCGCACACACCAGCCAGCCTACTTCGCCGCATTTCAGTTCAGTACGATCAACCTGTTTCGGCGTGAAGATCCCCAGGCGGTCGGCGTTATAGGTCTGCCCGGTGCTCATAACTTTCACTTTGTCGCCCTTACGCAGGGTGCCGTTTTTAATACGGATAAGTGAAACCACGCCCAGGTAGTTATCGAACCAGGAGTCGATAATCAGCGCCTGTAACGGACCTTCTGGATCGCCTTCCGGCGGCGGAATGTCACGCACCAGACGTTCGAGAACATCCTGCACGCCAACGCCGGTTTTCGCTGAACAGCGCACCGCGTCGGTGGCATCGATGCCAACAATATCTTCAATTTCTTCCGCCACGCGTTCAGGATCGGCTGCCGGCAGGTCAATCTTGTTCAGTACCGGCACCACTTCGAGATCCATCTCCATCGCGGTGTAGCAGTTCGCCAGAGTTTGCGCTTCTACGCCCTGCCCGGCGTCGACCACCAGCAATGCACCTTCACAGGCAGCCAGCGAACGGGAAACTTCATAGGAGAAGTCTACGTGGCCCGGGGTGTCGATAAAGTTAAGCTGATAGGTTTCACCGTCAGACGCTTTGTAGTCCAGCGTCACGCTTTGCGCTTTGATGGTAATGCCACGCTCACGCTCAAGATCCATGGAATCGAGAACCTGCGCCTCCATTTCACGGTCAGACAGGCCACCGCAGATCTGGATAATACGGTCAGACAGCGTCGATTTACCGTGGTCAATGTGAGCTATGATCGAAAAGTTACGTATATTCTTCATAAAGTATGATTATTGTGCCTTAACGCCCGGTTAACCAGGCTTTTAGAAGTCGCTGTTCTGAGCTTAACGTCTGTATTAATAGAAAGGCCGCATTCTACACTACAACATTGAGGCGAGGAAATGTTCATACCGTATGGATTGTGGTATCTGGAAACGTCCTCGCATTTGTTATGCAAAATGCAACAAAGCCAGTGAAATCACTGGCTCGCGTCTTCCGAAGATGTTTCAAACCGCACAAGGCCTGGCGGCAATGCCACGCTTAAGATGATCGGTTGCCATTCAGCCCGGGCAGCAAACTTTCGCGAGAAGCCGCGCGCAATCAGGAATCCACCAACGCCACCAAGAATTGCGCCGCATAACGCCGCGATGTCTGAAGCAAAGAGTAGCTGAAATAACGAAGCAACAAGGAATAATCCCAACAGTGGCGACATATAAACCAGTAATGCGGAACTAAGCAGGCTACCTTCAGCGATTCCTAATTCCACTTTTTGCCCCGGCACTAACGGCTCATCACAGGGTACGACGATGGTATGTGTGGTTTGCGGACCAAGTTTATTCAACACGCGACTGCCGCAGCCAGCGCGGGAAGCGCAGCTGCTGCACGAGGCTTTGACATCACAACTGACCAGCGCCTGCCCGTTTTGCCAGGAGACGACGGTAGCCCACTCTTTGATCATTGTGCGGCCCCGAACTTAATGTTCTCGGCAATGCGTTTCGCCGTTTGCGGCGGTAGTTCACCAACAATAGTGATTTCCGCGTTGTCACGTATGCTGGTGCTGACTGTCCGGCGTCCGGTACGCAACATCTGATCGGTGCTCGATGGCGTCGCGCGGTTAACGTTTACCGAGAAGCTGAACAAGCCGTCTGAATAGAGACGTGATTCGATGGGCATATTGTCCATCGTGGGCAACGGGCGTCGGCTACTGGAGACTTCGCTAAACCCCTGCGGCAACCAGGTTGGAGTCCAGTTGAATTTGGCTTTTTCACCTACAGGAACAGAAAGCAGTGGCGGCAAGTTCGCCTTCGCCAGTGTCTGCATACTGCTGCTGATATCCTGATTGACGTTAAAAGCAATCACGCGAAATTGTTCCAGCGTTTCACCATCGCGATCAAGGAGATCAACCCTCATCGGTAATTTCGATTCAGTGTCCATCCACACGATGTAGCTGTAGCGTGTACCATCTCGGGCAACCACGCGAATGACTTCGCAAAGACGATCAGCAATACGCGTGCGCCCGACGGAGATAAAGTCGTAGTAAGGAGAAAGGCGTTTGAAATCGGTATAGATGAGCGATGGCAGAGAATCAACAATGTAATCGCCATTAAGCGTGAACGGTTCAAGTCCCGGTTCAAAATAGCTGATTTCATTGCCGCGCTGTACCACTTCCCGGCGCGGGCCATCCATTTGCAACAGCTGTGCAAGCGGACGGTTATCGAGGCGTGCATGTCGATAACGCAGAGACTCAACACCCTGTTTATTGATGCTGATGAATGACAGCTCGTAATTCAGTGACTGACTGGCCAGGTTCATCTGCTGTAATAACGCCCCGGACGCGGGAGTGGCCGAGGCGTTAGCAGAGAATAACAGGCTACCTGTCACTAATGACATGGCAAACCAAAGTTGCTTCATTACTGCGATTGCGTTCCTAAAGTTTGAATTCCTGGCACCTGTACAGCGGCTTGCTGTGTTTGTGCCTGCTCAAACTGAAGCTGTTCAGAGTGGAGTCGACGTTGCAGTTCGTAATCCTGCAACATGGCATTAATGCGACGACGCTGCTCCTGTACCTGCTGCTGCTGACCATTGTTTGCGGTCGCTTCAGAAGGTACTCCCAGACTTACCGGACTGGCTTTCCCCATCATCGGCAGAGTATTAAATACCGGTGTTTCGGGCTGCTGGGACGTTTCAGATTGTCCATTATAGTGCTGGACGCCAACGATAACTGCAAGCGATACACATGCCGCTACGCCCATTTGGGTAAGCTGTGCCGCCCATGGACGTACTTTCTGCCAGAATGGCATTTTCTGCCATTGATGCGGCGCAGGCTGGGCCTCTGGGATCAATGTCGTCGGTTGACGAACGGGCTCTTCTTCAATGGCGGCCATCACGCGTGATGAAATATCGAAATGAAGCAACTCAGGAGTATCACCCCGCATAGAGTCACGGATTAAGTGATAGCTTTCCCAGGTTTTCTGCATTTCCGGGTTGTGAGCCAGTTCGTTAAGCAGCTCACTATCCAGCGTTTCGCCATCCATTAAAGCGGAAAGTTGTTCTTTCTGCATGCCTAATACCCTTATCCAGTATCCCGCTATCGTCAACGCCTGATAAGCGGTTGAACTTTGTTATCAATAGCTTCCCTCGCTCGGAAGATACGTGAACGCACCGTACCTACCGGACAATCCATGATAGCGGCTATCTCTTCATAGCTCAGGCCATCCAGCTCCCGCAAGGTTATTGCCATGCGTAAATCTTCCGGGAGGGACTCAATAGTTCGGAAAACTATCTGTCTCAGTTCTTCTGACAACATTAAGTTCTCAGGGTTCGAAATTTCTTTCAACGCGCCGCCACTTTCGAAGTTTTCTGCTTCAATGGCATCCACATCACTGGAAGGTGGACGACGCCCCTGAGCAACCAGGTAATTTTTCGCTGTATTTACAGCAATCCGATACAGCCATGTATAAAAAGCGCTATCTCCCCGGAACGAATCCAGCGCACGATAGGCTTTAATAAAAGCTTCTTGTACCACATCGGGAACATCACCCGACGGCACATAGCGGGAAACCAGACTCGCCACTTTATGCTGATAGCGCACTACCAGTAAGTTAAAGGCTTTCTGATCTCCCTTCTGGACCCGTTCAACCAGGACCTGGTCCGTTAACTGCTCGCTCATCCGAGGTAAAGTCTCCCCAAACCAAATTTCCACGCGCTATCGAAACGCCACTCCATTAGCTGCAATTTGAGCAAGCAAAACGTTAGAGTGTCTCGTTTTTGTAAAGTTCCGTAACGCATCTGTTTTTGTTTGTCATGCTGTAGACGGATCATTATCTATCATTATAAGTCTACAGAATCTGAACATCGCATTATCTGTGTAGAAATGCCCATTTAACTGCCTGAAGAGTACCCCAACGGCCTTTTTATTTCACCACCTAATCCTCCGCCAGCAAGCAACTTCTCTTTTTTCCACCGTCCAGGATCTCCCTGTTTAGCCATTGTAACAAATATTAAAATAGCAGGTGTTTAATTACACAACGTGATGCTATGCTGACCAAACCGTGTTTAGTAAATTAAACAAACAAAATGAATACTCTTCCTGAACATTCTTGTGATGTGCTGATTATCGGTAGCGGCGCAGCCGGGCTTTCACTGGCACTACGTCTGGCTGACCAGCATCAGGTCATCGTTCTTAGCAAAGGCCCGGTAACGGAAGGCTCAACATTTTATGCCCAGGGCGGAATCGCCGCCGTGTTTGATGAAACTGACAGCATAGACTCGCACGTGGAAGACACATTAATTGCTGGTGCTGGCATTTGCGATCGCCATGCGGTTGAATTTGTCGCCAGCAACGCGCGTTCCTGCGTGCAATGGCTAATCGATCAGGGAGTGTTGTTTGATACCCACGTTCAGCCGAATGGCGAAGAAAGCTATCATCTGACCCGTGAAGGTGGGCATAGTCACCGTCGCATTCTTCATGCTGCCGATGCCACCGGTAGAGAAGTAGAAACCACGCTGGTGAGCAAGGCGCAGAACCATCCGAATATTCGAGTGCTGGAACGCAGCAATGCGGTTGATCTGATCGTTTCTGACAAGATTGGTCTGCCTGGAACGCGACGGGTTGTCGGCGCGTGGGTGTGGAACCGTAATAAAGAAACCGTGGAAACTTACCATGCTAAAGCGGTGGTGCTGGCAACTGGCGGTGCGTCGAAGGTTTATCAGTACACCACCAATCCGGATATTTCTTCTGGCGATGGCATTGCTATGGCGTGGCGCGCAGGCTGCCGGGTTGCCAATCTCGAATTTAATCAGTTTCACCCTACCGCGCTGTACCATCCACAGGCACGGAATTTCCTGTTAACGGAAGCCTTACGCGGCGAAGGCGCTTATTTGAAACGCCCGGACGGCACACGTTTTATGCCTGATTTTGATGATCGCGGCGAACTGGCCCCACGCGATATTGTCGCCCGCGCCATTGACCATGAGATGAAACGCCACGGCGCGGATTGTATGTTCCTTGATATCAGCCATAAGCCCGCCGAATTTATTCGCCAGCATTTCCCGATGATCTATGAAAAGTTGCTCGGGTTGGGTATTGACCTCACGAAAGAACCGGTGCCGATTGTGCCTGCTGCGCACTATACCTGCGGCGGCGTAATGGTTGACGATCATGGACGTACGGACGTTGATGGCCTGTATGCCATTGGCGAAGTGAGTTATACGGGCTTACATGGTGCTAACCGCATGGCCTCTAACTCCTTGCTGGAGTGTCTGGTCTATGGCTGGTCGGCAGCGGAAGATATTACAAAACGTATGCCTTATGCGCGTGGCGTCAGTACGTTACCGCCGTGGGATGAAAGCCGTGTTGAGAATCCTGACGAACTGGTGGTGATTCAACATAACTGGCACGAGTTACGCCTGTTTATGTGGGATTACGTCGGCATTGTGCGCACAACAAAACGTCTTGAGCGCGCTCTGCGGCGTATCAATATGTTGCAACAGGAAATAGACGAATATTACGCACACTTCCGCGTATCAAATAATTTGCTGGAACTGCGTAATCTGGTGCAGGTTGCCGAGTTGATTGTTCGCTGTGCAATGATGCGTAAGGAAAGTCGGGGGTTGCATTTCACGCTGGATTATCCGGAACTGCTCACGCATTCCGGTCCATCGATCCTTTCCCCCGTCAATCATTACATAAATAGATAAAAAGCCTGGGTCAGCGCCGTATACGCTTCGGAATAGTTCTGGTCTGGCCCACGAATGACTAAGCGATCGCAAAAGCACTCCCCCGCCAGTGGGGAGAATGCCAGCAGCACCCGATGCGGCAATCGCGCTTCGTTTTCTGCCACATCCGTTCGCAAACGTAAATGCCACCCCATGCTTAATGCCAGCTCCGTAAAACTATTACCGATTTGCTCTGGCAACACCACGCAGAAAAATCCCTCTTCGGTAATGCACTCTGCCGCGCAAGTCAGCAAGGATTGATGATCCAGCGTGGTGGTATAGCGCGCCTGTTCCCGCTGCGGTGTCGCACACTCCACTCCCTGCTGATAATACGGCGGGTTGCTGATGATTAAATCGAAGCGTGCTGTCTGCTGTGTGATCCACTGCTGAATATCTGCCGTATGGACATTAATCCGCTCTGCCCACGGAGACTGGTTAATATTCTCCTGCGCCTGAGCTGCAGCTTCACTTTCCAGTTCAACTGCATCAATCATCACGCTGTCATCGGTTCGCTGCGCCAGCATCAGTGCCAACAACCCGCTACCAGTGCCGATATCAAGGCAGCGTTTTACCCCTGCCACCGGAGCCCATGCGCCAAGCAAAATTCCATCCGTTCCCACTTTCATCGCACATCGTTCGTGGCCGACAAAAAACTGTTTAAAAGTAAATCCATTACGACGAAGCACGGATGTAGACTGTGACATGTAAATAAAACCTTGCTGAAAAAACGGCGATAGCACCGGGTAAGAACAATACCTGAGAAGCGATATCCATACAAACAGATGAAGATTGCAGCCGTAACGTCTATAATCAGCGCCCCACACAGAGGTAGAACATGACTGTAACGACTTTTTCCGAACTTGAACTCGACGAAAGCCTGCTGGAAGCCCTCCAGGATAAAGGTTTCACTCGCCCGACCGCCATTCAGGCTGCCGCCATTCCGCCTGCGCTCGATGGCCGTGATGTACTCGGTTCTGCGCCGACAGGCACCGGTAAAACGGCGGCGTATCTGCTGCCAGCGTTGCAGCACCTGCTCGATTTCCCACGTAAGAAATCCGGTCCGCCGCGTATTTTGATCCTCACCCCAACTCGCGAACTGGCGATGCAGGTGGCCGATCATGCCCGCGAACTGGCGAAACATACGCATCTGGATATCGCCACTATCACCGGCGGCGTGGCCTATATGAACCACGCAGAAGTTTTCAGCGAAAACCAGGACATCGTGGTCGCCACGACCGGACGTCTGCTGCAATACATAAAAGAAGAGAACTTCGATTGCCGCGCAGTTGAAACGCTGATCCTCGACGAAGCTGACCGTATGCTGGATATGGGCTTCGCTCAGGATATCGAGCATATTGCTGGCGAAACGCGCTGGCGTAAACAGACCCTGCTCTTTTCCGCAACGCTGGAAGGCGATGCGATTCAGGATTTTGCCGAGCGTCTGCTGGAAGAACCGGTGGAAGTTTCTGCGAATCCGTCTACCCGTGAGCGCAAAAAAATTCATCAGTGGTATTACCGCGCCGATGATCTTGAGCATAAAACCGCATTGCTGGTGCATCTGTTAAAACAGCCTGAAGCGACTCGCTCAATCGTATTTGTGCGTAAGCGTGAGCGTGTGCATGAGCTGGCAAACTGGCTGCGTGAAGCGGGCATCAACAACTGCTATCTCGAAGGTGAGATGGTACAAGGCAAGCGTAATGAAGCGATTAAACGCCTGACCGAAGGTCGCGTTAACGTGCTGGTTGCAACCGACGTTGCCGCACGAGGTATTGACATTCCTGATGTCAGCCACGTCTTTAACTTCGATATGCCGCGCAGTGGCGATACTTATTTGCACCGTATCGGGCGTACCGCGCGCGCCGGTCGTAAAGGCACCGCAATTTCGCTGGTGGAAGCTCATGACCATCTGCTGCTGGGCAAAGTTGGCCGTTACATTGAAGAGCCGATTAAAGCTCGCGTAATTGATGAGTTACGCCCGAAAACGCGTGCACCAAGCGAGAAACAGACTGGCAAGCCATCTAAGAAAGTACTGGCAAAACGCGCCGAGAAGAAAAAGGCTAAAGAGAAAGAGAAGCCGCGGGTGAAAAAACGCCATCGCGATACCAAAAATATTGGTAAGCGCCGTAAACCAAGCGGAACGGGCGTGCCATCGCAAACAACAGAAGAGTAATCATAATGCCGGGTTTAAGCCCGGCATTGTTTTTATCCAGCCACAAAACACTCTTCAACACACTGAATAAAAGCGTGCATCGCCGGGCTAACCGCTTTTCCGGCATGGTGTGCGCACATTGCTGTAATGGTCTGCGACTGCTCGCCAAAGGGCAATTCAATTAATTCACCGCTCGCAAGTTCTTTTGCCACCGCAAAACGCGGCAGGTAGCTGACTCCGATATTGGCCGCGACACAACGCTTGATGCTTTCGATACTTATAAGTTCAATGGTGTTTTCCACCGTGATCCGCCGCTGGCGCAGCGTGCTCTCAAATATCTGCCGGAAGACACATTGCGGTTCGTTGATAATAAAGCTACAGGCGTTATGTCTTCCCGACTCAGTAAAATCGACATCTGCAATTTGCGGTGAAGCCACCAGCACCAGCGATTGTTCACCCAACTCACGTCGGTTCAGGGCATCATCATTCCCTACGCGATAAGAGATGCCGACGTCTGCCTCATCATTCAGTAGTGCATCACGAATAACGTAACAGTTCAGTGACTGCAATGATAAACGCACTTTTGGTGCGCGTTGCCGAAAACGCTGCAACACCTGCGGCATTCGGTAAGAGAGCAACGTTTCGCCCGAAACAACGCGTAGTTCTCCGTCCGGATCCGACTCTTTTTTGGCAGCTTCACGAAGTGTATCCATCACTCTGGTGAGTTCATAGATGTGCGGAAGCAGCTTTTTGCCTTCGCGAGTGAGGCACATCCGTCGACCAATTTTCTCAAACAACTGGACCGAGAACTCCTGTTCAAGCTGCTGAATATGAAAAGTCACCGTCGACTGTGTGCAGCACAATTTTTGCGAAGCTCGCAAAAAAGAACCCTCTTCCACCACGGTTTTTAGGGTAATAAAACGGCGCAGATCCATAATCCCAAACCTATCGAAAATATCGAACTTAGAATGTGAAAACATTCATTTTTTTAAATGTTTTGTGTCGGGTACTGTCTACCAAAACAGAGGAGATAACAAGTGACACCGACCCTTTTAAGTGCTTTTTGGACCTACACCCTGATTACTGCCCTCACGCCAGGACCAAACAATATTCTCGCCCTTAGTTCTGCCACGTCGCATGGGTTTCGTCAGAGTACCCGCGTACTGGCGGGGATGAGTCTGGGATTTTTAATCGTCATGCTACTGTGCGCGGGAGTTTCGTTTTCACTGACTGTTATTGACCCGGCAGCAGTGCATCTGTTGAGTTGGGCGGGGGCGGCATATATTGTCTGGCTGGCGTGGAAAATCGCTACCAGCCCAACAAAGGAAGACGGGCTTCAGGCAAAACCGATCAGCTTTTGGGCAAGCTTTGCGCTACAGTTTGTGAACGTCAAAATCATTTTGTACGGCATTACAGCACTATCGACGTTTGTCCTGCCACAAACGCAGGCGTTAAGTTGGGTGGTTGGCGTCAGCGTTTTGCTGGCAATGATTGGGACGTTTGGCAATGTGTGCTGGGCGCTGGCGGGGCATCTGTTTCAGCGATTGTTTCGCCAGTATGGTCGCCAGTTGAATATCGTGCTTGCACTGTTGCTGGTCTATTGCGCGGTACGCATTTTCTATTAACGAAAAAAAGCGGAAGAAGTCGCCCTCTTCCGCTTAGTAACTTGCTACTTAAGCCTTACAGGCTTTCAGTAAAGGTACGAGCAATAACGTCGCGCTGCTGTTCCGGAGTCAGAGAGTTAAAGCGAACTGCATATCCGGATACACGGATGGTCAGCTGCGGATATTTTTCCGGATGCTTAACTGCATCTTCCAGAGTTTCACGACGCAGAACGTTTACGTTCAGGTGCTGACCACCTTCTACGCGAACTTCTGGTTTAACTTCTACTGGAACTTCACGGTACTCAATGTCACCCAGTTTGCTTACTGCAACCACTTCGTCTTCTGCAAAACCTGCTTTCGCAACGATGCAACGTGCTTCGCCTTTTTCGCTGTCCAGCAGCCAGAAAGAGTTCAGCAGATCGTCGTTAGCGGCTTTAGTAATCTGGATACCTGTAATCATGTGATGCCTCCCCGGCAAAATTATTTGATTTGTTCAGCCTGTCGCGGCCAATTGGTAAAACCATTGTTGCTTGAGTGTATATATACTCCTCAAATACCCCTGATTCTTTGATTTAAATCAATAAAAAACACACATCAAATGTAGCGACAAGTGGATTTTATTGTTTTACATCAACTTATGCGGGTGTGAAATTTTACCAATTTACATTTTTTTACAGTCGATTATGTCTATAAAATGAGCTTGATTTTGTTCTGTAGAAAGAAGCAGTTAAGCTAGGCGGATTGAAGATTCGCAGGAGAGCGAGATGGCTAACGAATTAACCTGGCATGACGTGCTGGCTGAAGAGAAGCAACAACCCTATTTTCTTAATACCCTTCAGACCGTCGCCAGCGAGCGGCAATCCGGCATCACTATCTATCCGCCACAAAAAGATGTCTTTAACGCCTTTCGTTTTACCGAGTTAGGCGATGTCAAAGTTGTGATTCTCGGCCAGGATCCTTATCACGGCCCCGGACAGGCTCACGGCCTGGCGTTTTCTGTTCGCCCCGGTATCCCCACTCCGCCATCATTACTGAATATGTATAAAGAGCTGGAAAACACCGTTCCAGGCTTTACCCGCCCGGCGCATGGCTATCTCGAAAGCTGGGCGCGTCAGGGTGTTCTGCTGCTCAATACCGTATTGACGGTACGCGCAGGTCAGGCGCATTCCCACGCCAGCCTCGGTTGGGAGACATTTACTGATAAAGTCATCAGCCTCATAAATCAGCATCGCGAAGGCGTGGTGTTTTTGTTGTGGGGATCTCATGCGCAAAAGAAAGGGGCGATTATAGATAAGCAACGCCATCACGTACTGAAAGCACCGCATCCGTCACCGCTTTCTGCGCATCGTGGATTCTTTGGCTGTAACCATTTTGTGCTGGCAAATCAGTGGCTGGAACAACGTGGCGAGACGCCGATTGACTGGATGCCAGTATTACCGGCAGAGAGTGAGTAAATTAGCGGGAAAATGCCGGATGGCAGAGTTGCCACCCGGCTGATTTATCAGGCTTTATTCTGACGCCACCATTCGCCAAGCAGAACGCCAGTTGCGACAGAAATATTCAGTCCAGCAACGTTGCCAGTACCGTCAATCTTCACGCGCAAATCGTTCGGATCGCGTGCGGCATCCGGTAACCCTTCATATTCCTGCCCCAGCACCAGCACCATTTTTTCTGGCAGACTGGTTTTGAACAGCGGTTTACCTTGCTCGCTGGAAGTGGTCACCACGGTGTAGCCCGCCTGACGGAAATCATCCAACACGTCAACAATGTTGTCGCCAGTAATCGGCTGAACGTGCTCTGCGCCGCCTTCTGCGGTACGGATAGCCGCACCAGACTCCAGCAGTGCCGCATCCTGCACCACAACGCCTTTCACGCCGAAGTGCGCGCAGCTACGCATCATGCCACCCAGGTTATGCGGGTTAGATTCGTTTTCCAGCGCCAGTACACAATCCTGCGCGCCTGCCTGGCTTACCCACTGCTGCACGGTTGTACCGTTACGCTTTTTGATCAGGAAGCACACGCCGCCGTGATGTTCCGTGCCTGACGCTTTTGTCAGTTCCGCTTCATCCACCACATGGTACGCTTTGCGGTTTGCCGCCATCCAGCGCAATGCTTCTTTAAAACGTGGCGTTACGCTCTGGATAAACCAGGCGCGAACAATTGCTTCCGGACGGCTCTGGAACAGTGCCTGACATGCGTTTTCGCCGTAGACGCGGGTTTCTTCCGCACGCTGACGACGCAACACTTCCGGATCAATAAAACTTTTACCACTGATGCCACCGTGATCGGCCTTTTCCGGCGCATCATCACCAGGCGCGCGGGAAACTGTGCGCCACGGCGACTCTTCCCACTTGCGGTCACGGGGCTGACTCTGTTTGTCATCGCGGGCGGGGCGACGGCCACCGTCGGCACGAGATTTTCCTGGACGCCCGCCCCCTTTCCCGGTACGCGGGTTATGGGTACGTTTATCAGAATCATCATCACTGCGGACATACATCACTTTGACCTTGCCGCTTTTACCTTTCATTTCATCGTTCATGCTTTTCTCCACCAGCGCTGCGCGAAGCGCGCAGATTACCCGAAGTGCGCGCGGTTCGCCATGATTTCGTTCCAAAGCCTGCGTCTATCATACCCATTGAATAAAACAGATTGTTGTCTGGAACAATGTCCCCGATAATATGTAACATATTAGAAACATACCGGCGTCGTTGCCGATAAGTCTCCTTACTCATCCCGAGGTTAGTTATGAATACCGTTTGTACCCATTGTCAGGCCATCAATCGCATTCCCGACGATCGGATCGAAGATGCGGCAAAATGCGGACGCTGCGGTCACGACTTGTTTGACGGAGAGGTGATTAATGCGACCGGTGAAACGCTCGACAAATTGCTGAAAGATGATCTACCTGTGGTGATCGACTTCTGGGCGCCGTGGTGCGGCCCCTGCCGTAACTTCGCGCCAATTTTTGAAGATGTTGCGCAAGAGCGTAGCGGTAAAGTGCGCTTTGTGAAAGTGAATACCGAAGCTGAACGTGAATTAAGCAGCCGCTTTGGTATTCGCAGTATTCCGACGATCATGATTTTCAAAAACGGTCAGGTCGTCGACATGCTTAATGGCGCAGTGCCGAAAGCGCCGTTCGATAGCTGGTTGAACGAATCTCTTTAATCTTACCGGGGCGCATCTTGTGCCCCGTTTTCTCCTCTGCGACAATGGCGTTTTTTCGACGCTCTCTTATGACCGAAAACGCTGTTCTCCAGTTACGCGCCGAACGTATTGCGCGCGCAACACGTCCTTTTCTTGCCCGCGGTAATCGCGTTCGTCGCTGCCAACGCTGTCTTTTGCCAGAGAAATTATGTCTCTGTTCGACAATCACGCCAGCGGAAGCAAAAAGTCGCTTCTGTTTGCTGATGTTCGACACCGAGCCAATGAAGCCAAGTAACACCGGGCGTCTGATTGCTGATATTTTGCCTGATACCGTTGCGTTTCAATGGTCGCGTACCGAACCCTCGCAAGATTTGCTGGATCTGGTACAAAACCCGAACTATCAGCCAATGGTGGTCTTTCCCGCCTCATATGCTGATGAGCAACGGGAAGTGATCTTCACCCCGCCTTCCGGTAAGCCACCGCTGTTTATCATGCTCGATGGTACCTGGCCGGAAGCGCGCAAGATGTTTCGTAAAAGTCCGTATCTGGATAATCTCCCTGTCATTTCCGTCGATCTTTCCCGGCTTTCTGCCTATCGCCTGCGTGAAGCCCAGGCTGAAGGCCAATATTGTACCGCTGAAGTGGCTATCGCACTTTTAGATATGGCGGGCGATACCGGGGCTGCGGCCAGCTTAGGCGAGCATTTCACTCGCTTTAAAACACGCTATCTGGCAGGAAAAACGCAACATCTGGGTAGCATCACAGCAGAACAGTTAGAAAGCGTTTAAAATCATTCGGTCACTTCTGCGGGAGACCGGTATGAGTCAGCGAGGACTGGAAGCACTACTGCGACCAAAATCGATTGCGGTAATTGGCGCATCGATGAAACCCAATCGCGCAGGTTACCTGATGATGCGTAACCTGCTGGCGGGAGGATTTAACGGACCGGTGTTACCGGTGACGCCGGCCTGGAAAGCGGTACAAGGCGTACTGGCCTGGCCGGATATCGCCAGTCTGCCCTTTACGCCCGACCTTGCTGTGCTGTGTACCAATGCCAGCCGCAATCTGGCGCTTCTGGAAGAACTCGGCGAAAAAGGCTGTAAAACCTGCATTATTCTTTCTGCCCCGGCATCGCAACACGAAGATCTCCGAGCCTGCGCCCAGCGTCATAACATGCGCCTGCTTGGACCAAACAGTCTGGGATTACTGGCGCCGTGGCAAGGTCTGAATGCCAGCTTTTCGCCCGTACCAATTAAGCGCGGCAAGCTGGCGTTTATTTCGCAATCGGCTGCCGTCTCCAACACCATCCTCGACTGGGCGCAACAGCGTGAGATGGGGTTTTCCTACTTTATTGCGCTCGGCGACAGCCTGGATATCGACGTTGATGAATTGCTCGACTATCTGGCGCGCGACAGTAAAACCAGCGCCATCCTGCTCTATCTCGAACAGTTAAGCGACGCGCGACGCTTTGTTTCGGCGGCCCGTAGTGCCTCGCGTAATAAACCGATTCTGGTAATTAAAAGCGGACGTAGCCCGGCAGCACAGCGACTGCTCAACACGACGGCAGGAATGGACCCGGCATGGGATGCAGCTATTCAGCGTGCCGGTTTATTACGAGTGCAGGACACTCACGAACTGTTTTCGGCAGTGGAAACCCTTAGCCATATGCGCCCATTGCGTGGCGACCGACTGATGATTATCAGCAACGGTGCAGCGCCAGCTGCGCTGGCGCTGGATGCCTTATGGTCGCGCAATGGAAAGCTGGCAACGCTAAGCGAAGAAACCTGCCAGAAACTACGCGATGCGCTGCCAGAACATGTAGTAATCTCTAACCCGCTCGATCTGCGCGATGACGCCAGCAGTGAGCACTATATTAAAACGCTGGATATTCTGTTCCACAGCCAGGATTTTGATGCGCTGATGGTTATTCATTCGCCCAGTGCTGCTGCTCCCGCCACAGAAAGCGCACTGGCATTAATTGAAGCGGTAAAGCATCACCCTCGCAGCAAGTATGTCTCTCTGCTGACGAACTGGTGCGGCGAACACTCCTCGCAAGAGGCGCGACGTTTATTCAGCGAAGCCGGGCTGCCGACCTACCGCACTCCGGAAGGAACCATCACCGCTTTTATGCATATGGTGGAGTACCGACGTAACCAGAAGCAACTACGCGAAACGCCGGCACTGCCCAGCAATCTGACCTCTAATACCGCAGAAGCGCATCTTCTGTTGCAACAGGCGATTGCCGAAGGGGCAACGTCACTCGATACCCATGAAGTACAGCCAATCCTGCAAGCGTATGGCATGAACACGCTTCCCACCTGGATTGCCAGCGATAGTACCGAAGCGGTGCATATTGCTGAACAGATTGGTTATCCGGTGGCGCTAAAATTACGCTCGCCGGATATTCCACATAAATCGGAAGTTCAGGGCGTCATGCTCTACCTGCGTACAGCCAATGAAGTCCAGCAAGCCGCGAACGCTATTTTCGATCGCGTAAAAATGGCCTGGCCGCAGGCGCGGATCCACGGTCTGCTGGTGCAAAGTATGGCTAACCGTGCTGGCGCCCAGGAGTTGCGGGTAGTGGTCGAGCAGGATCCCGTTTTCGGACCGTTGATCATGCTGGGTGAAGGCGGTGTGGAGTGGCGTCCAGAAGATCAAGCCGTCGTCGCATTACCGCCGCTGAACATGAACCTGGCCCGTTATCTGGTCATTCAGGGAATAAAAAGTAAAAAGATTCGTGCGCGCAGTGCACTGCGTCCATTGGATGTTGCAGGCTTGAGCCAGCTTCTGGTGCAGGTTTCCAACTTGATTGTCGATTGCCCGGAAATTCAGCGTCTGGATATTCATCCTTTGCTGGCTTCTGGCAGTGAATTTACCGCGCTGGATGTCACGCTGGATATCGCGCCGTTTGAAGGCGATAGCGAGAGTCGGCTGGCAGTGCGCCCGTACCCACATCAGCTGGAAGAGTGGGTGGAATTGAAAAACGGCGAACGCTGCTTGTTTCGCCCGATTTTGCCAGAAGATGAGCCACAGCTTCAGCAATTCATTTCACGAGTCACTAAAGAAGATCTTTATTATCGCTACTTTAGCGAGATCAACGAATTCACCCATGAAGATTTAGCTAACATGACGCAGATCGACTACGATCGGGAAATGGCGTTTGTGGCGGTGCGACGTATTGATCAAACGGAAGAGATCCTCGGCGTCACGCGTGCGATTTCCGATCCTGATAACATCGATGCCGAATTTGCTGTACTGGTTCGCTCGGATCTCAAAGGGTTAGGCTTAGGTCGACGCTTAATGGAAAAGTTGATTACCTATACGCGAGATCACGGACTGCAACGTCTGAATGGTATTACGATGCCAAACAATCGTGGCATGGTGGCGCTGGCCCGCAAGCTCGGGTTTAACGTCGATATCCAGCTCGAAGAGGGGATCGTTGGGCTTACGCTAAATCTTGCCCAGCGCGAGGAATCATGAGTAAGGTACTGGAAATGTTGACCACTTAATCGGGACAGGTGTTATTATTGCCCGCTTATGTCGTCTGCATTGCACAGAGGACCCTTCAATGAACAGAGAAGAAATGCACTGTGATGTTGTCAAAATTTAAGCGTAATAAACATCAACAACACCTTGCCCAACTACCCAAGATTTCTCAATCAGTTGATGATGTCGATTTCTTTTACGCTCCCGCCGACTTCCGGGAGACGCTGCTGGAAAAAATAGCCAGCGCGAAGCAGCGCATTTGCATTGTCGCCCTGTATCTCGAACAGGATGATGGTGGCAAAGGCATTCTGAGCGCACTATATGAGGCTAAACGGCAGCGTCCGGAACTGGATGTGCGGGTGCTGGTCGACTGGCATCGTGCGCAACGTGGACGCATTGGCGCTGCGGCATCTAACACTAATGCTGACTGGTACTGCCGCATGGCGCAGGAAAATCCGGGCGTAGATGTTCCGGTTTATGGCGTACCCATCAATACCCGTGAAGCCCTGGGCGTTCTGCATTTTAAAGGCTTTATCATCGACGATAGCGTACTTTATAGCGGTGCCAGCCTGAACGATGTTTATTTGCATCAGCACGATAAATACCGTTACGACCGTTACCATCTGATTCGTAACCGCAAGATGTCAGACATTATGTTTGAATGGGTTACGCAGAATATTATGAATGGTCGCGGTGTTAACCGTCTGGATGATGAACATCGCCCAAAAAGCCCGGAAATCAAGAACGACATTCGCCTGTTCCGCCAGGAGTTGCGTGATGCCGCTTATCATTTCCAGGGAGATGCCGACAACGATCAACTTTCCGTTACGCCGTTGGTGGGTCTGGGGAAATCGAGTCTGTTGAACAAGACCATTTTCCATCTGATGCCCTGTGCAGAACAGAAACTGACTATCTGTACGCCATACTTCAACCTACCGGCAATCCTGGTGCGCAATATCATCCAGTTGCTGCGTGAAGGGAAAAAGGTCGAAATTATCGTTGGTGATAAAACCGCGAACGACTTCTACATTCCGGAAGATGAACCATTCAAGATAATTGGCGCGTTGCCTTATCTTTATGAGATTAATTTGCGTCGCTTCCTGAGTCGTTTGCAGTATTACGTCAATACTGACCAGTTAGTGGTCCGTTTGTGGAAAGATGACGATAATACTTATCACCTGAAAGGAATGTGGGTTGATGATAAGTGGATGCTGATAACCGGTAATAACCTGAATCCACGTGCCTGGCGTCTGGATCTGGAAAACGCCATTTTGATCCACGATCCACAACTGGAGCTTGCTCCACAGCGAGAGAAAGAACTGGAGCTGATCCGCGAGCATACCACCATTGTTAAGCACTACCGCGATCTGCAAAGTATTGCCGATTATCCGGTAAAGGTTCGCAAACTTATCCGCCGTTTGCGCCGCATCCGCATCGACCGATTAATTAGCCGTATCCTGTAATCTGAACCCCGTCCTGTACGGGGTTTGTTTTTTGGAGGCCGCGTTGCGTATTCTTTTTATCTGTTTGCTATTGTTACTTTCTGGTTGCAGCCACATGGCTAACGATAGCTGGCAGGGGCAGGATAAAGCCCAACACTTTATCGCCTCGGCGATGCTTTCCGCCGCAGGAAATGAATACGCGCAACATCAGGGGATGAGTCGCGACCGCAGCGCGATGTTCGGGCTGATGTTCTCTGTAGGGCTGGGAGCGTCAAAAGAGCTTTGGGATAGCCGCCCAGAGGGGAGCGGCTGGAGCTGGAAGGATTTTGCCTGGGATATCGCCGGTGCAACTACCGGCTATACCGTCTGGCAAATAGCGCATCACTAAAGACGCATCCCCTTCCCTTTGCGGTGCAGCATCAAAGAAACCAGAAACGCTACCACGGCCATCAATGTCACATACCAGAAGAATGCCGTTTCCATTCCTATCGATTTCAGCGACAACGCTACGTACTCCGCCGAACCACCAAATATAGCATTGGCGACCGCATATGACAGACCAACACCTAATGCGCGAACCTGTGCCGGGAACATCTCAGCCTTCAGTATTCCACTGATTGATGTATAAAAACTCACTATCAGCAGGGCGCACATCACCAGACCAAAAGCGGCATAAGGAGAGGAGACGTTCTGCAATGCTGATAGTATGGGGACGGTAAAAATAGCGGCCAAAGAGCCAAAGCATAACATTGAGGTTCGGCGTCCAATCTTATCTGACAGCGCGCCAATGAACGGTTGAATGAGCATAAATACAAACAATGCCGCAGTCATAATGCCGCTTGCCACGTTGGCGTGCATTCCCGCAGTATTCACCAGATATTTCTGCATATAGGTGGTAAAGGTATAGAAACAAAGAGAACCCGCAGCAGTGAAGCCGAGAACCATGATGAATGCACGGCGATTGCGCCATAACCCTTTCATTGAGCCCGCTTCTTTTAAAGCGCGCGTTTCTTGTTGCGAAGTTTCATCTAATTGACGGCGTAACCATAATGCTACAACGGCTAACACTGCTCCTAACGCAAAAGGAATGCGCCATCCCCACTCTCTGAGAGCAGAATCTTCCATAGTATGTTGTAGAACAACCACCACCAGTAAGGCCAGCAACTGACCGCCAATTAGCGTGACATATTGGAACGAAGCATAGAACCCTTTGCGCCCTTCAACAGCAACTTCACTCATATAGGTTGCGCTGGTGCCATATTCTCCACCAACGGATAATCCCTGGAATAAACGCGCGAGAAGCAATAATGCCGGAGCCCAGGTACCGATAGTTTCATAACCTGGGAGGCAGGCGATAACCAGAGATCCGAAACACATCATACACACCGATAACAACATTGATTTTTTACGACCATGTTTATCGGCTATGCGTCCAAATAGCCAGCCACCTATTGGACGCATCAGAAAGCCCGCGGCAAAAACACCGGCTGTTTGCAGTAACTGAGTGGTAGTGTTACCAGAAGGGAAGAAGATGTGGGCGAAGTAGAGGGAACAGAATGAGTAGACATAAAAATCGAACCACTCGACCAGATTACCTGAAGAGGCCCCTACTATTGCCCAGATGCGGCGACGAGTATCACTACTTGTCAGTTTGCCGTCTGCCGTTACAGTGCTTTCTGCCATGCCAATATTTCTCCTGCCATAATCCGATGCTTTTGTCGGCCAATGTTGTTTATTATTTAGTAAGACGAATGTTATACATTTGTTACCGATGTTTGTGCAACCATAACTGCGAATTTAGTTAGCAGGGGAATGATTATTCTGGATGACCAGGAAGGATTTCAGGTGAGGTTGTCGTATGGAAATGGGCGAACATCTGGCGTATACAAGGGAATGATAGGGTTTTTATTTCTTAGCCAGAACCACATCAGGTGGTTTTTACTGCCTACGCTATTCCGGACGGACGACAGATAAAACAAAAGGCCCAGTCTTCCGACTGAGCCTTTTGTTTTATTTGATGCCTGGCAGTTCCCTACTCTCGCATGGGGAAGCCCCACACTACCATCGGCGCTACGGCGTTTCACTTCTGAGTTCGGCATGGGGTCAGGTGGGACCACCGCGCTAAGGCCGCCAGGCAAATTCTGTTTTATTAACCCGCTTACGCCGGTTAATCTAATCTGTTATCAAGCTTACTTATCGATGTCTCATCCGCCAAAACATCTTCGGCGTTGTAAGGTTAAGCCTCACGGTTCATTAGTACCGGTTAGCTCAACGCATCGCTGCGCTTACACACCCGGCCTATCAACGTCGTCGTCTTCAACGTTCCTTCAGGACCCTTAAAGGGTCAGGGAGAACTCATCTCGGGGCAAGTTTCGTGCTTAGATGCTTTCAGCACTTATCTCTTCCGCATTTAGCTACCGGGCAGTGCCATTGGCATGACAACCCGAACACCAGTGATGCGTCCACTCCGGTCCTCTCGTACTAGGAGCAGCCCCCCTCAGTTCTCCAGCGCCCACGGCAGATAGGGACCGAACTGTCTCACGACGTTCTAAACCCAGCTCGCGTACCACTTTAAATGGCGAACAGCCATACCCTTGGGACCTACTTCAGCCCCAGGATGTGATGAGCCGACATCGAGGTGCCAAACACCGCCGTCGATATGAACTCTTGGGCGGTATCAGCCTGTTATCCCCGGAGTACCTTTTATCCGTTGAG
>NZ_CAWORF010000007.1:0-6290 GCF_963883545.1 Escherichia sp. E4702 | reverse complement strand
CCCGAGGTCCCCTCTTTGGTCTTGCGACGTTATNGCGGTATTAGCTACCGTTTCCAGTAGTTCATCCCCTCCATCAGGCAGTTTCCCAGACATTACTCACCCGTCCGCCACTCGTCAGCGAAACAGCAAGCTGTTTCCTGTTACCGTTCGACTTGCATGTGTTAGGCCTGCCGCCAGCGTTCAATCTGAGCCATGATCAAACTCTTCAATTTAAAAGTTTGATGCTCAAAGAATTAAACTTCGTAATGAATTACGTGTTCACTCTTGAGACTTGGTATTCATTTATCGTCTTGCGACGTTAAGAATCCGTATCTTCGAGTGCCCACACAGATTGTCTGACAAATTGTTAAAGAGCAGTTGCGACGCGGCTTTCAGCTCACTGTCGCGAGGTGGCGTATATTACGCTTTCCTCTTTCAGAGTCAAGCGTTTATTTTCGCTTTTCTCTGCCGGAATTCTCAGGAGAATCCCGCTGACCCGGCGGCTTGTTCGCCGTTGTTCCGTGTCAGTGGTGGCGCATTATAGGGAGTTATTCTGAAGAGACAAGCGGAAAATATAAAAAATTTATCGTTCGTTCAATTCTTAAGCGAAACACCTTAAAAACGACCATTTCCGGTTGGAAATTAGACAAAAAGCGAGCCCCGAAGGGCTCGCTTTTCTTATTTACTGGACGGCGACAATCCGGTCTTCATTAACTTCCAGGCGAATAACTTTACCCGGAACCAATTCACCAGACAGTATTTGCTGTGCCAGCGGGTTTTCGATCTGCTGCTGGATAGCACGTTTCAGAGGACGTGCACCATAGACCGGATCGTAACCGTTCTCGCTCAGCAGTTTCAGCGCCTCGTCAGAAATGTGGATTTCATAACCACGTTCTTCCAGACGTTTGTATAGACGTTTCAACTGAATCTGCGCAATCGACGCAATGTGCTGTTCACCCAGCGGATGGAAGACCACCACTTCATCGATACGGTTAATGAATTCCGGACGGAAGTTATGGCTTACCACACCGAGCACCAGCTCTTTCATGCGCGCATAATCCAGTTCACCAAAGCGTTCCTGAATCAGATCAGAACCGAGGTTAGAAGTCATAATGACCACCGTATTACGGAAGTCGACCGTTCTCCCCTGCCCGTCAGTCAAACGTCCATCATCCAGTACCTGCAACAGAATGTTGAAGACATCCGGATGCGCTTTTTCCACTTCATCCAGCAGGATGACGGAATACGGGCGACGACGCACAGCTTCGGTCAGGTAGCCACCTTCTTCATAACCGACATATCCCGGAGGCGCACCAACCAGACGAGACACCGAGTGTTTCTCCATAAACTCGGACATATCGATACGGACCATCGCCTCGTCGCTATCAAACATAAAGTTCGCCAGCGCCTTACAAAGTTCCGTTTTACCCACACCAGTTGGGCCGAGGAACAGGAATGAACCAATCGGGCGATTTGGATCCGCCAGCCCCGCACGGCTACGACGAATAGCGTTAGATACCGCATCAACCGCTTCGTTCTGACCAATAACGCGCTGGTGCAGTTCTTGCTCCATACGCAGCAGTTTTTCGCGCTCGCTTTCCATCATGCGAGAAACCGGAATCCCCGTCCAACGCGCCAGCACTTCAGCAATTTCGGCGTCGGTCACTTTATTACGCAACAGACGCATAGTTTTACCTTCGAGCTGCGTTGCGGCTTCCAGTTGCTTTTCCAGTTCCGGGATTTTGCCGTATTGCAGTTCAGACATCCGCGCCAGGTCACCTACACGGCGAGCCTGTTCAATGGCGATTTTTGCCTGCTCCAGTTCCGCTTTAATGGTCTGCGTACCAGAGAGCGACGCTTTCTCTGCTTTCCACTCTTCTTCTAACTCGGAGTACTGACGTTCTTTGTCGCTCAGTTCTTCGTTGAGCATATCCAGGCGTTTTTTTACTGGCTTCATCAGACTCTTTCATTAACGCCTGTTGTTCCAGTTTGAGCTGGATAATACGGCGATCAAGTCGGTCGAGTTCTTCCGGTTTTGAGTCAATCTGCATACGAATGCTGGATGCTGCTTCATCGATCAGGTCGATGGCTTTATCCGGCAGCTGACGGTCAGCAATGTAGCGATGAGACAACGTCGCCGCTGCAACAATTGCCGGGTCAGTAATTTGCACATGGTGGTGCAGCTCGTAACGTTCTTTCAGGCCACGCAGAATAGCAATGGTGTCTTCAACAGAAGGCTCGGCAACAAACACTTTCTGGAAGCGACGTTCCAACGCAGCATCTTTTTCAATGTACTGGCGATATTCGTCCAGCGTCGTAGCACCCACACAGTGCAGTTCACCACGCGCCAGTGCCGGTTTCAGCATATTCCCGGCGTCCATTGCGCCATCGGCTTTACCTGCGCCAACCATAGTATGTAATTCGTCGATAAACAGGATGACGTTGCCTTCCTGTTTGGAGAGATCGTTAAGCACGCCTTTTAAACGTTCTTCAAACTCACCGCGATATTTCGCCCCAGCCACCAGCGCGCCCATATCCAGCGCCAGTACGCGGCGGCCTTTCAGCCCTTCCGGCACTTCGCCATTGATAATACGCTGCGCCAGACCTTCAACGATGGCAGTTTTACCAACACCAGGTTCACCAATCAGCACCGGGTTATTTTTAGTACGACGTTGCAGTACCTGAATGGTACGGCGAATTTCTTCATCACGACCAATCACCGGATCGAGTTTGCCTTGTTCGGCTCGTTCGGTAAGGTCGATGGTGTATTTTTTCAAAGCCTGACGTTGGTCTTCAGCTCCTTGATCGTTCACGCTTTCACCTCCGCGCATTTGTTCAATCGCTTGAGTAATGTTGGCGGTGGTCGCCCCTGCTGCTTTCAGGATGTCGGCCAGCGTGCCGCGAGACTCAAGTGCCGCCAGAACGAACAGTTCTGACGAGATAAAGTTATCACCACGTTTTTGCGCCAGCTTGTCGCAAAGATTAAGAACGCGCACCAGATCCTGTGATGGCTGGACATCACCACCAGTACCTTCAACCTGCGGTAAACGGTTTAATGCCTGAGTGATATCTGTGCGCAACTGGCCTGCATTAATGCCAGCGGATGTTAATAAAGGACTAACCGAACCCCCTTCCTGATTCAGCAGGGCGCTCATTAAATGAAGTGGTTCGATGAATTGGTTGTCGTGCCCGAGTGCAAGTGATTGGGCATCGGCAAGAGCAAGCTGGAATTTATTAGTAAGACGATCCAGACGCATAACTCCTCCCATAACGGATCAAAGTTGCTACTGGAGATTAAATGAGGTCATCCCTCAATTATTCAAGGTTATTGACCAGATTAATGTGAAAAGAAAATCACGCGTACCGGATCGTCTTGATTCTTTAGGTTATATCAGCCAAATGAAACTTGCCATACGACCGGTGGTCTTGTCGCGACGATAAGAGAAGAAAGTCTCATTTTCCGTATATGTACAACGGTCGCCGCCGAAAATTTGCTCAACACCAACACTCGCCAGACGCTGTCGGGCAAGCTGATAAATATCCGCCAGATACTTATCACCATGCTGAATGAAAGCTGTACTCGCGTTGGCGTCTACTGCCATAAACGCCTCGCGAACCTCCGGCCCCACTTCAAACGCGCGTGGACCGATTGCCGGCCCCAACCAGGTAAGAATGTTTTCGGGCTTATCGGCAAAGCAGGAAACCGTCTCTTCCAGCACGCCTGCGCACAGTCCACGCCAGCCAGCATGGGCAGCCGCGACTTCCGTTCCTGCCCGATTGCAAAACAGCACAGGCAGGCAATCGGCTGTCATTACGGCACAAACCGTGCCGGGTGTGTTGCTATACGAGGCATCCGCCCGTTTTGAGGTATAAGGTTCGCCAGTAAGCTTAAGCACATCTTTACCGTGTACCTGCTCAAGCCAGACCGGTTTTGAAGGCAAATTACCCGCAGCAAAAAGCCGCTTGCGATTTTCCTCGACGTGCTCCGGGTTATCACCACAATGAGCACCGAGGTTGAGCGAGTCGTAGGGCGGCAAGCTCACGCCGCCGATACGGGTAGAGCTACAGGCCGCAACACCTTTTGGCAGCGGCCACTGCGGGACAATCAGCTTACTCATAACCAGTCCACTTCATCCTTATGCTCTTCGAAATCGGCGCGCATCACCTCAATCAGCTCCACCATATCTTGCGGAATAGGCGCATGCCATTCCATTTCGATGCCGGAGATCGGGTGATAAAGACGCAGCATGGTTGCATGTAGCGCCTGGCGGTCAAACTTACGCAGCGTGGAGATAAACGCTTCCGAAGCACCTTTTGGCGGACGCGGACGGCCACCATAAACCGGATCGCCCACCAGCGGATGGGTGATATGGGCCATATGCACGCGGATCTGGTGCGTACGTCCAGTTTCCAGACGCAGCCGCAGACGCGTGTGCACACGGAAGTGTTCCATAATGCGATAGTGAGTGACCGCCGGTTTGCCCATGGGATGTACCGCCATGTGAGTACGTTTGGTCGGGTGGCGGCTGATTGGCTCATCCACCGTGCCACCAGCAGTCATATGACCAATTGCTACCGCTTCATACTCACGAGTAATTTCACGTCGTTGCAGAGATTCCACCAGGCGCGTCTGGGCTGGAACGGTTTTTGCCACAACCATCAGGCCAGTGGTGTCTTTATCCAGACGATGGACAATACCCGCACGCGGTACATCGGCAATGGGTGGATAGTAATGAAGCAACGCATTCAATACCGTGCCATCCGGGTTGCCCGCGCCAGGATGTACCACCAGGTCGCGCGGTTTATTAATGACGATGATGTCTTCATCTTCATAGACGATATCCAGCGGGATATCCTGCGGTTCAAAACGCGCTTCTTCTTCAATCTCGGCGTTGATGGCCACCAGCTCGCCACCTAATACTTTTTCTTTCGGCTTATCACAAACTTTGCCGTTAACCAGCACGCGCTGGTCGAGGATCCATTCTTTTATTCGCGAACGTGAATAATCCGGGAACATTTCGGCTAAAGCCTGATCTAAGCGTTGACCGAGTTGGTTTTCGGACACTGTTGCAGTGAGTTCTACTCGTTGTGCCATATATACTGCTTCTTCGTTTATCGTTGGGGTTTTACGGCTTTGCCGTTTAATATAGTGTGCTATTGTAGCTGGTCTTAACCGGGAGCAGGAACAGAGAATCTCCCGTATTACATTTTGAGGAAAGTCAAAACGTCATGACGCGCATGAAATATCTGGTGGCAGCCGCCACACTAAGCCTGTTTTTGGCGGGTTGCTCGGGGTCAAAGGAAGAAGTACCTGATAATCCGCCAAATGAAATTTACGCGACTGCACAACAAAAGCTGCAGGACGGTAACTGGAGACAGGCAATAACGCAACTGGAAGCGTTAGATAATCGCTATCCGTTTGGTCCGTATTCGCAGCAGGTGCAGCTGGATCTCATCTACGCCTACTATAAAAACGCCGATCTGCCGTTAGCACAGGCTGCCATCGATCGTTTTATTCGCCTCAACCCGACCCATCCGAATATCGATTATGTCATGTACATGCGTGGCCTGACCAATATGGCGCTGGATGACAGTGCGCTGCAAGGGTTCTTTGGCGTTGACCGTAGCGATCGCGATCCTCAACATGCCCGAGCTGCGTTTAGTGACTTTTCCAAACTGGTGCGCGGCTATCCAAACAGCCAGTACACCACTGATGCAACCAAACGTCTGGTGTTCCTGAAAGATCGTCTGGCGAAATATGAATACTCCGTTGCAGAGTACTACACCGAACGTGGCGCATGGGTTGCCGTCGTCAACCGCGTCGAAGGCATGCTGCGTGACTACCCGGATACCCAGGCTACACGTGATGCGCTGCCGCTGATGGAAAATGCTTACCGCCAGATGCAAATGAACGCTCAGGCTGAAAAAGTCGCGAAAATTATTGCCGCTAACAGCAGCAACACTTAACTGGTGTGATATACGCAAAACGGCAGCCCTGGAGCTGTAATGCCGATCAGTTAAGGATCGGTTGACCGATCCAGTGGCTGTGTAAGAATCCGGAAATGCTCACCCGTTTCCGGATTTTTTTATGCACATTGGACAGGCTCTTGATCTGGTATCCCGTTACGATTCCCTGCGTAACCCACTGACTTCTCTGGGCGACTATCTGGACCCGGAACTGATTTCCCGCTGCCTTGCCGAATCCGGCACCGTCACCCTGCGTAAGCGCCGCCTTCCTCTTGAAATGATGGTCTGGTGTATTGTCGGCATGGCCCTTGAACGTAAAGAACCGCTTCATCAGATCGTTAACC
>NZ_CAWORF010000006.1:0-76090 GCF_963883545.1 Escherichia sp. E4702 | reverse complement strand
CCGGATCTGGGACAGGAGATGACAGCCCGCCTGCTGACCGTGACACGCAAGGGAAAAATGTGCCATCTGCTGACGTCGATGACGGACGCCATGCGTTACCCCGGAGGGGAAATGGCGGACCTGTACAGTCATCGATGGGAGATAGAACTGGGATACAGGGAAATGAAACAGACGATGCAACTGAGCAGGCTGACGCTGAGAAGTAAAAAGCCGGAGCTTGTGGAGCAGGAGTTATGGGGCGTGTTACTGGCGTATAATCTGGTGAGATATCAGATGATTAAAATGGCGGGCCATCTGAAAGGATACTGGCCGAATCAGCTGAGCTTCTCAGAATCATGCGGCATGGTCATGAGAATGTTGATGACCCTTCAGGGGGCTTCACCAGGTCGTATTCCGGAGCTGATGCAGGATCTTGAAAGTATGGGACAACTGGTAAGGTTGCCGACAAGAAGGGAAAGGGCCTTCCCCAGGGTGGTAAAGGAAAGGCCCTGGAGATACCCCATAGCCTCGAAAAAAGGCCAGTCAGTTGCTTAACTGACTGGCATTACAGCCCTGGAGCTGCCGTTTTTTTATTCGATTTGAACGCTAACTAAAGCGATTCAGTCGCGACTGATCCTATCAAATATGGCTCGCTTTGAGACATTCCTCAAGTAAAAAAACACCTCTTCCTGCGATTTCTCACAAAAAAACTTCGTTGACAAAAAGTGACAAAATTATGAGATTTTCATCACACATTTTGACATCAGGAGCGGTATGCTGAATTCACCAAGACGGGAAGACAAGAGGTAAAATTTATGACAATGAACATTACCAGCAAACAAATGGAAATTACTCCGGCAATCCGCCAACATGTCGAAGACCGTCTCGCCAAACTGGAAAAATGGCAAACGCACCTGATTAATCCGCATATCATTCTGTCCAAGGAACCACAAGGGTTCGTTGCTGACGCCACTATCAATACACCTAACGGCGTTCTGGTTGCCAGTGGTAAACATGAAGATATGTACACTGCAATTAACGAATTGATCAACAAGCTGGAACGGCAGCTCAATAAACTGCAGCACAAAGGCGAAGCACGTCGTGCCGCAACGTCGGTGAAAGACGCCAACTTCGTCGAAGAAGTTGAAGAAGAGTAGTCCTTTATATTGAGTGTATCGCCAACGCGCCTTCGGGCGCGTTTTTTTGTTGACAGCATGAAAACAGTACGGGTACTGTACTGAAGTTGCTTAAGGAAACAAACATGAAACAAACGCCGTTTTTCTTCGCATTCTTTTTTACCTTCCCCTGAATGGGAGGCGTTTCGTCGTGTGAAACAGAATGCGAAGACGAACAATAAGGCCTCCCAAATCGGGAGGCCTTTTTTATTGATAACAAAAAAGGCAACACTATGACATCGGAAAACCCGTTACTGGCGCTGCGCGAGAAAATTAGCACGCTGGACGAAAAATTGCTGGCGTTACTGGCAGAGCGGCGCGAGCTAGCCGTTGAGGTGGGAAAAGCCAAACTGCTTTCTCATCGCCCTGTACGTGATATCGATCGTGAGCGCGATTTGCTGGAAAGATTAATTACGCTTGGTAAGACACACCATCTGGATGCCCACTACATTACTCGCCTGTTCCAGCTCATCATTGAAGATTCCGTATTAACTCAGCAGGCTTTACTCCAGCAGCATCTCAATAAAATTAATCCGCACTCAGCCCGCATTGCTTTTCTCGGGCCCAAAGGCTCTTATTCACATCTTGCGGCGCGCCAGTACGCTGCCCGTCACTTTGAGCAATTCATTGAAAGCGGCTGCGCCAAATTTGCCGATATTTTTAATCAGGTGGAAACCGGCCAGGCCGACTATGCCGTCGTACCGATCGAAAACACCAGCTCCGGTGCCATAAACGACGTTTACGATCTGCTGCAACATACCAGCTTGTCGATTGTTGGCGAGATGACGTTAACTATCGACCATTGTTTGCTGGTTTCCGGCACCACCGATTTATCGACTATCAACACGGTCTACAGCCACCCGCAGCCGTTCCAGCAATGCAGCAAATTCCTTAACCGTTACCCGCACTGGAAGATTGAATATACCGAGAGTACGTCTGCGGCAATGGAAAAAGTTGCACAGGCAAAATCACCACATGTCGCTGCGCTGGGGAGCGAAGCTGGCGGTTCCTTGTACGGTTTACAGGTACTAGAGCGCATTGAGGCGAATCAACGACAAAACTTCACCCGATTTGTGGTGCTGGCACGTAAAGCCATTAACGTGTCTGACCAGGTTCCGGCAAAAACCACACTGTTAATGGCTACCGGACAACAAGCTGGTGCTCTGGTTGAAGCGTTGCTGGTATTGCGCAACCACAATCTGATTATGACCCGTCTGGAATCACGCCCGATTCACGGTAATCCGTGGGAAGAGATGTTTTATCTGGATATTCAGGCCAATCTTGAATCCGTGGAAATGCAAAAGGCGTTAAAAGAGTTAGGGGAAATCACCCGTTCAATGAAGGTATTGGGCTGTTACCCAAGTGAAAACGTAGTGCCTGTTGATCCAACCTGATGAAAAAAGCCGGATGATGTGAATCATCCGGCACAGGGTTATTACTGGCGGCTATCATTCGCCTGACGCAATAACACGCGGCTTTCACTCTGAAAACGCTGTGCGTAATCGCCGAACCAGTGCTCCACCTTGCGGAAACTGTCAATAAACGCCTGCTTATCGCCCTGCTCCAGCAACTCAATCGCCTCACCAAAACGCTTATAGTAACGTTTGATCAACGCCAGATTACGTTCTGAAGACATAATAATGTCGGCATAAAGCTGCGGATCCTGGGCAAACAGTCGCCCGACCATCGCCAGCTCAAGACGATATATGGGCGAAGAGAGCGCCAGAAGTTGCTCAAGCTGAACATTTTCTTCTGCCAGGTGCAGCCCGTAAGCAAAAGTAGCAAAGTGGCGCAGTGCCTGAATAAACGCCATATTCTGATCGTGCTCGACGGCGCTAATACGATGCAACCGAGCGCCCCAGACCTGAATTTGCTCCAGAAACCATTGGTATGCTTCCGGCTTACGTCCATCACACCAGACCACAACTTGCTTTGCCAGGCTACCGCTGTCCGGGCCGAACATCGGGTGTAACCCCAGCACCGGGCCATCATGCGCCGCCAGCATGGCCTGTAACGGCCCATTTTTCACTGATGCCAGATCGACCAGAATACAGTCTTGCGGTAAACGTGGTAATTTGCCGATAACTTGTTCTGTAACATGAATCGGCACGCTGACAATCACCATACCGGCATCGGCAACAATCTCAGCCGCGCGATCCCAGTCATGTTGCTCCAGAATCCGCACCTGATAGCCAGAGAGCGTCAACATCTTCTCGAACAAGCGCCCCATCTGACCGCCGCCACCAACGATAACTACTGGACGTAGTGAAGGACAAAGCGTTTTAAATCCTTTGTCGTTTTCGCTGGAGTAGGACTCACGCATTACCCGACGCAGAACATCTTCAATCAGATCTGGCGGAACGCCGAGGGCTTCCGCCTCTGCGCGCCGCGAGGCCAGCATGGATGCCTCGCGCTCCGGTACATAAATGGGCAACCCAAAGCGGCTTTTCACCTCACCGACTTCAGCAACCAGCTCCAGACGCTTTGCTAATAAATTCAGCAGCTCTTTATCGACTTCATCAATTTGATCGCGTAATGCGGTCAACTCAGCAACCATAATAAACCTCTTAAGCCACGCGTGCCGTCAGCTGCCCATTCAGATCCTGATGAATTTCACGCAGTAAGGCATCGGTCATTTCCCAGCTTATGCAGGCATCAGTTACGGATACACCGTATTTCATTTCACTGCGCGGTTGCTCGGAAGACTGATTGCCTTCGTGGATGTTACTTTCGATCATCAGACCAATAATTGAGCGATTGCCATCTTTAATTTGGGCAACCACGGATTCTGCCACCGCAGGCTGACGGCGATAATCTTTATTGGAATTACCGTGGCTGCAATCTACCATCAGTGAGGGGCGCAGTCCCGCCTGTTCCATCTCTTTTTCACATTGCGCGACATCCGCCGGGCTATAGTTCGGTGCTTTTCCGCCACGCAGGATCACATGTCCGTCAGGATTACCCTGAGTTTGTAGCAGCGCCACCTGTCCTGCCTGATTAATACCAACAAAGCGATGCGGTTGTGCAGCGGCACGCATAGCATTGATTGCTGTCGCCAGACTGCCATCAGTACCGTTTTTAAAACCAACCGGCATGGAAAGCCCGGATGCCATTTCACGGTGCGTTTGCGATTCCGTGGTACGAGCACCAATTGCCGACCAGCTAAACAGATCACCCAAATATTGCGGGCTGTTTGGATCTAACGCTTCCGTCGCCAATGGTAATCCCATATCTACCAGTTCCAACAGCAACTTACGTGCAATCTTTAATCCTGTTTCAACATCAAAGGAGCCATCCATATGTGGATCGTTAATCAACCCTTTCCAGCCGACAGTGGTACGGGGCTTTTCAAAATAGACGCGCATCACCAAATAGAGGCTATCGCTGACCTCTGCGGCAAGGGCTTTAAATTGACGAGCATATTCCAGTGCAGTTTCAGGATCATGAATGGAACAGGGACCACACACTACCAGCAGCCGGGGATCGCGCCCGGCGATGATATCTGAAATAGTTTTACGCGAATCAGCAATCTGGGCCTCTTGTTGTCGGCTTAAGGGAAAAGCTGCCTTCAACTGTTCCGGGGTCATCAGAACCTGTTCGTCGGTAATATGTACGTTGTTCAGCGCGTCTTTTTGCATGATGGCGATCCTGTTTATGCTCGTTTGCGATAGTTGATCCTCAGCGAGGATGACGCAACGATATCACAACGAGTAAAGATTTCAATCCATATTTCGTAAATAATAGTTTACACAAGCAATTTATATACGTTTTAACCACCAATAGATGTACAAATAAATTTACACGCACAATAAAAACAATCCGCTATGCTTTGAAAAAGGAGAAAAAACAATGAAACACTTTATCGCCCCTTTGTTAGCTTTGGTTGTTAGCGGCTGTCAGATTGATCCCTATACTCACGCACCAACCTTGACCAGTACTGACTGGTATGATGTTGGTATGGAAGATGCGATATCAGGCGTTGCTATAAAAAAATGACGATGCTTTTAACGATTCACAGGCTGATCGGGGGATATATCTTAAAGGATATGCCGAAGGGCAAAAGAAAACCTGCCAGGTCGATTTTACTTATGCCCGAGGGCTTTCCGGTAAAAGTTTCCCTGCCAGCTGCAACAATGTAGAAAATGCCAGCCAATTGCATGAAGTATGGCAAAAAGGAGCTGATGAAAATGCCCGCACGATGAGACTTAATTAATTTAAATCCCACCACAAAATTAATCATAAGATTTAACTTATTCGATTTTTAATTCTCTTCTGGATGACGACCACACAAAAGAATGATATTTTAATGAACATTCTGAAAAATTTTCGATACGTTTCGAGCGAAGATGGTGAGGATCCCTGAATGCGCTTTTCTCACCTACTGTTCTTACTGCTGATATTCCTTCTGGCAGGCGCGCCATTACTCGCTCAGGAAACCACTGGCGTTGCGAAAAATGTGCGTTTAATGGTTTCCGGTATCGTAAGCTACACTCGCTGGCCGACGGTATCTGGTCCGCCAAGACTATGTATTTTTTCATCTTCACGATTTAGCACCGCCCTGCAAGAGAAAGGTGCGACGCCTTTGCCTTATCTGCCTGTCATCGTTAACAACAAACAAGAGGCGATGATTTCAGGCTGCAATGGTTTTTATTTTGGCAGCGAGTCACCGACATTCCAGACAGAATTAATCGAACAATATCCGTCTAAGGCGTTATTATTAATTGCCGAACAAAATACCGAGTGCATTATTGGCAGCGCATTTTGTCTGGTCATCAACAATAATAACGTCAGGTTTGCCGTAAACCTGGATGCCTTATCGCGTAGTGGTGTTAAGGTCAACCCGGATGTCTTAATGCTCGCACGGAAGAAAAACGATGGATAACGATAATTCTCTTCATAAGCGCCCCACGTTTAAAAGAGCATTACGCAACATCAGCATGACCAGCATATTTATCACTATGACGCTGATCTGGCTGCTGCTTTCCGTGACGTCAGTGCTAACCCTGAAACAATACGCGCAAAAAAACCTGGCACTAACCGCTGCAACAATGACTTACAGCCTGGAAGCTGCGGTCGTTTTTGCCGATGGCCCTGCAGCAACAGAAACTCTGGCCGCACTAGGTCAGCAAGGCCAATTTTCAACCGCAGAAGTACGTGATAATCAGCAAAACATTATTGCTTCCTGGCACTACACTGCCAGAGAACCGGGAGATACCTTCAGTAATTTCATTAGCCACTGGCTCTTTCCGGCTCCCGTCATTCAGCCGATTCGCCACAATGGCGAAACTATTGGCGAAGTGCAGTTAACCGCACGCGACAGCTCAATTAGCCATTTTATCTGGTTTTCACTCGCTGTCCTGACTGCATGTATTCTGCTGGCATCAGGCATCGCGATTACCCTCACCCGCCATTTGCACAATGGTCTGGTTGAAGCGTTAAAAAACATCACCGATGTCGTACATGATGTGCGTTCCAACCGCAATTTTTCCCGACGAGTTTCGGAAGAACGTATCGCAGAGTTTCACCGCTTCGCTCTCGACTTCAACAGTCTGCTGGATGAAATGGAAGAGTGGCAGCTTCGTTTACAGGCCAAAAATGCGCAGCTTCTACGTACCGCGCTACATGACCCATTAACCGGGCTGGCTAACCGCGCAGCGTTTCGTAGCGGCATCAACACGTTGATGAACAGTTCCGATGCCCGAAAAACGTCGGCATTACTGTTTCTTGATGGCGATAATTTCAAATATATCAATGATACCTGGGGTCATGCGACGGGAGATCAGGTCTTGATTGAAGTGGCAAAACGATTAGCTGAATTTGGTGGGCTGCGACATCAGGCATACCGCATTGGCGGCGATGAATTCGCTATGGTCCTCTATGGCGTGCAGTCGGAATCTGAAGTGCAGCGGATTTGCACGGCACTGACACAAATTTTTAATCGACCATTCGATCTTAATAATGGCCATCAAACCACTATGACATTAAGCATTGGTTACGCGATGACCATTGAGCACGTCTCCGCCGAAAAATTACAAGAGCTGGCCGACCATAATATGTATCAGGCCAAACACCAGCGCGCTAAAAAGCTGGTGAAATAACAAGGAAATATCTACATGATAAAGCAACTGGTAGTTCCCCTGGTGTTCTCTTCACTGATACTGACTGGCTGCCAGTCACCACAAGGGAAGTTTACTCCAGAACAAGTCGCCGCTATGCAGTCTTATGGTTTTACTGAATCCGCTGGCGACTGGTCGCTGGGCTTATCTGATACCATTCTGTTTGCTAAAAATGACTACAAACTGCTCCCGGAAAGTCAGCAACAGATCCAGACCATGGCCGCAAAACTGACCTCCACAGGCTTAACCCATGCCCGTATGGATGGACATACCGACAATTACGGCGAAGACAGTTACAACGAAGCTTTATCGCTGAAGCGGGCAAATGTCGTCGCCGATGCGTGGGCAGAAGGTGGGCAAATTCCTCGCAGCAATCTCACCACTCAGGGCTTAGGGAAAAAATACCCCATCGCCAGTAACAAGACCGCACAGGGTCGCGCCGAGAACCGTCGCGTCGCTGTGGTGATTAGTGCACCGTAAACGCAATTTCAATAAATAAAAAAAGGGCCAGCCAATTGGCCAGCCCTTCTTAACAGGATGTCGCTTAAGCGAAATCTTAGTTAAGACGCTCTTTGATACGAGCAGCCTTACCAGTACGCTCACGCAGGTAGTACAGTTTAGCTTTACGAACAGCACCACGACGTTTGACAGAAATGCTGTCAACTACCGGAGAGTGAGTCTGGAAGACACGCTCAACGCCTTCGCCGTTGGAAATTTTACGAACAGTGAATGCAGAGTGCAGACCGCGGTTACGAATAGCGATAACCACGCCCTCGAATGCCTGCAGACGTTTTTTGGAACCTTCAACAACCCATACTTTCACTTCCACGGTATCACCCGGACGGAAGGAAGGTACGTCCTGCTTCATCTGCTCTTGTTCAAGTTGCTTAATAATGTTGCTCATAATTTAATCTCTTATCCTGGGTAAACTGATATCTCGGGGCTTACGCCATCCCATCATGTTTATGTTGCTGTTGTGCGTGTTCCGTTTTGAACTCCGCCAGCAACCTTGCTTGCTCTTCAGTCAGAGCCAGGTTTTCCAGAAGTTCAGGTCTTCTAAGCCAGGTACGGCCCAGCGACTGTTTCAAACGCCAGCGACGTATCTCGGCATGGTTGCCCGACAGTAACACTGACGGAACTTCCATCCCTTCTAACACCTCAGGCCGCGTATAGTGCGGGCAATCCAGCAATCCTTCAGCAAAGGAATCTTCCGTTGCTGAGGCTTCATGTCCCAGTACTCCCGGAATAAACCGGGAAACGGAGTCAATCAGCGTCATTGCTGGTAACTCACCACCACTGAGAACGTAGTCGCCGATTGACCATTCTTCGTCAATTTCGGTTTGGATTACGCGCTCATCTATACCTTCGTAGCGACCGCACACCAGAATCAATTTTTGATTCGTTGCCAGTTCGCTGACGCCCGCTTGATCAAGCTTGCGTCCCTGTGGTGACAGATAAATCACCTTTGCGCCTTCACCCGCCGCGGCTTTTGCTGCATGAATGGCGTCCCGCAAGGGTTGCACCATCATTAACATCCCCGGTCCGCCGCCGTAAGGACGATCGTCCACGGTACGGTGCCGGTCATGCGTGAAGTCGCGAGGACTCCAGCTCTGGATGCTCAGCAGGCCATTTTTAACTGCCCGGCCAGTTACCCCGTAATCGGTAATTGCGCGGAACATTTCAGGAAACAGGCTAATTATGCCAATCCACATAGCGCCGTCTTTTACCGTTTATCCGGTGGTTTAAAAACCAGGATCCCAATCTACTTCGATTGAACGAGTAGTGAGATCGACTTTCTTGATAACCTGCCCATCGAGGAACGGTACGAGACGTTCCTTGATACCAAACGCATCTTTCAGGTTTGCCTTAATGACGAGAACGTCATTAGATCCGGTTTCCATCATATCGACGACTTTACCGAGATCGTAGCCTTCAGTGGTTACTACCTGGCAGCCCATCAGGTCTTTCCAGTAGTAGTCACCCTCTTCAAGCTGAGGCAGTTGCGATGAATCCACGACAATTTCACAATTCGTCAGCAGGTTCGCCGCATCACGATCGTCAACGCCTTTCAGCTTGATGATCATGTCCTGATTGTGGTGCTTCCAGCTTTCCAGCTGGACTTGCTGCCACTGACCCGCCTTCTGGATAAACCAGGGCTGATAGTCAAAAATGCTTTCGGCGTCTTCGGTGGAAGAAAACACTCTGAGCCACCCACGAATACCGTAAGACGAACCCATTTTTCCCAAAACGATGGGATCAACAGGTGCTTGCGCGGTGAGTTGTTTGCTCATCATGACCACCGTGACAGATTAAGCTGCTTTGTTTACTTCTTTGATCAGCGCAGCAACGCGATCAGAAATAGTTGCGCCCTGGCCAACCCAGTGAGCGATGCGATCCAGATCCAGGCGAGTGCCTTCTTCTTTTTCGCTAGCGATTGGGTTGAAGAAACCAACGCGCTCGATGAAGCGACCGTTGCGTGCATTACGGCTGTCAGCGACAACAACCTGGTAGAACGGACGCTTTTTAGCGCCGTGACGTGCTAAACGAATAGTTACCATAACATCCTCTTGTGTGAATAAAACAACCGGACCCCATCGAGGAACGGAGTCCGGTGTCATATTAAAAGCCCGAAAATTTTACTGATTTCTGGAGAAAATGCAATCAACAGTTAATAACTCTGTCGCATAAGGTCATTTAGCGACCAGGAAATCCCGGTGGCATCATCCCTTTCATGCTTCTCATCATCTTCGCCATTCCGCCCTTCTTCATTTTCTTCATCATGCGCTGCATGTCGTCGAACTGCTTCAGAAGGCGGTTAACGTCCTGCACCTGCATACCGCAACCGGCAGCGATACGACGCTTACGCGAACCTTTGATGATTTCTGGCTTAGCGCGCTCTTTCATCGTCATCGAGTTGATGATGGCTTCCATACGCACCAGCACTTTATCGTCCATCTGCGACTTGACGTTATCCGGGATCTGCCCCATGCCCGGCAGCTTGCCCATCAGGCTGGCCATGCCGCCCATATTTTTCATCTGGCGCAGCTGCTCAAGGAAGTCGTTGAGATCGAAGCCGTCGCCTTTTTTCAGCTTGCTGGCTAATTTCTCTGCCTGCGCACGGTCAACTTTGCTTTCGATATCTTCGATCAGCGACAGAACATCGCCCATGCCGAGAATACGGGAAGCGATACGGTCCGGGTGGAACGGCTCCAGCGCCTCTGTTTTCTCGCCAACACCGAGGAACTTGATAGGCTTGCCAGTGATGTGACGAATAGAGAGCGCCGCACCGCCGCGGGCATCGCCGTCCACTTTGGTCAACACTACGCCGGTAAGCGGCAGCGCTTCGTTGAAGGCTTTCGCGGTATTCGCGGCATCCTGACCGGTCATGGCGTCAACCACAAACAGGGTTTCAACCGGATTAATCGACGCATGGACCTGTTTGATCTCGTCCATCATCGCTTCGTCAACGTGCAGACGACCGGCGGTATCCACCAGCAGCACGTCGTAGAATTTCAGTTTGGCTTCTTTCAGTGCCGCGTTAACGATATCTACCGGCTTCTGACCAACATCGGAAGGGAAGAAATCAACGCCCACCTGCTCTGCCAGCGTCTCAAGCTGCTTGATTGCCGCCGGACGATAAACGTCGGCAGAAACCACTAGCACTTTCTTCTTGTGCTTCTCGCGCAGGAACTTACCGAGTTTACCCACGCTGGTTGTTTTACCGGCACCTTGCAGGCCCGCCATCAGCACGACCGCAGGCGGTTGCGCAGCCAGGTTCAGGGTCTGGTTCTCTTCGCCCATCGCCGCAACCAGTTCGTTACGGACGATTTTGACGAACTCCTGCCCCGGCGTCAGGCTCTTATTAACTTCATGACCAACCGCTTTCTCTTTTACGCGATTGATAAACTCACGCACTACCGGCAGAGCGACGTCCGCCTCCAGCAGCGCCATGCGCACTTCGCGCAGCGTATCTTTTACGTTGTCTTCAGTGAGGCGTCCACGGCCACTGATATTGCGCAGCGTGCGCGACAAACGATCGGTTAAATTATCAAACATTGTCTCTCGCCTGGGGTGGAAACGGTTGGCCGCAATCGCGACACATCATCAGTATTTTGCCGCAGTATAACATGAAGGCGTCTTTGTTGTTATGCAACGGTTGGAGCAGCGTTCACCTGACGCTATACTGCTTCTCTTTCTTATTGCTCAAACTGTCGACATTACTATGCCCGTTTTTGCTCTGCTCGCGCTTGTCGCCTACTCCGTCAGTCTTGCGCTGATTGTTCCCGGTCTGCTGCAAAAAAACGGCGGCTGGCGGCGCATGGCTATTATTTCTGCGGTCATCGCGCTGGTCTGCCACGCAATCGCTCTGGAAGCCCGCATCCTGCCCGACGGTGATAGCGGACAAAACCTCAGCCTGCTGAACGTTGGTTCATTGGTCAGTTTGATGATCTGTACGGTAATGACCATTGTGGCTTCTCGCAATCGTGGCTGGTTGCTGCTACCCATTGTCTATGCCTTTGCGCTTATCAACCTGGCGCTGGCGACCTTCATGCCCAATGAATACATCACCCACCTGGAAGCCACGCCTGGGATGCTGGTGCACATTGGCTTATCGCTCTTTTCCTACGCCACGCTAATTATCGCCGCCCTGTACGCGTTGCAACTGGCATGGATTGATTACCAACTGAAGAACAAAAAGTTGGCATTCAGTCAGGAAATGCCGCCATTGATGAGTATCGAGCGTAAAATGTTCCACATTACGCAGATTGGCGTGGTGCTGTTAACGCTTACTCTTTGCACTGGCCTGTTCTACATGCACAACTTATTTAGCATGGAAAATATCGATAAGGCCGTGCTCTCTATCGTGGCGTGGTTTGTCTATATTGTGCTGCTGTGGGGACATTATCATGAAGGATGGCGTGGACGACGCGTCGTCTGGTTTACGTCGCGGGTGCAGTCATTCTGACACTGGCCTATTTCGGCAGCCGAATTGTCCAGCAGTTAATCAGCTAACCCCAGAAAAGGAGTTTCCCCTGGAACACATTTCTACTACTACGTTGATCATTATTCTGATCATCATGGTGGTCATTTCAGCCTATTTTTCCGGGTCCGAAACCGGAATGATGACCCTCAACCGCTATCGTCTGCGACATATGGCGAAACAGGGTAATCGCTCGGCCAAACGCGTCGAAAAATTGCTGCGTAAGCCAGACCGCCTGATTAGCCTTGTGTTAATCGGCAATAACCTGGTCAATATTCTTGCCTCCGCGCTCGGCACTATTGTCGGGATGCGTTTGTACGGCGATGCGGGCGTGGCAATTGCGACTGGTGTGCTGACTTTTGTCGTACTGGTTTTTGCTGAAGTATTGCCGAAAACCATTGCCGCGCTGTACCCGGAAAAAGTCGCTTATCCGAGTAGTTTTCTGTTAGCACCGCTGCAAATTTTGATGATGCCGCTGGTCTGGTTGCTGAATGCTATTACCCGCATGTTAATGCGCATGATGGGCATCAAAACCGATATCGTGGTTAGCGGCTCTTTGAGCAAAGAAGAGTTGCGCACCATCGTGCACGAATCGCGCTCACAAATTTCCCGTCGCAATCAGGATATGCTGCTTTCGGTGCTCGATCTGGAAAAAATGACCGTCGATGACATCATGGTGCCGCGCAGTGAAATTATCGGTATTGATATCAACGATGACTGGAAATCGATTCTGCGCCAACTCTCCCACTCACCTCACGGGCGCATCGTGCTCTACCGTGATTCGCTGGACGACGCCATCAGTATGCTGCGAGTACGTGAAGCCTGGCGGTTGATGTCGGAGAAAAAAGAGTTCACCAAAGAAACCATGCTACGCGCCGCGGACGAGATCTATTTTGTCCCGGAAGGTACGCCGCTCAGCACGCAGCTGGTGAAGTTTCAGCGCAACAAAAAGAAAGTCGGCCTGGTTGTCAACGAATACGGAGATATTCAGGGGCTGGTGACGGTCGAAGATATTCTGGAAGAGATTGTCGGCGATTTCACCACGTCCATGTCGCCAACACTTGCCGAAGAAGTCACGCCGCAAAACGACGGTTCGGTGATTATCGATGGCACTGCCAACGTGCGGGAAATCAACAAAGCCTTTAACTGGCATCTACCGGAAGATGATGCCCGCACGGTTAATGGCGTCATTCTTGAGGCACTGGAAGAGATCCCTGTCGCAGGCACCCGCGTGCGTATTGGCGAGTACGATATCGATATTCTCGACGTACAGGACAATATGATTAAGCAGGTAAAAGTTTTTCCTGTGAAATCGCTGCGCGAGAGTGTGGCGGAGTAACACAATGGCGAACTCCGGTTCGCCTTTTTTATCGCCGTCTTTTAGGATTCCATCAATTCCTGTCATTTACTTAGCAATGTAATAATGTCTTTTCAAGCATTCGGAAAGGATATTGATGTTATGTCAGAAGATTATGTAATTGAATGGGATAAGGATTTTGCAGACGACCTCAACGTTGTCGCCAGCGTTTTTTTACAACATGCCCCAACCTTATGGCCCACTATTTTCTCTCAACTTTCGACGCAACCTGAAATCTTTGAAGACGAAGATGAAGACGAATATGGATTGCAGGACGTTCTCGATTGCAGTGGTGGCGATCTCGGAAATCATGACCTGGCGCAGGCATTTTTACAGGTTCTACGCGGTGAAGGATTAATTCAACTCGTTGACTGGAAAGGTGAAGATGAAGAAGGTGAGCTGGCTAATTTTGCTGCAGATCGCTTTTATGAGCTCACAAAAAACCTGACAGCTTCTGAGGAATTAAGGAGTCTTCTTGTCGAAATAACCCAAGAGGATGAAATCTCCGATGTCTGTGAAGCCGGAGACCGCTACCTTGACGAAATCTTTGAACGCATCCAAACCGAACTCAATAAAAGGGGCTTTCAGATTTTTGATCTGAATGAAGGATCTGACACCTATAACGTGGTCGTTCTGCCAATGAACGAATATAAAAAAATAGATGATTTCAACACGCCGTGGCTGGAAGTACAGGATTTTTTAAGCTAAAAAAATGGCCGACTTCGCGTCGGCCATCAGATATTTACTTCGCCTTCGCTACAGTAACCATCGCCGCACGAATCGTACGACCATTCAGCGTATAACCCTTCTGCATAATGCCCAGTACGTTACCTGGCACAACGTCATCAGATTCCACCATTGCGATGGCCTGATGCACATTCGGGTCCAGTGGGACGTTAGTATCGGCGATCACTTCAACGCCAAACTTACGCACAACATCCAGCATCGACTTCAGCGTCAGCTCAATGCCTTCAACCATCGCGGACATATCCGGGTTAGCTTTATCAGCCACTTCCAGCGCACGATCCAGGCTATCAATCACCGGCAGCAATTCGTTGATGAATTTCTCCAGCGCAAATTTGTGGGCTTTTTCGATATCCAGTTCAGTACGACGACGCAGGTTTTCCATTTCGGCTTTTACGCGCAAAATGCCATCACGTTCACGGGTCTGAGCTTCAGCCAGCTGAGCTTCGAGATTCGCAATTTTTTCATCGCGCGGATCCACCTGCTCAGCAGAAGCTTCTGGCTCAACTGCCTCAATCTCTTCGTGCTGATCCATGATAATTTCTTCCGGGGCTTGCCCCTCAGGCGTTTTCTGTTCTTTACTACTCATGAATTTCTCCGCGTTTTTTTCGCATTCATCTCGCTAACTTCGCTTATTATGGGGATCAGTTTCAGGGTTTCAAGGGAAGCACTCACATTGTCATCAATCTTCGCAACAAGGACCTCGGAAAAATGAATAATCATTTCAAGTGTATTGGCATTGTGGGACACCCACGGCACCCTACTGCACTGACAACACATGAAATGCTCTACCGCTGGCTGTGCACAAAAGGTTACGAGGTCATCGTTGAGCAACAAATCGCTCACGAACTGCAACTGAAGAATGTGAAAACTGGCACACTCGCCGAGATTGGGCAACTGGCTGATCTCGCGGTAGTTGTTGGTGGCGACGGTAATATGCTGGGCGCGGCGCGCACACTCGCCCGTTACGATATTAAAGTTATTGGAATCAACCGTGGCAACCTGGGTTTCCTGACTGACCTTGACCCCGATAACGCCCAGCAACAATTAGCCGATGTGCTGGAAGGCCACTACATCAGCGAGAAACGTTTTTTGCTGGAAGCGCAAGTCTGCCAGCAAGATTGCCAGAAACGCATCAGCACAGCGATAAATGAAGTTGTACTTCATCCAGGCAAAGTGGCGCATATGATTGAGTTCGAAGTGTATATCGACGAGATCTTTGCGTTTTCTCAGCGATCTGATGGACTAATTATTTCAACGCCAACAGGCTCCACTGCCTATTCCCTCTCTGCGGGCGGTCCTATTCTGACACCCTCTCTGGATGCAATTACCCTGGTGCCCATGTTCCCGCATACGTTGTCAGCACGACCACTGGTCATAAACAGCAGCAGCACGATCCGTCTGCGTTTTTCGCATCGCCGTAACGACCTGGAAATCAGTTGCGACAGTCAGATAGCGCTGCCGATTCAGGAAGGTGAAGATGTCCTGATTCGTCGCTGTGATTATCATCTGAATCTGATTCATCCGAAAGATTACAGCTATTTCAATACATTAAGCACCAAGCTCGGCTGGTCAAAAAAATTATTCTAATTTTACGCCAGCCTCTTTACTGTATATAAAACCAGTTTATACTGTACACAATAACAGTAATGGTTTTTCATACAGGAAAACAACTATGTTGGCACAACTGACCATCAGCAACTTTGCTATCGTTCGTGAGCTTGAGATTGATTTTCACAGCGGCATGACCGTAATAACCGGTGAAACCGGCGCGGGTAAATCTATTGCGATAGATGCCCTCGGCCTTTGTCTCGGTGGTCGCGCTGAAGCCGACATGGTGCGTACCGGCGCTGCTCGCGCTGACCTGTGCGCCCGTTTTTCACTGAAAGATACGCCAGCGGCTCTGCGCTGGCTGGAAGAAAACCAACTGGAAGATGGCCGTGAATGCCTGCTTCGTCGCGTAATCAGTAGCGATGGTCGCTCCCGTGGTTTCATCAACGGTACAGCTGTTCCTCTGTCACAACTGCGCGAACTGGGTCAGTTGCTGATTCAGATCCATGGTCAGCACGCTCATCAATTACTCACCAAATCCGAGCACCAAAAATTCCTGCTTGATGGCTATGCCAATGAAACCTCTCTGCTCCAGGAAATGACCGTACGTTATCAGTTGTGGCATCAAAGCTGCCGCGACCTCGCGCACCATCAACAACTAAGTCAGGAACGCGCGGCCCGTGCGGAACTGCTGCAATACCAATTAAAAGAACTTAACGAATTTAATCCGCAGCCCGGAGAGTTTGAGCAAATTGACGAAGAGTACAAACGTCTGGCGAACAGCGGTCAATTACTGACTACCAGTCAGAATGCATTGGCATTAATGGCCGACGGTGAAGACGCAAACCTGCAAAGTCAGCTTTACACGGCTAAACAGCTGGTGAGTGAATTGATTGGCATGGACAGCAAACTGTCCGGCGTACTTGATATGCTGGAAGAAGCTACCATCCAGATTGCTGAAGCCAGCGACGAACTGCGCCACTACTGCGATCGTCTGGATCTCGATCCCAACCGACTGTTTGAACTTGAACAGCGCATCTCAAAACAAATTTCGCTGGCACGTAAACATCACGTCAGCCCTGAGGCATTGCCACAGTATTACCAGTCGCTACTGGAAGAACAGCAGCAACTGGACGATCAGGCCGACTCACAAGAAACGCTCGCGCTGGCGGTAACGAAACATCATCAGCAAGCACTGGAAACGGCACGCGCGTTACACCAGCAACGCCAGCATTATGCAAATGAGTTGGCACAGCTGATCACCGATAGTATGCATGCACTCTCTATGCCGCATGGGCAGTTTACGATTGATGTTAAATTTGACGAGCATCACCTGGGCATTGACGGTGCCGATCGTATTGAGTTTCGGGTAACCACCAACCCAGGTCAGCCAATGCAGCCTATTGCCAAAGTCGCATCCGGTGGTGAATTGTCCCGCATCGCATTGGCAATCCAGGTCATTACCGCGCGTAAAATGGAAACCCCGGCACTGATTTTTGATGAAGTGGATGTAGGGATTAGCGGTCCAACAGCGGCAGTTGTCGGCAAACTGCTACGTCAGCTTGGCGAATCAACCCAGGTGATGTGTGTTACCCATTTGCCGCAAGTCGCAGGATGCGGTCATCAACACTATTTTGTCAGCAAAGAAACCGATGGCGTGATGACCGAAACTCATATGGAGTCGCTGGACAAAAAAGCGCGGTTACAGGAGCTGGCGCGCCTACTTGGTGGCAGTGAAGTCACACGTAACACACTGGCGAATGCGAAAGAACTGCTTGCGGCGTAAACTTTTTTCCTGCTTCACGGTCAGAGTAAACAGCAAAACGCCGTAAGACCGGAAAGCAAAAGGTTTTAAAGTGATGAAAGGTCTATTATCATCGGCATATTACAGATGAGCCACGTACTGCTCGGGCCCGAAAAGGAATCAAATCACTATGCGCTGTAAAACGCTGACTGCTGCAGCAGCAGTACTATTGATGTTGACCGCAGGCTGTTCCACTCTGGAGCGAGTGGTTTACCGTCCTGACATCAACCAAGGGAACTATCTGACCGCTAACGACGTATCCAAAATACGTGTTGGCATGACGCAACAACAAGTTGCGTACGCATTGGGTACACCGCTGATGTCCGATCCATTTGGTACGAATACCTGGTTCTATGTGTTCCGTCAGCAACCAGGTCATGAAGGTGTAACGCAGCAAACGCTGACGCTGACCTTTAACAGTAGCGGTGTGTTGACCAACATTGATAACAAACCCGCGCTGACTGGCAACGAATAAAATTTGCTGTTTATAGCGATTAAAAAAAGGTGCTCAATGAGCACCTTTTTCATAGGAGGATCCTATGTCTGTACCAGAAAGCAAAGCTGCACTGTTGCAGGAAATGGAAAAATCATGGAATGGACTTACAAAAAAGTTATCTCGCATTCCAGAAGAAAAAGCTTTTCTCATCACAATGGAAGGGCATGCCAGCGGCACTGTGATGAGTGCGGCTAACCTGGTAAGCTATCTAATAGGTTGGGGAGAGCAGGTTCTTATCTGGCACAGACAAGAAGAAGCAGGAATCCCCATTGATTTTCCGGCTAAAGACCATAAGTGGAATGAACTTGGGAAACTAGCGCAGACATTTTACGCTAATTATTCCCATGTCACATCATGGTCCCAATTGTGCGAAATGTTAGAAACCAACCATCAGCAACTCAAATCGCTAGTGGAACGCTACAGCGATAACGAGTTATACCATCATCCCTGGTACAGTAAATGGACGCGTGGCCGAATGATCCAATTTAATACCGTATCACCCTATAGAAATGCAAGCACACGTCTGAACGCCCTACTAAAACAATTCTGACAATAGATTTGCTATTTATTCGTTGATTTTTCTGCTCGTTGCCTGCGAAGCTCTTTCGGATCGGCAATGAGAGGACGATAAATCTCCACCCGATCGCCATCATGCACGGTATCGTTCAGTTTTGCCGGACGGCTGTAAATGCCGACTTTGTTTTTAGTTAAATCGATATCGGTACGCAATTCCAGCAAGCCACTGGCGCGAATTGCTTCTTCAACCGTCGCGCCCTCCTGCAATCTTACCCGTTGCAGGTATTGTTTCTCGGGTAATGCGTAAGCAACCTCAACGGCAATTTTACCTGGCACTGTAGACCTCTTTTGCACGAACAGTAAAAGCCTGCACCATATTAGCTGCCAGCTCTTTAAACACGCGACCAAAGGCGAGTTCAATCAACTTATTGGTAAACTCAAAGTCGAGATGAAACTCAATACGGCACGCGTCCTGGCTCAACGGCGTAAACTTCCAGCCGCCGATCAATTTCTTAAACGGTCCATCAACCAGACTCATCAGAATACTTTGGTTACTGGTCAACTGGTTGCGGGTAGTAAACGTTTTGCTGATCCCAGCCTTAGACACATCTACCGCAGCGGTCATCTGCCCAGGAGTGGACTCCAGAATCCGGCTTCCAGTGCACCCTGGTAAAAACTGAGGATAAGACTGAACGTCATTCACTAACTGATACATTTGCTCCGCGCTGTAGGGTACCAGTGCGGTCCGGCTAATCTGAGGCATAACAATTTCCATCAACAAAAATCCAACAAATAATATCATTTATCCTGCCGTAAAAAAAACGCTATCCCGACGCTGGGTAACATCCGGTTCATGCTAAGATAGAGCCTTGTCCCCCGCAGGATTGATATGGGGTATTTTCGATTTCAGATTACCGATGATTCACGACGCTTATGACGAAGAAAAAAGCACATAAACCTGGTTCAGCGACCATCGCGCTTAACAAGCGCGCCCGTCACGAATACTTTATTGAAGAAGAGTTCGAAGCGGGACTTGCCCTGCAAGGCTGGGAAGTTAAATCCCTGCGCGCAGGAAAAGCCAATATTAGCGACAGCTATGTCCTTCTGCGCGACGGAGAAGCGTTCCTGTTTGGAGCAAACATCACGCCGATGGCAGTGGCTTCCACGCACGTGGTGTGCGACCCTACTCGCACCCGCAAACTGCTTCTCAACCAGCGCGAACTTGACTCTCTCTATGGCCGAGTGAACCGTGAAGGTTATACCGTAGTGGCGCTCTCCCTGTACTGGAAAAATGCCTGGTGCAAAGTAAAAATCGGCGTCGCGAAAGGTAAGAAACAACACGATAAACGTTCTGATATCAAAGAACGTGAATGGCAGGTTGATAAAGCACGTATCATGAAAAATGCGCACCGTTAAACCTATATAAGCGATACTAATCAAATCTTCACCGCGCCTCCCTATCCGGTGGCGCGAATGAACATCTTATCGACTGTCAAATCTGACACTGATGTAGCCATCCCATTGCTTAATCGAAGAAAAATCATACTATGCAGGCGCTAATTCCAGGATGATAACGCCTTTGGGGCTAGTCATGGCGCTCAAAAATCTGGTATACTTAACGTTACACATTGGGGCTGATTCTGGATTCGACGGGATTTGCGAAACCCAAGGTGCATGCCGAGGGGCGGTTGGCCTCGTAAAAAGCCGCAAAAAATAGTCGCAAACGACGAAAACTACGCTTTAGCAGCTTAATAACCTGCTTAGAGCCCTCTCTCCCTAGCCTCCGCTCTTAGGACGGGGATCAAGAGAGGTCAAACCCAAAAGAGATCGCGTGGAAGCCCTGCCTGGGGTTGAAGCGTTAAAACTTAATCAGGCTAGTTTGTTAGTGGCGTGTCCGTCCGCAGCTGGCAAGCGAATGTAAAGACTGACTAAGCATGTAGTACCGAGGATGTAGGAATTTCGGACGCGGGTTCAACTCCCGCCAGCTCCACCAAATAAATCAAGGGGTTACGTGAAGGCGTAGCCCCTTTTTCTTTGGTAGTGGCGGCAAAATGGCGACAGAGTTTTGCGTCCGTCTTGCCTGTCGCCATCTTGAAATCAAGCCAAGAGGTTTCACATGGAAGAACTTCACTTTGTTTACATCAATGCAAATGGTCGTATCGGTGTTCACTCAATACAGAGCATCAGTTATAGCGAAAATCATATACAGGGCATTTGTAAGAACACCGACCGAATAAAAACCTTCCGAAAAGACCGCATTCTTAAACAATACGATTCACAAGAACAAGCCATTCAGGAATGCGAGACATTCCTCCCCGAAAACTACTCACATCTCACTAAGCAGTCTGGCCCGAAAAAAAATACATTCGATGTGTGTTTCACCGGATTTAAGAAAGCAGATAAAGAAAGGTTGGTTGATAAGGCGAATGAACAAGGATTAACGGTAAGAACCTCTGTAACCCAAAACCTTCAGATGCTCTGCTGCGGTTACAATGCAGGCCCATCAAAAGTATCGGCAGCCAGGATGAAAGGCACTATCATCATAGATGAGCCTGGCTTTATACATTTTCTTGAAACAGGTGAGATCCCAGATGAATAAAAACCTGCCGTAGCAGGTTCTCTTTCTCAAAAATTCATATGCCCCTGACCACCTGGCAATGGATGTGGAGGGGCTGTAGCAATCAATGCAGGTGTCACAATAAACCGGACCACTGTTTCATGGGTAACAAAAGTGCTCCCGCAGTTAATATTTTGGCACTGGCAGTAACGCTCTTTGGTGCTTTCCGTTACTTGAAAACTGCTCCTTGTGTGCGCCGCATGACCACACTTTGGACAATTCATCATATCCAGATCCCTACCTTTGCTATCAGCAATCATTGCAATGATACACAAAATATCAATATTGAGAACCATTTATTCCATTTCAAGACCGTCAATCTTCACTTCAAGCTCCAGACTGGTCGTAAAACCGTTATCCGGGCTGACGGTATGTGTCAGAGTCGTAATAGTCCATTCCGCATCATCTATCGGCTGTTTAAAGCCAATGACCTTCACAGGCATTTCCGTGTAGAGATCTGCCCGCCCTTCCGCCAGTTGTAGCGAGAATGACGCAACACCGCGTTGCAGGCGTTCCCACTGCATTTTCGCTGCCCGTTCAGCGTTGCTCCGGTTGGCATAAGTGCGATTAAGTACCAGCACGTTTTCATCCGTACCCACCAGGTAATCGCCCTGCTTCGCTTCCGGCTCTTTCTTCGGCTTCTTGGTCCTGCGCTTACGCTTCACCGTAGTGTTTTCTTTCTTCGCGGGTTCGCGGGTATGCAACCAGCTGGCAATGACGCCCGTGTAGGCTCCGCGATCTGCCAGGGTAAAGCGGTGACTGTCGCCGTCCTTACGTGTGATAGTGATCACCGGCAGTGGTTTACCGCTGGCACTTTTACCCTGTCCCTGCCGGATAAATAACAGATTGCCATTTTTCACCGACGCAATAGCACCGTACTGGCGCGCCAGCCGCATCAGAAAACTGCCATCACTCTCATTAGTCTGGTCTATATGATCCACGGGTTTATCAGACAGGTCTTTACCCAGAGCCATCTTCAGTTTGTGCCGCGCAGCTATTTCCTTCACCACTTCCCCGACAGTGGTCTTGTGCCACGATTTTTCACGGCGGGTATTCAGCGTTTCCCGAAAATCAGCACTTCGCGCCCGGATAGTCAGGCGGTCCGGTGCGCCAGTGTGTTCAATTTCATCCACCGTGAATGCCCCTTTCGGGAAAAGTGGCTGCCCTTTCCATCCCAGCGCCAGCGTAATGACCGCACCACGACGCGGCAGCACGATTTTTCCATCGGCATCATCCAGTTCCAGATCAAGCTGGTCCGCTTCAAAGCCCCGGTTATCCGTCAGCGTCAGCCCCATCAGGCGGTTGTCCAGCACAGTGGTGATATCCCTGCCCTCAATACTGATGCTGAATGCCGGAGTTTTGTTGCCTTTGTTAAGCAGTTCAGAGCTGAAATTCACGACAGCAGCCCTCCCACCGTTTTACTGATATCGCTTAATGCAGATGTTGCCGTGTCCTGCAGATTATTCAGCTGCGCACTGAGATCACCGAACATATCGGACAGGGATTCATCCACCCGTTTGAGCGACAGGGTGAACTCAATCCGGCGCGGCATACCGTCGCGGAAAACTCCGTTTTAGTCTGATTCAGTCCCTCAATCACATACATGCCGTAAATCGTGCCGCTGCCTTCAATCAGGGGCCATGCTTTCCCCTGTTCTGCCATCTGCTCCAGTGCCAGCAACGACAGCCTGCCGCCTGTTATCTCCGGCATAAGAACACCGGAAAGCGTCAGCATGTCGTTGTCCGGTCCCAGAAACTGCGTGGACGGACGACGATTTACCCGACTGTTTGCCGCATGTCGCCAGCTGCGTTGATACTGCAGCTCCTGATACGGTACGGTGCGCAGCATAAACACGTACAATCCCAGCACCATCATCATGCGTCGTATCCCCCCTGATCGCTGTAGTTACTCCTGGCCTTTGCCTTCAGTCTGCGTTCACGTTCATCAAGCTGGCGTGCCACCTCCCGCGCAATATCCTGCGCACTTTGTCCTGGCTGCGTCTGGATGATGATCTGCGTCGGTGCCTCAATCCGGTGAACGGGCGGCACAGCAGCTGCGCGACTCACCATCGCTTCGCCGCCTTTCGCGGGAAGTGCCAAAGGGTGCAACGGTGGAAGCTCTGCTGGCGCGGCAGCAACACCCATCATTCCGGCAACAACCGCAGCCAGTGCAGCTGTATTTCTCCGGCTGGTCACGTTTGCCGGACCGTTAACAATTTCAGGCCCGTTTTCACCGACAATGCCGAACTGCCCGCGCGGGATATACCCGCCGCTGTCATACATCCCCGCAAAGCCATATCCCCATGACGGAAAACCACCCGATGGCATCATCACTTTACCGTCTGCATTCACCGTCGCAGGTTGCTGACGCGTCACGCTTTCCGGCAGTTTCGCTTTTGCAGCCTCTTTACTGACAATGCCGAGTTTCTCCAGCAACCAGGAAACGCCGGATTTCAGCGAGTCCAGCGGATGCATGACCATATTCAGCCCTTCCGCCAGTGCCTCCCCGAATCGTCGCCCCATTGCCGCTGCACTCTGCAGTTCGGCAGAGGTCGACTTAACAGGCGTCAGCAGGTCAGTAAACCAGCCCCACAGCGCCTGCACTTTGTCTCCAATCCACTGGAACACAGGCTTAAGTGGTTCGAATGCGGCACTGATGGGACCAGCCGCTGCTTTGAATCCTTCCACCACGCCACCGAGAAATGCGGTGATGGGTTGCCAGTATTTCCAGACAACCAGCGCCACGCCTGCCAGTGCAGTAACCACAAGACCTATCGGACTGAGCAGAGCACCTAACAGACCAGATATGGCATACAGGGCCACGCGCAGCATCGCCAGCGGACCGGATGCCAGCACACGAAGCACCGCGCCTGTGGCAGTCAGCCCGCCGCGTAGTGCTGCCAGAGGATTCATAAACATCACAGCAACAGCACGTAAACCGGATAATCCAGACCGCAATAGTGCAACCGGCGCACCTGCTACAGTTTTCAGGACATTCCCCGTCAGTGATGCCGTGCGGCGCAAAGACGACAACGGCGCAGTAAGTAAACCCGCAGTGCTCCCCGATGAAGCAAGCCCGCGTCGAAGCACTGCCAGTGGCGCGCCTGCCAACCCGGACAACGCGCTGCTGGTTCGTGTTACTGCATCCGTAACGGAAGGTAACGTTTTGATACCCAGCACAGAGAATCCCAGACGGATCACTGCCAGCGGCCCCAGCACTGCAGCCAACACCACCGCTAAGGTGCCGAGGCCCACTGTCACCGCAGCCACAACCGCTGCTACTTTCATCAGTGTGCCCGTCAGTTCCGGGTTAGCTTCCACCCAGCGGCGCAACGCCCCCGTGACGCTTTTCACCGTGTACAGAATATCCATCAGCGGCTGGCGCAGCGTTTCGCCCAGGCTGCTGAAGGTGTTCTGCGCTCCGGTTTTGACCAGCAACCACTGCGCAGAAAGTGAATCCTTGTTAATGTCGGATTCTTTCTGCATGGAGCCGAGCGCATCATTGCCCGCTGTCAGTTTTAGCTGGCGCTGCAGTTCCGGCAGGTTGTTTGCCAGTTTCGCCGCGTCATCGCCAAACTCTTTACCAAACAACATGGTCATGGCAGACAGACGCTTATCCTGCGGCAGTGCGTTCACCTTCTCCAGCACACGCTGGATAGTTCCCATCGCATCCTTCGTCATCTGCTTTTCAATCACTTCAGGATTGAGTTTCAGCAGATTCATTCCTTCAAAGAAACTCTTACTTTGCATGGTGGCAATGGACAATTCACGCACCATCGCGTTTGCTGCACTGGCTGCAACCTCCGGCGCAGCGCCCAGTGTCAGGAAGGTGGAACCCAGCGCCGCCGCTTTACGATAATCCAGACGGTCAGCCACACCGCCCAGGCGTTGCATGACATCAATGATGTCCGCTCCTTTCGACATGGCGTTATCATCCAGATAGTTCAGCGCATCACCGAGCTGTTCAATATTGCGGGTAGGGATTTTGTAGAGCTGGGCGATTTTCCCCAGACTTTCTGACAGTTCATCCGCTGGCAGTTCAAAGGCTGTTGCCGCCTTTGCCGCCGTGCTGGCGAAGGCCAGCAGGTCACGTTTCTGGTCTTCCCAGCTGTCGTCAGGGTTTGCGACGTTCATGCGCGCCCCACCTTCAACCAGTGCGGCGAAGTCCACCGCACCGTTTTCCATCGGCAACTGTTCGCTGGCAGCCTTGATGGCATCCTGCATTTCATAAAAACGCGCAGTGCGGTTGCCATTATCGTCACGCAGACCATTGACCTGCTTTGCCACACCTTTCATGGCATCTTCCATGCTGGTATAGCTTTTTACTGCCGCCATCACTGGTGCGCCCATTGCCAGCCCTGCAGCCGTGGTGGTGGCTCCGGCACCTGCAATCCGATCCCTTACTTCAAGACGCCTGGCGTAAGCCCCCCGGGCGGCGTGCATTTTTCGCTGTTGCTCCCCGACACGTCGTAACCTCGCTTCCTGCTCAGAAAGCTGCCTGTTATAACGCATCGTTTCACGGGTAATGCGGGCCGTCGCACTGGCGCCATCATTAGCTGAAATACCAGCACGATAAAGTTCTGCACGCACAAGCGCCGTCTGCTGCTGCAGCTTTTTCTGGCGTTCTTCCAGGCGCTGAACAGCCAGCCGTTGACGGCCCAGAGCAACAACCTGACGTTGCGAAGGCGGCCCCATTGATCCCAGTTCATGACTGAGTAAATTTGCACGCTGGCGGGCATAGTTCAGCCTGTCGCCTAATTTCTGATTTTCTGCCTGCAGCTTTCGGAAGCTGTCCAGACTGCTCCCGGCCTGATCAAGCTGCTTTATTGCATCGCGGGATTTTTTGACAGCAGCAGCCAGTTCTCTTGAACTGGCCTGCGCGGATCGAAATGGGCGGGTGAGCTTGTCAACCGCATTCAGAATCACCTGCAGACGCAGGTTATTGTCACTCATGGCTGGCCCCGCTTCTCTGAATCGCTTTATACCGCCATTCCAGCACTTCGGTCAGCGGCATAACGTCAGTAACGGATGGCGGCCAGTGAAAGATGGTGGCGATATCTGCCACCAGATCGTCAACCGTCAGGCTGTCGGTAAACCGGCAAGCACCGACTTCTTCAACAAAAAAGTGACAACCTCAACCGACATGGCAGTGAGATCTGCCGGGTCCATCTCTGCGATTTCCTGTGCAGTCAGTGCCGGACTGGAGATGCGGGGGATCACGGTCATCATCGCGTTCACATCCATATCCATAATGGCCTGCAGGCGTGTGCCGCGCAGCGCACCAGACTGCGGTTTACGCAGCACAATTTCGGTAATTTCTGTTTTACCGCGCATGATGGGGGTATCCAGTTGAATGGTCTTTTCAGTCTGCTTATCGCTCATTTTGTTGTCCTGTAAATTGGGTTCTGGCGCGGTATTCCGCGCCGTTCAGATACTTCAGAGGCCGAGGGCGTTGCGGTGCGCTTCCATCAGGTCCACTCCGTCCACAATTTCCACCATGTTGATAAGGTCCACTTCATAGAGCACCTCACCATTGATGGTCAGCTTCGCGTAGCTGTTGGTGCTGGTCACTTTGGTGGTGTTGCTTTCGCCCGTCTTCCACTCGCCGGAATCCACTTCTTTGTGACGTCCACGCACCACAAGCTCCACGGCCTGCACTTCCCCGGTATCGTCACGCTGGATAGAGCCGGTAAAGCGCAGCTGGATGCCATCCACCGTAGCTTTGCCCATCTGCTTAAACAGCAGCAGTTCAGTACCACCAATGGAAAATTCTGTATCCAGTGCGCCGTCATCCAGCCCCAGATCCACATCCACCGCCCCCGGCATACCGCCGCCGCGATACTTCTCATATTTGCGGGTGAATTTCGGCAGCGTCAGCGACTCAACGATCCCCTGCCAGTTGTTCCCGTCGTTAAACAGGTTCAGGTGTTTTAATTTGCGTGGTAAAGCCATGTTGTCCCCTTACGCGCTGACCTGGCTGGAGAAATTCACCAGGTACTGATCGGTGATGCGCTGTCGCAGCATCAGGTTTTCAAGTGGCGGCACTGGCGTGTAGTCGTAATCGATGGTGAGCTTCCCGGCTTTCAGAGTGTCTTTATCGTTCACCGACTCGTCCAGCCAGCAATCACCACCAATGAGATAGCCCTGACTGACCAGGCTACGCATTTTGGCGCGGATACCTTCGATAATGTCGCGGGCCAGCGACGGGTTCAGCGGTTTGTCCACCGCCCACATGTGCGCTTCTGCCATCGTGTCCATCAGTACCTGCGCCGTGCGGGTGTAGTTTTCGAAGGCAAAGAGCGGGTCATCACTCAGGCAGCGGGACCCCCAGAAGCGGAAACCGTCTTTGCGCACAAGCGTGGTGACGTCGTTCTGGTTCAGCAGACCTGCATCTGTTGCCGGGTCCTGCAGATCCCAGAACACATCAGCAGAAATTCCGGTGACACCGTTCACGCCCACGTTGGACAGGCTTTTGTGCCATCCGGTCTGCTCGTCAATTTTGGCGCGCAGGCCAAGCGCACGCGCGGTGGCATATGCCGTTGCTTCGGCATTCAGCACCGTGTCCCAGCTGATAAAATCCGGCCAGATCAGCATCCCTTCACGCTGACTGAAGTTTTCGCGGTAGGTAAGCACTTCTTCCACTGTTTTGCAGCCATACGCCGACAGGTAAGCAAACCCGCGCAGGCTTTGCGCCACGCTCAGCAACTCAGTCGCAACGGCTTTGTTATCGTGACCTGGCACGCCGAGAATGCGCGGTTTAACGCCGAGCTGTGACTGGGCAGATAACAGGGCTTTCATGCCTGTTTTTTTACCCTCGGCGGTCACTGCGCCAATGATATTGGTTGTGGTTTCTTCTTCCGTTTCACCCTGTGGCACACGCACAACAACGGTCACGGGTTTTGCCTGGTCAGCGATGGCATCCAGCGAACGGGCCAGCGTGCCGGACTCACCCGCTTTACCGCTGGCGGTCAGTACATCAGTGATCAGCACGGGTTTATTAAGAGGAAACATTTTTGCATCGGCATCATCGCCCGTGCAGACCATGCCCACGATGGCGGTGCTCACCGTGGTAATGGATCGGGTGCCTTCGTTGACTTCAACAACGCGCACCCCGTGGTGGTAATCCTGAGCCATAGTGGCGAACCTCCTGATTGGTTTAGGCTTCGCCCTATGTTGTATTGATTACGCCATGCAGACAGCTGATGTGCGTTGTACGGTTAATCACACAACGTCGCAGGAAATTTTCGGAACGGCGTTGATAACTAAAAACGTTGTTCTGGGATAGGGGGCACTTTACAGGACGGGAATTAATACTCGTTTTAAAAGGCTTCGTCGGTTGACGAGAGCCTTTTTTGCTTTTACTTAAATATTTTGATTCTGATAAGCCTGCGTTATTCTTTTCATAAGCTTATGTCTGAACGATTCCAAGGGAGATTCAATGCAATGATAGGCAATAGCCCCACCGCCAATACATAAAGCTATAGTAACTAAGTATGCAGTAACATTATCCAAAAATTTAGGATAAACAATAAAAATTATCATTATATGAAACAAATAAATTGAAAAACTATATTTCCCCAAATCCGCCATGATTTTTGAAGATAAAACCGCGCTTACATACCCACTGGAATTTACTTGCAGATATACAAAGAGAGCAATAAATGGCCCTAATACCACAAATTTATTACCCAGCCAACCATTAGCCCCCTGAAAAGGAGGGGTCAACATTATAAATATTAATATAATCGCAATTGACACCCCATCACTAACGAGAGATGATATTTTAATTTGAAAATAGTTATACATAAACGCAATTATAATTCCATACATAAAAACAGGAATATAATACGGTAGCCTACCGTTGATTTCGTCATCCGTATAAGGGTATATAAAAGCGAACGCTAAGGTTAACAATATCAAAAACAACAAAGAATATTTTCTACCTGCAACTTTCTGGATACTAGATGCGAGATAAACCACAATCGGCAACAAAAAGTAAAACTTGAATTCTATCGGAATAGTCCAGAGATGGATGTAAGTACTATCAAATGAAATTATCGATTTCATTTTCTCTAAATCATAAAATCCCATAAGGTAATAAATTAATACTGCAATATAAAAAATCGGTAATATCCTTATTGTTCGCCCTAAAAGATAACTCAACACATTCAAAAACGAAAAACCAGAATTAATAAATTTATGTGTCAACAAAAAGGCGCTAAGAACAAAAAACAACCAAACACCGGGCTGCCCCGTACCTCCAAGATGATCATGAAGTGAGGGAAAGAATAGTCCCGTAGCATGCATCACCACAACAATCATCAAAGCGAAACCTCTCACGCCATCGGCAGAACGTATTTTATTCTCTTTCATATTGATTTTTTTATTAAAAAACGAGAATCTAATATTATCACAGAAACAGACAACAAACAGCCTCCCCCTCGTATTCATACCATATAGGCAGTGTGGGGGAGGATGATACTAACCATTTAATTCTCAGTCACTCGGGCTTCCTCGGCCACGTTATATCTGGCGCAGTTGACGTGTCTACCAACTGCACCGCTTTGATGTAATTCATCCAAGTGATTAGTCTGACTTTATCTTCATCACTGATAATTCCTAATTGTAGTTCTGTCTGCCATAGATTGATTGTTAGCTGAGCCTTTGCCAGAAGCTCCGCTTTCTTCTGATCAGCAGTTTCCACGTCAACCTCGTGCTGCATCTCGGTATCTGTCACCCATGCACTACCGTTCCACTTATCGTATGGTGTAGCAGGAGGTAGTTTCGTAGTTTTTTCTGGGTAATCGCCGAGCACTGTTACAGCTATTTTTTTGCCAGTTTCGGTGCTGTAAACAGTCTCACCTCGATGATCAGCAATATATTCCCACGCGGTAAGATCCTTAGTCCGGCAAATGGTTAACCCTTTTTTACTTTTACCCGGCATATCAATGCATGAATTAGCTGGAATCCCAACCCCTACAGCAAGAAATTCAACACTAGAAGAAAGATATTCACGAGTTTCAATATCAAAGTTAAACACCGTTATATTGCCAGATTCCACAGCTATAAACTCATTATTTAGTTTCGCTTCTGTCATTATGCTGCTCTCACAATGTAATTAAATGAAATATTCCGTGGACGTGTTTCTGCCGCTGTTCGTGTTATCGTACTTGAATCTAAGTGAGCCTGTTTATATTGTGAGATGCTTGTTGCCTGTGTAACAATACCGTCTCCGCTTTCACGATCTATACCCGTAAAAGCTCCATCAGCATAAGTAAACATACCGTTTGTACCATAGCCAATGGAGCCGATAATCGGCTGCATAGCATCAGTCTGAGACGTTAGAACCTGACGTCCAGCGTCTACGCCACGCCCATCGTCCCAGCCGCGAATAAACTCACTGCGTAGATCTGGTAATTTTAATGACGGATAAACCTGCGCCAGTTTCGGATATTGCGAGGAACTGAATGATGCTCCATTACACTTCAACCAACCTTCCGGCGGTATTGCAGTAGGCCACGGAACAGGAACACCGACTGGCAACGCACTGCCCTCCCCAAGATGAAGGTTTTTTAGAAAAGCAGAAACATCGGCAATATCAGCGCCATTAGCTGCTTTGTTCATTTTTCCCGCCAGCGCACTCATTACTGTTGTCGCAAAGTTAGGATCATTCCCCAGCGCAGCAGCCAATTCATTTAACGTATCCAGCGCCTCCGGCGATGAACCGACCATCTCGGCAACTGCCGCTTTCACAAATGCCGTGGTGGCAATCTGCGTATTGTTCGCCGTTTGCGCTGCAGTCGGAGCCGTCGGCGTTCCGGTCAGGGCCGGACTTGCCAGTGGAGCTTTCAACGCCAGTGCGTTATTTAGCGCAGTGACCACCGCCTGCACAAATGCCGTGCTAGCAATCTGAGTCGTGTTAGTTCCCGCCGGTGCTGTTGGCGTTTTCGGCGTGCCAGTCAATGTTGGGCTGTCTTTGGGCGCATACTGCGTATGAGGATCTGCAGCAGCAAGATGCTTTGCCATCAGGTCATCCACATACACCTTAAGCTCAAGCACCTTGTCATCCACATACTTGCGGGTTGCCAGCACCACTGAAGGGTCAATTTTCAGTGTGATATTATCGGTACTGCTGGTAATCAGCACCATGCGCACGGTCTGGGTGCGCCCGCTGCCTTCAGCTAGTTGCGGCTTATAGCTTTCCGGGCAGTTTCCCACGGCAATCAATGCCCCTGATTCATCAAACAGGCCCACTTCACGGATCCACCAACCGCCCTCGTTTTCGGGGATCACCTGTTCAGCAATAATCTGGCTGCTGTTCTGCGGGTCGATATAGAGCATATTCAGCGCAGCCCGGCGTTTCTCATTTACCAGTGCCGTCTGCTTTGCGTCCGGCGTTGGTAATGTTCCGCCGCCATCGCCTACCGCCATATGGGTAATTTTAAGCGGCACACCAAGTGCAGTGGCGCTGGCAAGTTTCGCCGCACCAATCTCCGTCAGCAGGGTATAAAATTTTGTGCTCATGGATTCACTCTCACTGTGTCAATAACGTGGACTGCCCCGCCCTCATGCGCGGTGCCGCCAGAAATAATCGTTTCGTTGATATACGGATAAATCGTGATTTCTTCGCCAAGATAACTGGCGGCCCCCACCCAGTGCGGGCCACTGGTCTGCAGATTGATGGACATGCCGATCATGTGACGGCTACATGGTTTGGCATCGCTTATCAGCCGCTCAAGTTCCAGATAGGTATCTTCAGTGATGCCCTGGTCCTGCACACCAATGTCCAGGCGAAACGTGCCGGGTGCTTATCCGGTCTGCCACCACTCAATAATGCGGATCAGAAAGCCGAACGGCTCCACCACCCGCCGCACGGCACTGGTGGTTCCTTTATGCTGATGGATATAAAAGGCATCCTTTACCACCTGGCGTTTGACGCTTTCCGTCCAGTCCTCGTCCCATCGATCCACAGAGAACGCCCAGGCGAGATAAGGCAGGAAACTGACCGGACAGGTAGCCGGATCCCACAGGTCACGCAGAGGCACCTGCAAATCAGAAATCCCGCTGCAGGTTTGCGCCAGTCGGCGCTCCAGTGGTGTTGAACCCGGTGGCAGCAGACTATTCATCCGTTCCTCCGTTGGTTACGCTCCACTGCGTACATGATGCCGCCTGTGTTTTGTTCAGGACCACATCCGCCAGCGGGGAAGCCAGCTCCACACGCTGCACCCCCTCAACATGCAGGGCGGCAAAGATGGCACTACGGCGAATATCCCGGCCAAGCCGCGTCTGACTGGCGATGTACTTCTGCAGACTGGCTTTTGCCGCAGCCATTACCGGCTCTGCTTCCGGCCCCGGATAGAGAAAAATGGTGGCTTCCACGCGGTACGGGATGATTTCTGCGCTGCGAACCGTCAGACGGTCAGCCACCGGGCGGACATTCTCACTGTTCAGGGCTTTCTCCACCACATCCAGCAAATCTTTTTCTGCTGTTCCGTCGCCTTCACGGCTCAGGACAGTCAGTACCACCTCTGCAGGTGCCGGACTGGTTGCACTGGCATCCGCCACCCGACCGTCGGCGCTTCGGGCATGAAATTCATAAGCGGCAGTTGGTCCCGCAACTGAAAGCCCCTCAAAGGCTGCAGGCACACGCAGGCGTAACGCTTCATCGCTTTCCATCACTGCCGCAACGGGCGGCACAGCGTCATTATCAGCAGGCGTCACCGTCAGGCGCTTCACGTTGTAGTTGGCAGCGAGCTGGTCCAGATCGCCGCCCATCGCGTAAGCCACCATCACCGCCTGCGCGGCTTCGTTAATGCGCTGGCGCAGAAGCAACTCACGGTAAGCGTTCTCCTGCAACAATTTAGTGACGGGTTCAGATTCCAGTTCCAGCGTACGCATCACTGCTTCCTGCTCATCTTTCGGATGAAGCGCCACAAATTCTGCCTTGCGTTCGGCAAGCAGCGTCTCAAAGTCTGGCACATCGACAATCTGCGGCGCAGGCAACTGCGAAAGGTCAATCACTGCCATTCTCTGCTCCTGTTGATACGGAAAGTGACACAGGCACACCGTTATTACGCCGCCCGGTCAGCGCCACCACCATTGAACCGTCAAAATTGCTGTTGATGGTGATGGAATCCAGCGTCAGCCGTGGCTCCCAGCGACTCAGCGCCACATACACTGCCGACATGACCTGCAGGCGTAACGCCGGATTTTGTGGCTGATCTATCAGTGCCGACAGCAGGGAACCATATTCACGACGGGCAATACGGCTACCCTGCGGTGTCAGCAGAATGTCCCGCACCGACTGGCGCAGATGGTCAATATCAGTAATGGCTTTACCGCTGGTATTGTTCATCCCGCTATAAAGCGTCATACCGGACCTCCGGTTGTGTCGCCGCCTTTCAGGACGCCAGTATGCTGATGTGCATCAACCACGATCCCGTTAGAACTCATTGCACCGCCGCCCTGGGTAACGCCACCATTGATCACCACTTCACTGTTAATACGTGTGCGGTCAGCATCCAGTACAAACTCACTGGTTTTCAGGGTTATGTTGTCGGCAGCCTCAATGACCATGGATTTGATGCCCCTGACATACCAGCGCCCGGTGGTGGGTTCGTATTCAAACCAGCCACCGTCAGGATGTTCTGTCACGCAGGCTTCCGCCGACGTCGACGGTGGCGCGAACTGATTCGAATAGACAGCGGGCAGCGCAAAGGCGGTTTCCAGATTGCCTCCCAGACTCAGCAGTACCACCTGCTCACCTTCCGATGGTCGCCACCATGTGCGGGCATTCCCGGCACGCAGCGTCAGCCAACTGATCCAGTTAGTTTCAAGGTCGCCCGTTTTCACCCGACACAGCCAGTTTTCCCGGTCCACTTCGGTGACTACACCTGTGCGGATCAGATTGGTGATAAGGCGCATGATTTCGGTTAATTGTGCGTTCATAGGGAAAGGTTGCCATCAGGGGAAGAAAGGCGGCAGTGCTGCAACTTGTATCAGTGCTGATACAAAGATCACCCCGCCAGCCATTGCAGAATCATGTCACGGGTCATTGCCTCAACATCATCATTTACACCCAGAAGGCGACGCTCTGCGTAACGGACCTCCGGTCCCTTACGACTGACGCGATCGCGCAGGCCGTAGTGATGAACACGGGCAATGCGCTGTACCTTGCCTTCAAACTGGACGCTGGCAGAGTCGGCGCTGGCGGCAGTTTTCAGGTATTTTGTGGTGCGCAGCTTTGCAAACATCTGACGTTTGATACGGCCTTTTTTACTGCGTGCTGTTACTCGCCTCGGTTCATAGCTGCTGCCATCAGGATTGCGCTGCATCCTGATGTTCTGCTGCTGTGTCCGGCGCAGTTCCTGCGCCAGCTGGCGCATCATGCGGCTTCTGGCGGCTGGTTCCAGATTCGCCAGCAAGGCATTCAGCCAGTCGTCCACCTTCTGCAGTTCAGCCACGTTTCACCGTCCACATTTCATCAGGTTCATCGGGTTCCGCTACCGCTTCAACACTCGACACACTCCCGTCAGTGCTGACCAGCACACGCTCCGTCAGTTGCAGGTTCAGGCTGATATCACAGACATCATTGCGCAGAATATCCACCTCAAAGGTGAATAACTTTTCCCGTAACGCCGGGTTATTGATGGCATCGGGCTGGTTATCACGCAGCCACAGCAAAACCGGGGCCATCAGCAGATTCTGGTCGCCGCTGAAATCCTCAATCACCGCGTTCAGGGTGTAACGGTACTCCCACGACATGGAGCTGGCCCCCGTGGCAACCAGCGAACCGTTATCCACAAACAGATGCAGTTTGTCCGGGTTATTGCGGACATAAGGCACCGCTTTATTGAGGGCGTGGCGCAGGGATTGTGGTTTGTTCACTGTTTCTCTCCTGACACGCAATAATCATGTCCACTTTGTCTGCACAGACCGCCCAGGCGGCCTCCGTTTCATCCAGCAACGCGTTCAGGTCACCGTTAGTGCGCGGCGCTGCCTGCCCCAACCGACACGGCGTCACTCGCGGACAACCACTGACGGTAAGCTGCACCTCCGGTGAGTGTGGGGCGTTCCCGCAGCCGGATAATGTCAGCAGGCAAAGGAGTATCAGCCCAGCGGCGTAAATCCTCGTTCTCACGTTTCAGTTCCTCAATCCGGTGTTGTCGTTGTCTCAGCAGTGCGCTGGTCTGTTCAGCTTCGGCATAGAGCCGCGCCTGCTCCCGGTTATTGGTTTCAGTCAGAATGGACAGGCTGATAAGCTGGCTGTTGCTCTTTGCCAGTGCCTGGCTTTTGCTCTGCAGCTCGTCTGCCTGCGTGCTGATGGTCTGGCTGGCATCAGCCAGCCGCCACGTCTGCCAGCCCAGCGCCGCCAGTAATAACGCCAGCACAACCAGCAGCAACCGGTTCATGCTGCTACCTGTTGCGCCATCTGATTACGGGTGATCCAGAAGGCAATAACGGTCAGTAGATAAAAGACCAGGGTAATAGCCCACCCCGTCCAGGCGAGACTGACGACAATCAGCAATCGCATCATCCAGCTGATAAATACGTTTTCTTTTCGGGTAATTGTCTTCAGCAAAGATGCCCTCAACTCCTGCCAAAGCGGGCCGTTCTTAATTAACGCAGCCAGTGATACCGGAATTACCGCCCATGTCAGCAGACAGGCTACCCAGACACCAGATGCTGCCAGTACCGGAAAAATCCCCTGCGGATACACCATTGCGGCGATTAACAGCGCTATCCATAACATCAGAAACAGTCCGCTGATTACTTTCTTTTTCATTTCAGTTTGCTCCCTGTAAGCACCAGGCCATCTCCCGCGCACGGCGGTTATCCAGCCCCTGATTAAACACACCTTTTACATACACCCAGCGCGGCAACTGTCGGCACGCATCCGCCCAGCGCCGCTGATTGAGCAATTTCACCAGTGTGGAACTGCAGGCATTGCTAGTTCCCACGTTGAAGGCAAACGACACCGTAGCGTCATACACCTTCTGTGGTGGCTGTTGCTTCACACACCTTTCCAGTGCCCGCTCCACACGCAGCACGTTGGAGATCAGCCCTTCTGCTGCCTGTCGTTCCGTGATTGTTTTGCCGGGAATGACGCCCCATGTATTACCAATGCCGTCGGTCCAGACACCCGCGCTGCACTGATACGGCTGCAGACGACAGCCTTCGTAATCAGCAATCAGTTTCAGCCCCTCCACGGAGGTGTGAAGCTGCTGAAAACCCGGTAGCGTGGCAGCAATAGCCAGCACGGCCCCGATAAGGCAGCGTTTAACGATTGATGGATTCATAGTCCTCCCGCGAGATCTGCCCGTCGCGCAGAAGCTGGTAGGCTTTGTGTTTGTAGTACCAGTTGATAGCCAGCATCAGCACACCGATCATCAGGCCGCCCAGCGTTGAGGCATCCTTGATGGACAAATCGCCCAGCCAGGCCAGCACGACGGCGATGCAATACGTGATAAAGGCGCTGATTCGCTCAAGCGTCATAATTCAGTCCCATAGCTGGACGGTCTGCACGGTGGTGGTAGTCGGAATGTCCGGCAGCTCCACCTGCAGCCCGTGAGGTAAAAAGGGGCCGTATTCGGCAAGCCCCGGGTTTGCCTTCAGTACCTGCTCCGTGACACCCTGCGTGCGCCCGTAATGACGCCAGCAAAGCGCGTCCACCGTGTCATACTGATGCGCACGCACTTTCATCAGATAAGCTCCACTGTGCAGTGCGGCGCATCCTGTACCCGGCTGATGGCCCAGCGGGCGTCACGCCACAAATCACCGCTTGCTTCCGCCAGTTCCTCGCCTCGCTTCACACCCGATGCCGTGGCGTCATAGTCCTGGTATCGTTCGTTGAGCATGGCGCGTGCCCAGCAGTAAACCGCGTTGAAATAGTGCTGAATGCGCTCACTTTTGCCGTCCAGCTGTTCCGCCGGAACCTCAGCCAGCGACGCATACCCCAGCATCTGCTGACGTCTGCGAAACTCATACAGCTCTGCGTTGACCTCCGAAATTGCCGACAGCGCAACCTGCTTTAAACGCGGCTGCGTCACCGTGCCGTCAGTGCGCATGACACTGCGAAACTCCGACAAGTCCACATCAGGCCAGAACGGCGTATTCCTGATGATTTCCGCCTGTTCCGGTGCCTGTTCTGGCGCAACAAACTTCATGCTGCTTTCTCCTGAAATAGAGGGCGGTGGACGGGGTTTTGATGTGGCAGTGCCTTTCGCCACCCCGTGCCGCCCGTGCGCGGGGGCACGTTCTGTCAGCGGCTGTCATTGCGCAGTCTGCGCTCCAGCTGCTGTTTGTCTTTTTTCACGCCACAGCGGGGATCGAGCTGTAACGCATGGTTGAGATGATTAAGGGCGGAAGCCGGATTGCTTTCACTCAGGACAGCGCCAATCGCTTTATGCAGACGCGCCCGTGACTGGTCCGGCATATCCAGACCGTCTGTCAGCTCCAGCGTCTGCAACAACAGATCGGCATCAAAGCCGGTGGCGGCAAGTATTGCGCTCTGCGCGGCGTCTGCCATTTCCTCTGCCAGCACGGTCTGCACGTTGCGGTTACCCAGCGGCATCACCCAGCCATGACGCAGGGCATGACGCCCGATCTCCAGCGCCCCGGCATAATCTCCGGCATCAATACGCCACAGCATCACGTACATCAGCACGTCATCCTGTTGAGCGCCTCCGGCAGCCAGAACACCCTCCGCCCAGGCGGCGTACTTCGGCAACAGCTCCACTTTGATTTCCGCTTTTTTGACCGTGGACTGAACGCCCTTGAGACGGCGGCGGTCTTCCGCCAGTTGCAGCAGCATCAGGTCATAGCCCGACGCGTGGCGAACGCTGCCGCCCTCACGGGCGGCCTGTTCAGCCTGAACGCGCAGGCGATGCTGCCGTGCGGGACTCAGGCTCATGGGTTACGCTCCGGCTTCTGCTGCGGCGGCGCTAAAATCGCCAATCTGGATGTTTTCCACCAGTGCAGCGCAGCGGTAGTCCTCAACCACATAGGCTTCGTTAACGGATTCAAAGTTTTCAATCCGGTCACGTTTCGGGTTGTCGATAACTGAACGGCGGCGGGTGTCTTCCTGCCAGTAGATGGACAGGTTATCCAGACGGGTGATCAGCAGCGCATTCGGCGGGAAGAACGGCGCACGCACGGCCTGCAGGCCACCCATGCGTTTCTGGCTGATGATCATATCTGCAGCCAGTTTTTCACTGTTCTCCTGCTCTTTGTTGACCAGCGGGAAATACTTGTCAGACAGCAGTTCACGACCGCAAATCACCACCAGATCGTCATCGTCCTGGTAGACCACGTCGATAAGCTCATTGACCGCATCCATCACTACAGCGTCCAGGTTGGCATATTCGCCACCTTTGCCGACTTTCACTGCGCCCGGTGTGGTTTCACCGCCCGTGGTGGTGCTTCCCATGACGTGATCCGGTGCATCCTCACGGATTTTCTGCAACCAGCCTTTGTTCACATCCTGCAGCAGCGGGTTTTCGCTACGGTTAGAGGTTTTCGCGCGCTTCACGCCGTTAAAGCCGATCATGATGCGGTCCAGTGCCTGACGTTTCACGATGGCGTCACGGATACGCACCTGGAAATCCTGAAACTTCGCCCACAGATCCAGCTTCGCGTAGGTCAGCACCGTGTCAAAGTTGGTCTGCTCGCATTTATATTCCACATCGACCATCAGGGTCGGATCGACGGGTTCACGCTCTTTCGCGGAGGTATCAGTGGTTCCGGCAATGGTACTACCAACACCCAGCCCCAGCAGCTGACCGGACTGTTCAGTCACTGGCGTGACGTTAATCAGCGTCAGGAAAGCGGCGGACTGCTGGATCTGGTCTTCCAGCGTCTGCTGTACAGACGGCTCCACGGTGAATTTGCTGGACAGTTCTTCAACTGCCACACCGTTCAGACGTGCCAGCTGCTGCAGGTAAGCGTTAAAAGCAAAGCGGGTATTCTTCTTCATCAGGTTTTGTGCTCCATCAGCAATTGGTCAGAGTGTCAGCGGGGGCGTTACCGCCTGTTGCACGCTGGCGGTAGTCCTGGCGGCTGTCTTCATGACTCAGCTTATTCACCAGTTCGTTAAAGGCGGTTTGCTGCTCCTGCAGAGCAGTCTCCAGCTCAGACAGGCGTTCTTCCTGCTCAGACAGGGATTTTTCGGTGCGTGCGTTCAGGTTCTGCTGCTCAGTGGCGACCAGCTCCACGGCCTTATGCACATCAGAGAACCGGGCATCGTCGGACTGCTCTTTTTTGGTGAACAGCGCCGTGACACGGGTAAACAGGGACGGCTTGTCCTCCTGGATTTCTTCCAGTTCGATCACCGTTTCCTCTGCAGCGGTAAAGAGATTGGCAGGATTCTGCTTGCGGTTTGCCAGCGGGTTATGGGCTGCACTGGCGCTGAATGTCAGCATTTCCGTACCCAGACTGGCAGGGTCATCAGTGGCAGCCAGGCCGACCAGGTAGGCTTTGCCCGTATCAGCGAACTTCGGGCTGACTTCCATAGATGTGAATAATTTCTGGCCTTTTTTCACCAGTTCCACCAGGGACTCCGTTGGCTCAACGTCGGCATACAGCGCCATCTTGCCTGCCAGCGGACCTTCCGTGATTTCTTCAGCAAACAGCGCCGTCACCTTGCCGTAGCGGTTAAAGGTGCTGTCCGGCAGATAAGACTTGATGTGCTCAAGGTTAATCAGCGCGGTATACACCGCCGGGTTGTAGCTGGCTGCCATCTGTTCCAGCCATTCACGCTGGATTTCGCGTCCGTCGGTGGTGGCACCTTCCACCCCGATGCGAAAACGCTTTGCTTTCACTGTCATGAGCCGTGCTCCGTTAGAAAAAACTTACTGGAGCCTTATGGTTGCGGTGATGGGGGCAGTGAAACAATGCGCGGTATTTGTACCGACAACCACACAAACCGCAGGCGGGGAAAGCCTTCATTCAAGGCTGTAGGTTTGTGCCATGAACACCACACTGACACCCGCAGATCTCGATCCCCGTCGGCAGGCCATGCTGCTGTACTTTCAGGGATACCGCGTCGCCCGCATTGCTGAAATGCTGGGCGAGAAAGTTGCAACCGTTCACAGCTGGAAAAAACGCGACAAGTGGGGTGACTATGGGCCGCTGGATCAGATGCAGCTCACCACCGCCGCACGCTACTGCCAGCTCATTATGAAGGAGCACAAAGAAGGGAAAGATTTCAAAGAGATTGACCTGCTGGCGCGCCAGTCGGAGCGCCACGCGCGGATCGGCAAGTTTAACAATGGCGGCAACGAAGCCGACTTAAACCCTAACGTCGCCAACCGCAACAAAGGCCCGCGCCGTCAGCCGGAAAAGAATGTCTTCACCGATGAACAGATTGAGAAGCTGGAAGAAATCTTCCATTCCTCCATGTTCAACTACCAGCGCCACTGGTGGGAAGCCGGAAAAACCAACCGCATCCGCAACCTGCTGAAGTCACGCCAGATCGGCGCGACCTTTTACTTTGCCCGTGAAGCCCTGATTGACGCCCTGCTTACCGGGCGTAACCAGATTTTCCTTTCCGCCAGCAAGGCTCAGGCCCACGTCTTTAAACAGTACATCATCGACTTCGCCAAAGAAGTGGAAGTGGAGCTGAAAGGCGATCCGATGGTGCTTCCTAACGGGGCCACACTGTATTTCCTCGGCACCAATGCCCGCACTGCCCAGAGTTACCACGGCAACCTGTATCTGGATGAATATTTCTGGATACCGAAATTCCAGGAGCTGCGCAAAGTAGCTTCCGGTATGGCTATTCACAAAAAATGGCGACAAACCTATTTTTCCACGCCATCCAGCCTGACCCACAGTGCTTATCCGTTCTGGTCCGGTGCGCTGTTCAACCGTGGGCGCAACAAAGCCGATAAGGTGGACATCGACCTGTCCCACAACAATCTGGCCCCCGGCCTGCTGTGCGCAGACGGGCAATACCGCCAGATAGTCACCGTGGAAGATGCGGTGCGCGGCGGCTGTAACCTGTTCGATCTCGACCAGTTGCGCATGGAGTACAGCCCGGACGAATACCAGAACCTGCTGATGTGTGAGTTCGTGGACGATCTCGCATCCGTGTTCCCGCTCAGCGAGCTGCAGGCGTGCATGGTGGACAGTTGGGAAGTCTGGACCGACTTTCATGCACTGGCGCTACGCCCGTTTGGCTGGCGCGAAGTGTGGATCGGTTATGACCCGGCAAAAGGTACGCAGAACGGCGACAGCGCCGGATGCGTGGTGGTGGCACCGCCAGCCGTGCCGGGCGGTAAGTTCCGCATTCTTGAGCGTCACCAGTGGCGTGGGATGGACTTCCGCGCCCAGGCTGACGCGATCAAAAAACTGACCGAACAGTACAACGTGACCTATATCGGTATCGACTCGACCGGCGTTGGTCACGGGGTTTATGAGAACGTGAAAGCGTTCTTTCCTGCCGTCCGGGAGTTTGTCTACAACCCCAACGTTAAAAATGCCCTGGTGCTCAAGGCCTACGACATTATCAGCCACCGCCGTCTGGAGTTTGACGCCGGGCACACCGACATTGCGCAGTCATTCATGGCAATCCGTCGCGCCACCACCGCCAGCGGCAACCGCCCGACCTATGAAGCCAGCCGCAGCGAAGAAGCCAGCCATGCCGATCTGGCCTGGGCAACAATGCACGCACTGTTTAACGAACCGCTGCAGGGCGAGTCCGCCAATACCAGCAATATTGTGGAGATTTTTTGATGAAAGAACATATCGCGCCAGGCGAAACCGTAACTGCAGAAGAAACTAAAAAATCCGTTGCGGAGGCTTTCAGCTTTGGTGATCCCATTCCTGTACTGGACCGCCGCGAACTGCTGGACTATGTGGAATGCGTACAGATGGATCGCTGGTATGAGCCGCCCGTCAGCTTTGACGGACTGGCGCGCACCTTCCGCGCCGCCGTGCACCACAGCTCCCCGATCAGTGTTAAGCGTGACATTATCAGCAGTACCTATATTCCACATCGCCTTCTCAGCCAGCAGGCATTTACCCGTTTTGTGCAGGACTATCTGGTTTTTGGTAACGCCTACCTGGAGAAACGCACGAACCGCTTTGGTGAAGTTATTTTGCTGGAGCCTGCACTGGCAAAATACACCCGACGCGGGCTTGACCTTGAAACATACTGGTTTGTGCAATACAGCCTGACTACACAGCCGTATCAGTTCACAAAAGGTAACGTCTTCCACCTGATGGAGCCGGATATCAACCAGGAGATTTATGGTCTGCCGGGTTACCTTTCTGCCATTCCGTCAGCTCTGCTCAACGAATCCGCCACGCTGTTCCGCCGCAAGTATTACATTAACGGCAGCCACGCAGGCTTCATCATGTATATGACCGACGCCGCACAGAACCAGGAGGATGTGAACAACATCCGCAAGGCAATGAAAAGTGCTAAAGGACCGGGCAACTTCCGCAACCTGTTTATGTACTCGCCTAACGGCAAAAAAGATGGCATTCAGATTATCCCGTTGTCGGAAGTCGCGGCGAAGGATGAATTTCTGAACATCAAGAACGTCAGCCGCGATGACATGATGGCGGCTCACCGCGTACCGCCGCAAATGATGGGCATCATTCCCAACAACACTGGCGGCTTTGGTGATGTGGAAAAAGCGAGCCGTGTCTTCGTCCGCAATGAACTGATGCCACTGCAAAAGCGACTGCAGGAGCTGAATGACTGGCTGGGTGAAGAAGTGGTCCGCTTCGAACCCTACACATTAGATATTTCTGTAAAAGACTGATGACTGATAAATGCAGTTGCCCTGGCTGCGAACGACAGCGCAAAGGCTGTCCCGGATACCAGCCATGCTCGAAAGGTAACACTACCAAAAATTATTTACCGCCCCCCAGGAAACGATAACACCAACCTAAGCGCCTCAGCAGCATTCTGCGGGGGCGTTTCTTTTTGCCCTGACATCTTCCCCCCCCCATCAAATGAGGCCGCCAGCGGGCCAGAGGCTGTGCCGGATTTTGGCCATTTTACCCCGTTGCGCGCGCTCGTATCCCCGCCACGCCTGCCCGCTTTATGTAGTGATTTTCATGCACCTGCATGACATAAGCAAAAGCCCGCCAGTTCTGGCGGGCCTCAGCAAAAACGATCCTCAAACGATCATGCGGATTCATGCGGCATAGACATGCACTAACGAGTGGGGTGAAGGTACGTATCTGATTGACCACTTGAAAACCGACACATTCGAGCTATCAAAGCTAACGGAATGCTGTGAGTCAGGGGCGGAAGTTCACGGTCTGCTGCTACCCGATGTGCTTTGATAATATCTGCGTATTTGATTGGAAGTGCTCAGATCGCCCCACAGAACTTTTCAGGCTGATACGACCGTAGGAAGGAAGAAACACTTTTTATTTTAGCTTCATCATGTTTTGTGTGATCACTTCGAAAGGAACGATATCACCAATTATGTAATTGAGTTGAAAATACTGTCTGAGCTCAACGCCCCCCATAATGCGGGGTGAACCAGTCTGATTGGCAGTTCGGTTAATCATTGCAGTGATGGAAGACGTACCATCACGAAGAACAATTTTAATGTTCTCTCCGTCTTTACCAAAATGTTGAGAACTTACTACCGGCACATTGAAGAATCCTCTACGCCAGTACGTATCTGTCATATTGAAAGTGAATTGTTTGATACTGCTATGTGTGATGATTTCAGTTTCAGATGATACTAATTCCTCACTCTTCAAGACTGGGCTCTGAATTCCATTCCATTCAGGACGGATAAGACTAATGATTGAATCCTCAAGCCCAGCAGCAAGATTCAAGTGAAATTGCCCATAGCGCATTAGTCCTGAATCTGGAAGCACCAAGATATCTACGGCAACATTGTTAGATAGCATCTCAATAATGTTAGCGTTATTTTTTATATTCGTAGATTGGGAAGGGCCAGGACGTGAATAATGGTACATCCTGTTACGTAGTAGACGAGTGGTTTTACCAACGTACTTTACCTCACCATCACAAACAAATGCATAGAGGTTGTTCTTCACATCTGTGAATCTGTCATCGAGATGATATTTCAGGCTGCCGTCTATAATCTGCCAGAATCCTACCTTGATAAAACCAATCTCAGTCAAACGATTCATGTTAGGGCTCCATATGGGAAGAGTAAAAGCATTATACATACTGAACTCCTCACCAGTTTGATGTCAGTAACGTTCGCTTCTGACTCTAAACGGACTATTGCTTATCAAAATATCCGCCCACCTTACGCCTCGTTTCACTCGTTGCCCAAACCAGCCCCCATCAGAATGAATCCTCCTGGGGGCAACGTTTCTTAATGCAGCCAGCTGTCGTCTTCCCATACCTGCTGCATAATTTTCATCACTTGTTTTTTTTCTTCGTCCAGTTTCAGTCCGCTCAGTTCCACACCGTTAGAGCTACCTTTGCGGATGCGGATTACCGTTTTTGGATACAGGGGGCGCAGATTGCGGTAAAGCTCGGATTCAAGGGCATCCAGGGTAGACTGGCTAATTTTTTGCTCTTTATCGATCATTATTTCAATGCGCATAAATTACCCCTCAGTTAACAACATCCATTGAGCGGTTATATTCGTGGGTTCTGATTTTTGCCATGAGTTCATCCGTCAGTTCTGAAATCCAAAGCAGCGCAAGCTCTTTTTCCTGATCACTACATTCACTGGCCACTACAAGCTTAAGAAAAAAATCAATTCGCTGGAGTTTCAACGACTCTAAAAAATAATCCTGCATCTTCCCTCCTATCTCACTGTGGGTAGATAATACTGTATACTTAACCACTGGTTTTACATACAGTACATAATAATATCGTTAAAGTAAAAAGTTTTTTTAAAATCAATAGGATTTATCCTTTGCTTATTATTTAGAGCATTAATTGTTAATCAGCGTAATTAATACAGGTTCCGCCATTTATCATCTTCCTGGATACGCTGGTTCCGATAGAAGATACGCAGGCCTGCTCCTGACGGAATACTGCCGCCGCGAAGGAGTAAATCGACCTCTTTCTCGCTGCCATCAAATCCTCTGGACTTCAGTTCATAGACGAGCTGCTGACGCTGACGCTCTGTAATTCGCTGTTTGTAGTCTTTACGCCGTTTCGGTTTAACCAGGCGTAATCTTGCTGCCAGTTCCCGGCGCTCTTTTTTGCTCATACTGTGCAGGTAATCGTGCAACTCCTTGTCATCCATGCGGGTGATATCCGTTCTGGTATCCCCATCAGCTGATTTGTCTTTCCCTTGTTGGTTCATATTTTCAGCAAGGGGACAGTTATTGCCACGAGTCCAAGGGGCGCAAGCGCCCTGGTCGGCTGCCGCCTCCTGAACGTCAACGGCCTTACGAACCATTTTCCACTTCACCGCATGAGTGCAGATCTTGCCCTCTGCAATGGGTGACCAGATGCCATAAATACGAATACCGTGATCGCCATAGGCGGTCGGCTCTTCGTTGATTTCATAAGCGGTTCTGATGAGGTGATATTTACGGGGAACCAGTACACCGCCCTGCTTCATAATGTAGGTGGCAAAACAGCCAGCATCAGCAGCAGCCAGAATGGCATCAAGGCGCGGGTTATCCAGTACTGGCGCACCTGCTTTTTTGTCACCCTGTTGCCTTGCCGCCTGACCAGCCAGCAAGCGAAGTTCACGGTACACCTGACGCCCCGGAATACCAAAGAAGCGGAACTGCTGAACACGATGCAGAGACGCCCAGGCATTAACGTATTCGGCGTTATCACGCAGGGATTTACCCGTTTCCTTGCTGATCTCGCCAGCCAGACCACGTCCGTCAATGTTCTTACTGATGTATTTCGCGATGTAGCTTGTCGGCGTTCCTTTGCGCGGGTTTATCAGCTCAGACTTAAAGCGTGGCCCCGTGTTATTGCCCAGCTCCTCGCGGTCTTCACGGATGGCAAACTTACGCAACAATGCAGTAATGGCGCGGCGGTCTTTTTTGCGCATGAAACACATGAGATGCCAGTGCACAGTACCGTCATGGTGCGGCTCAGCCACCCGCACGCCATACCAGCGCAGCCCGGTTTTATGCATTGCCTTACGAAATGCAGCAAACATGCCGACCAGATAATCACTGCTTTGTCTTACCGTCGCATTTGTCCAGGTCGGGTTGGGCCTGCCGTTATTTAGCGTGGAATGGAAACGTGACGGACAGGTGATGGTGTAGAAAACGGCGCAGTCACCGCGCATTTCCGCGATAAGCTCCAGGCCTTTAACACAGGCCATCATCTCATTGCGGCGATGCGCAGGGTTGCTGCTGCTGGCGTTTACCACATCCTCCATGTCCAGCGTGTCGCCGTCTTCGTTCACCAGTTCATGAGAACGAAAAAACTCCAGCGACTTACGGCGCTGCTCACGTTTATGCATCACGGCTTCATAGCTGACATAGGGAGATGCTTTTTTGCTGACCAGGCAGACAGCACGCAACTGCTCTTCCCGCCATTCGCAACGCATCTTCCATAATTTCCGATACCACCAGTCGGCGCATAACATACGCGCCAGCGAACCCGGAATGAGTTCATAGGGCACGGGTTTACGGCGGTTTCTTTTCCGACGGAGTTGCTCAAACGCAGGCGGGATAACATCCAGTCGCAGGGTTTCTGCTGCCACCTTTTCCCATGTCTTGCGGATTTCTTCTGGCTTAACGTCATCGGTGGCATACAAATCACCACAAGCGGCATCAAGACACATGCTCATATGCGCAGCGACAAGAGTAGACAGGCGTTTCACCTGATCCTGACTCATTTCAGGCAGGATCAGCAGGCCGTCCAGCCCTTCATGGCTCGCCATAAAGCGAAAAGAAGTGGATAGCTGACTGTCGCGGACATGCTCCAGCCGTTCCAGACATGGCTTAATCGTCTCACGCAAATAGCGGGAATAAGCCTTTGGCCTGCCCAGGCTGCTGAAGTATTCAATACGTTGCATCAGCGGCTTGCTGATATGGGAAGGCTGGGCGTTAACGTCCGCCAAAATGACCATGTCCGGATTAAAACGCTGCTGCTCATGCGCCAGCTTTGCCCGGCTAATTAGCTTATCCTGCTCCATTTCGCGTTGGACAGGATCACGGGATTCATTAAAGAAATAACGCTCCCAGACCTGATCACTCAGTGCCTCGCGGCGCAGTTGTTCCTTCTCGTTATCGGTAGCGTACAGAGTGATCAGGTTTGAAAGCGCAGAAACCGGCGCAACTTCCGCCGGGTCCAGATAAGGGTTAATGGCCTTTTTCGGGCTGTTCCATGAGAATGCTGCGGCGACCTCGTTAAAGCCGCTGCAGTTGTTCATATCAGCATGGCTCATGCACGCACTCCGTACACGGCAGAACTATCCACGCCACGCGAAGGATCAAATCCCACCCAGCAGCGCGGCCCGGAAACAGCGATGATTTCTGTTGCAGATTTACTCTCACCAGCTGCTACACCGATGCTGCGTTTTGCCTTGATGTAGTGGTGAGTAAAATTGCGATACAGCGAACGGATCAGGGATGTGTCACTGTTAGAAACAATGACCGGATGTCCTTCTGATGACCGATGTTCAAGAACGGATGCCAGGTGATACTGGTCATCTTCAGTGAAGCCGTCAGTGTGATAGCCGGAAAACGTACCGTCATAAGGCGGATCGCAATACACCACATCCCCCGCCTTCAACATCGCCAGCGTTTCATCAAAGCTGGCGCAGATAAACGTTGCCCGCTGGGCTTTCTCTGCAAATGCGCGAATTTCTTTTTCAGGGAAATACGGATTTTTATAATTACCGTACGGAATGTTGAAATGCCCGCTCTTGTTATAGCGACATAACCCACGGTAACCATGACGATTGAGATACAGGAAATATACCGCTTTCATGAAATCAGTAATTTCAGTGGAGTAATTAAACTCCTGCCTTATGTTGTAATAAGCCACATCCCTGTTTGCTTCCTCAAATAAAGCTCTGGCACGAGATATAAACGCCTCGCAATCAGCAGCAACCTTTTTATAGAGGTTGATTAAATCAGGATTAATATCCGCAACAAGATAGCTGGGGTAATCCGTCTCCATCATCACAGCACAGGAACCCGCGAAAGGTTCAACCAGTCGCGGGCCAGCAGGAAGATGTTTTTTCAGTTCGGACATAATGGCGGTTTTATTTCCCGCCCATTTCAGGATGGTGCTCATACAGCACCTCCTGCAATAACATATCCTAAAGCTTCCAATGGGGTTAATGGACGAATTGATAGCATCACCCATTGTTCTGAAACTACCATGACGTCATTAACCGGAAGTATATGAGTGATAACAGCAGCCCATTCTCTACCCGTAAATACGCCATGCTTCCATTCGCAAAGAGAAAGAACATCACCAACTTTATAGCCACGATCGTCTTTACGAAGTTCAGCCGTCTTTTGACCTGCAACCACAGCGTTGAAATACTTAGGTGCAATTTTTAATTGATGGATACGTACTGCCCTTGTCATACAGCACCTCCGTTGTAATGTTTGCCTTTCAGCTCTGCAATTTCCTGGCAGGTAATGCAAAGCTGCACACCCGGAATGGCACGGCGGCGTGCTGGCGGAATTGGCGCTTCACACTCAATGCAAAGCACGCGAGACACGCCCGGTGTTTTGGCACGGGCAGCACGGATATGGCGCTGGCGTTCTTCTTCAACGCGCTGCTGTACGAGATCCATTGCATCAGCCATTAGTGGATCTCCTGCGCTTCGTTCTGGATTGCTTCAGCAGTCACACGCAGCAGTTCTGCCGCTTCCACGTGGTTTAGCTGACGGGATGAGATATGACACGCCAGGCTATCAAGGCGAGCTGCCATTGCTTCAGCCCTTGCCCGGCGTTCTTCCAGACGAGCCTCTGTCAGTAAAATATTAAGCCCTGCATCATCCGGTCCGGTTTTAGTCGTGAGGATTTCAATATTACGCATAATCAATTCTCCTGAATTTAGATAAAGGGATGCCCGGCGGGTTTACGCCATTAATTTCATTAGTTGGTTAATTCGGCATGGTTAGCCGTCTGGGAAATAAGCTCACCACTGCACGAAAATGATTCATTGCTTTAATCAACTCCCGCTTTTCGTCAGTGGTCAGCTCATTGATGCTGATGCTATGACGTTCAGCCGGAATTTTTGCCATAAAGAATATGGCTGCCAGTGCTCGTTTATTTTGTTCGTTATTGATATCCCGTGGATCACGCATATCTTTAATAAACCGCTCAAGCTCTGACTCAATATTCAGGCCAAATACTTTCGCCCTTAACTCCGCAATGTGGTTAAGTCCATTCAGGCGTTCACCGGGGCTTAATGGAACAGTCGCCGCAGCGCCTTCAATAGCCATTTGTTCCCCCGTTTTTTCGTAGATAGTTCTGCCAGCAATTCATCTTGTGAACGGCACGGATGCCAGCGTTTACCATCCTCCCCCATGATCCAGCCGTGACCGTAGTGCATTGCCGGGCTCTGTTTTACCAGCAGCGATGCAAATGATGGTTCTTTCGTCAGCATAAGCACCTCACAGCAAACCGAATGAAGCACCGAGGCCAGTCACGGTATCAACTGCACTCGCCATCGCAGGATTAGCCTGTAAACGGGCCTGCAATGAAACAGCAGCCAGCGCCATCAGTCGTGTAACAGAGTTAATGCTGCTGATCGCATCACGACGGCCTGCACTGGTTTTTACATCGCCAGAAACAGCACCTGCAGCAACACGCCCGATCTCTGCGGTTGCACTCATGACGTAATGTGGCAGTTTCTCTTTTGCTACCTCATTAATCGGTACACATGGCAGACAATGAATCTGTGCCAGAAAACCATCTACCAGTGTTGAGTCTTCTGTCAGATCAGTAAGCAGCCAAATTTCTGGTGCAGTAAGCTGATGCGGTTGTTCTGGGTTGAGTTTGTTTCGCAGTGTCTGAACATTCATTTCTGCACGTTCTGCCAGCTTCGCCATATTGTGACGTAATGCAAAAGCTCTACAGGCTTCATCAAAATGCGGATGTTTGGAAATCTTGTAATCAAACATGCTGCCCCCTTAGAAAGTTCTCATAATTGAACTTAGTCACCAACGATGACATTAAAGTTGAAATTGGATTGGCCCATATTTTTCCTGACTTGTTCCTTTTTGTACTCAAGGTAACGTATACATACTCTGTCTTTTACTTTTTCCTTTTTTTCCATGAATTTAGCGAGCTTTCCATTATGAATCATTTGATATACCGAACCGCGAGAGTAGCCTTCCCATTCCGCGAACTCTGCTGGTGTCGCCATCACTTTTGGTACACGAATTGAAATGTCGTTGCTCATAGTGCAGTATCTCTTAGTTTGTAATCGTCTCATCTCGTTTTATGTGGTTTGGTTTTGCTTTTCAAACCATGAATGGATATTAAGATCGCATTTTATATACGTCAAGGAGTTTGATTATGAGTCTAATCAAGGGTGGAAATGATAGTGGGGGTCGTGATGCCATCAACAGGCTGATAAAAGCCTACAATTTCAGCTCACGCCAACAGCTCTGCGAACACTTAAAAGTATCAAAAAGCACCATGGCAAACAGATACTTAAGAGATAGTTTCCCAGCAGAATGGGTAATTCAATGTGCTCTAGAAACCGGGATCTCGCTTCTTTGGTTGGCAACCGGACAGGGTGATATGTATGCAGATAACGGTGACGCAAACATTCTCAAAAATGATAATGACGTCACAATTAGACCACTTTCTAAAATCGTAGCTCCCAGTATCAAATACACAGAGTTAAGAAATGGTGAACTTCAATCATATGACGAAATTTTATTAGATAGCAGATTGGTTGAGGGCGACTCGTCAAACTATCTATTCATACAAACGACAACAGAAAGTTTTATTGTTGATGTATCTGTAAAACAGATCAGTAATGGCTCCTGGCTTGTTGATATTGATGGAGTGAAAAGCATCGTAAAAGTAGCTCGAATTCCCGGAAATAAACTTGTTGTTCATCAGGAAGAAACAACCTTTGAATGTGCAGTTGATGACGTAGACGTTGTAGGGCGTGTGGTAAAAGTGATTAAGAGTATCTAATCATGACGATCAGAAAACAGCCGAACGGAAAGTGGTTATGTGAATGCTACCCAAACGGGCGAGATGGCAAACGCGTACGCAAACAATTTGCGACGAAAGGCGAAGCCATTGCGTTTGAGAATTTCACCATGGACGAGGTAAACAAGAAACCTTGGCTGGGAGAAAAGGAAGATCGACGACAACTGTCAGAAGTGATTGAGCAATGGTATTCCCTGTACGGTCAGACACTCGCTGACCCTAAGCGATTAATGGCTAAGTTAAAAATCATTTGTAATGGGCTTGGTGATCCCATCGCTTCTGAATTGACAGCAGGTGATTTCACAAAGTACCGGGAAGCCAGATTAAAAGGTGAGGTCAAAAACGAAGATGGCGTGCTCATGTCACCAGTTAAGCCCAGAACGGTGAACCTTGAACAACGTAACCTATCCTCAGTTTTTGGCACATTGAAAAAGCTGGGACATTGGTCTGCACCCAACCCCCTCGCCGGTCTGCCAACGTTCAAAATTGCAGAGGGTGAACTGGCGTTCCTTGCTGCTGATGAAATCAAACGCCTGCTTGACGCATGTGCTGAATCTCAAAGTCCCAGTCTGCTAATGATTGCCAAGATTTGCCTGGCAACCGGGGCAAGATGGAGCGAAGCCGAAAACCTGCAAGGTAACCAGATATCAAAGTATCGAATTACCTATACCAAAACAAAAGGAAAGAAAAACCGAACAGTTCCTATTTCTCAGGAACTGTATGAAGAATTACCCAAAAATAGAGGAAAGTTATTCACACCATGCCGAAAGGCTTTTGAGCGTGCGGTAAAACGAGCTGGAATTGAACTACCTGAAGGTCAATGTACCCACGTTCTGCGCCACACTTTCGCCAGCCACTTTATGATGAACGGCGGAAACATTTTGGTATTGAGGGATATTTTAGGACACGCTGATATTAAAATGACCATGATTTATGCCCATTTTGCACCGGATCATCTGGAAGATGCCGTTACCAAAAACCCACTTCATAACCTCAACTGGCATCGCTAATAAATGGCGGCATTTTGGCGGCGGAACACTAAAAACAAGTAAAACAAGCAAATACAGATTAACACTAACATCATGATTTAAAATGATAAAATATGATTTCGTTAGTGTAAAAATGGTATGTAGGAATTTCGGACGCGGGTTCAACTCCCGCCAGCTCCACCAATCATGATTGGATGGTGTTATCACAACAAAAACAGGAAGTTAGAAGTCTCATCAGGACACCGACCAGACGGTGAGGAGACAAAAAAGGATACGCAACGGAGTCGCGACTCCCTGTGACATTAAAGCCCGCTGATGCGGGCTTTTTTATTGGTCCTGACCCGTCCTGAATAGCGTTGACACGTTCCTGACTTAAATCTGGAGAACGTGATGATGACTGAGCTCAAACGCACCCAACGTGATTATCCTCTATCTTTTAAAATAGCTGTTGTTGAGCAGGTTGAAAAAGGCGAGATGACCTATAAACAGGCCCAGCAGCGGTATGGCATTCAGGGGCGCTCCACCGTTCTTGTCTGGTTACGTAAATATGGCCGGCTTGACTGGAGTCCTGGACTTCCTGACCTGGTGAAGAGGAAACTGCCTGTGACTCAGACAACTATCCCGCTCACACCCGAGCAAAGAATCAGGGAACTTGAAACGCAGCTTGAGCTGGCGAACCAGAAAGCTGAGTTTTTTGAATCAGTTATCAATGTCCTGAAAAATGATTACGGGGTGAGTATCGTAAAAAAGCGGCCCGGCAAGTCCTCGCGCAAAGTCCGGTCCCCAAAATAACTGTTACGCGTGCCTGTCTGTTCCTGGGACACAGCAGACAGGCATGGTATCAGGACAACGCAAGGCGCAGAAAACGGCAGGAACATCATGCTCAGGTTCTTGATTTTGTTGCCCGTGTCAGATGTCGTCAGCCTCGAATCGGTGCGCGTAAGCTGCACTATCTGCTGAACACTCAGGCCGATAAAAGACTGAATATCGGGCGAGACAGCCTGTTTAACCTGCTCGATGAATACCGACTCCTGGTGCCAGTAAAACGGGCATATCACAAAACGACCAACAGTCATCATCGCTTCTACCGACATCCAAACCTGCTCAAACCAGGCCCTGAACAGGTTACCGCTCTTGAACCAGAACAGGTCTGGGTCGCCGATATTACTTACCTTCCACTGCGCAATGGCACGGCCTGTCTGAGTCTGGTCACCGATGCCTGCTCCAGAAAAATTATGGGCTACCATGTTGGGGAAAACCTGCAGACAGAAAATGTGGTAAAAGCGTTCAGACAGGCGCTGAAGCTGAGAAAAACGACGAGTCCCCTGGTGCATCATTCTGACAGAGGGCTGCAATACTGTTCAGCTCTTTATCAGTCAGTTCATGAAAGAAACGGAATAACCTGTTCAATGACTGATGGTTATGACTGCTACCAGAACGCACTGGCTGAGCGAATAAACGGTATCCTGAAAAATGAGTTTTTACTCTCGCGTCCTGCAGACCTGGCGCAGGCCCGGGAAATGGTCAAAGAATCCGTAGCAACTTATAACCATGAGCGGCCACACCTGGCTCTGAAATACAAAACGCCCGATGACGTTCATCAGGCGTTTTACAGACAGAAAAGTGTCAACTTATATCAGGACTAGTCATCCAGATTCCATCGTGTGTAAACCCCATTCAATTACAGTCCAGACATATACAGCATCCCTCAGGTCAGTATCAGCTTCTCGAAAAATGGTAACTGTCATTAACCCGTTGCCAGAAATAGAAAAATTAGCCTCCATAGCCAGTCTTCCCGGAATCTGTTTGTTCATTAAGATTGTTATCGATGTCATCAAATAACATCGGTTGAATGGGAGTGTTCTTGCTCACATTAGTCGATACGGAACTCAGTAAGTTGAAGTAACTCCGAACTCTGAAAAAGCAGTTTAAATAGCATTTCAACAAATGAGCAAACAAATGCCATCAGGTCGAAAACTGGATAAAACCGAAATTAATATATTGTTTTAATTATATATTTATATTCAGCCCAATTCTTATCCCTTACATTTTTTGTTATTAATTTGTTGTTTTTGATCACAATAAGAAAACAATATGTAACTTTTGTGCGCATTTTTCAGAAATGTAGATATTTTTAGATTATGACTACGAAATGAGCATCGCCATGTCACCCTACATCTCATAAGAGGATCGCTTCTGATGAATGCACTGACCGCCGTACAAAACAACGCTGTCGATTCAGGCCAGGACTATAGCGGATTCACCCTCACCCCGTCGGCGCAATCCCCGCGTCTGCTGGAACTCACCTTCACCGAACAGACGACCAAACAGTTCCTCGAGCAGGTTGCCGAGTGGCCCGTGCAGGCGCTGGAGTACAAATCGTTTCTGCGTTTTCGGGTGGGTAAAATTCTTGACGATCTCTGTGCGAACCAGCTGCAACCGTTGCTGTTGAAGACGTTGCTAAACCGCGATGAAGGTGCGTTGTTGATCAATGCGGTGGGTGTCGATGATGTCGCGCAGGCAGATGAGATGGTGAAGCTGGCAACGTCGGTGGCGCATCTGATTGGACGTTCCAATTTCGATGCCATGAGCGGTCAGTATTATGCGCGTTTTGTCGTGAAAAATGTTGATAACTCAGACAGCTATCTGCGCCAGCCGCACCGCGTAATGGAGCTGCACAACGACGGCACCTACGTCGAAGAAATCACTGATTACGTACTGATGATGAAAATCGACGAGCAGAACATGCAGGGCGGAAATTCGCTGCTGCTGCATCTCGATGACTGGGAACATCTGGACCACTTTTTCCGCCACCCGCTGGCGCGCCGTCCGATGCGCTTTGCCGCGCCGCCGAGCAAAAACGTCAGCAAAGATGTTTTCCATCCGGTGTTCGACGTTGATCAGCAGGGTCGCCCGGTGATGCGCTATATCGACCAGTTCGTCCAGCCGAAAGACTTCGAAGAAGGCGTGTGGTTGAGCGAGCTTTCCGATGCCATTGAAACCAGCAAAGGCATTCTTTCTGTGCCCGTTCCCGTTGGCAAATTCCTGTTGATTAACAACCTGTTCTGGCTGCACGGTCGCGACCGCTTTACCGCGCATCCGGATCTGCGTCGTGAACTGATGCGCCAGCGCGGCTATTTCGCTTACGCCACTCACCACTACCAGACGCATCAGTAAGCGCAAAGGAATTGAGCGGATGTATGATTTTGTGATTATTGGCGGCGGCATCATCGGCATGTCGACCGCCATGCAACTGATTGATGTCTATCCGGATGCCCGCATTGCGTTGCTGGAAAAAGAGTCCGGCCCGGCCTGTCATCAGACGGGCCACAACAGCGGCGTGATCCATGCCGGGGTTTATTACACGCCCGGTAGCCTGAAGGCGCAGTTTTGCCTGGCGGGAAACCGCGCCACCAAAGCCTTTTGCGATCAAAACGGCATTCGCTACGACAACTGCGGCAAGATGCTGGTTGCCACGTCCGATCTCGAAATGGAACGGATGCGCGCCTTATGGGAACGCACAGCGGCGAACGGTATCGAGCGCGAATGGCTAAACGCCGACGAACTGCGCGAGCGCGAACCGAATATCACCGGGCTCGGCGGTATTTTTGTGCCGTCCAGCGGCATTGTCAGCTATCGCGAAGTGACGGCGGCGATGGCAAAAATCTTCCAGGCCAGAGGCGGTGAGATTATCTATAACGCCGAAGTCAGTGGCCTTAATGAGCATAAAAACGGCGTGGTGATACATACCCGCCAGGGCGGCGAATATGAAGCATCGACGCTGATTAGCTGTTCCGGGCTGATGGCTGACCGGCTGGTGAAAATGCTCGGCCTCGAACCTGGCTTTATTATCTGCCCGTTCCGCGGCGAGTATTTCCGCCTTGCGCCGGAGCATAACCACATTGTTAACCACCTGATTTACCCCATTCCCGATCCGGCAATGCCGTTTTTGGGCGTGCATCTCACCCGCATGATCGACGGCAGCGTCACCGTCGGGCCAAACGCGGTGCTGGCGTTCAAACGCGAAGGCTATCGCAAGCGCGACTTCTCATTTAGCGACACGCTGGAGATTTTGAGCTCGTCGGGGATTCGCCGGGTGCTGCAAAACCATCTACGCTCAGGACTGGGCGAGATGAAAAACTCGCTGTGCAAAAGCGGCTATCTGCGGCTGGTGCAAAAGTATTGTCCCCGGCTTTCGTTAAGCGATCTCCAGCCCTGGCCTGCCGGTGTGCGGGCTCAGGCGGTATCGCCGGACGGCAAGCTGATTGACGATTTTCTGTTTGTCACCACCCCGCGCACGATCCACACCTGCAATGCGCCCTCCCCGGCAGCGACATCAGCAATTCCTATTGGTGCGCATATTGTCAGCAAGGTACAAACGCTATTGGCAAGCCAGAGTAACCCCGGACGCACGCTGCGAGCGGCACGTAGTGTGGATGCCTTACACGCCGCATTTAATCAATAACCTTTGAAAACAGGAAGTAACAATGAAACTTAACGACAGTAACTTATTCCGCCAGCAGGCGTTGATTAACGGGGAATGGCTGGACGCCAACAATGGCGAGGTCATCGACGTTACCAATCCGGCGAACGGCGACAAGCTGGGTAGCGTGCCGAAAATGGGCGCTGATGAAACCCGCGCAGCTATCGACGCCGCCAACCGCGCCCTGCCCGCCTGGCGTGCGCTCACCGCCAAAGAACGCGCCAATATTCTGCGTAACTGGTTCAATTTGATGATGGAGCATCAGGACGATTTAGCGCGCCTGATGACCCTCGAACAGGGTAAACCGCTGGCTGAAGCGAAAGGCGAAATCAGCTACGCCGCTTCCTTTATTGAGTGGTTTGCCGAAGAAGGCAAGCGTATTTATGGCGACACCATTCCCGGTCATCAGGCCGATAAACGCCTGATTGTTATCAAGCAGCCGATTGGCGTTACCGCCGCTATCACGCCGTGGAACTTCCCGGCGGCGATGATTACCCGTAAAGCTGGCCCGGCGCTGGCGGCAGGCTGCACCATGGTGCTGAAACCCGCCAGTCAGACGCCGTTCTCTGCGCTGGCGCTGGCGGAGCTGGCGATCCGCGCGGGCGTTCCGGCTGGGGTGTTTAACGTGGTCACCGGTTCGGCGGGCGCGGTCGGTAACGAACTGACCAGCAACCCGCTGGTGCGCAAGCTTTCGTTTACCGGCTCGACCGAAATTGGCCGCCAGTTAATGGAACAGTGCGCGAAAGACATCAAAAAAGTGTCGCTGGAGCTCGGCGGCAACGCGCCGTTTATCGTCTTTGACGATGCCGATCTCGACAAAGCCGTGGAAGGCGCGCTGGCCTCGAAATTCCGCAACGCCGGGCAAACCTGCGTTTGCGCCAACCGTTTATACGTGCAGGACGGCGTGTATGACCGCTTTGCCGAAAAATTGCAGCAGGCGGTGAGCAAACTGCACATCGGCGACGGGCTGGATAAAGGCGTTACCATCGGGCCGCTGATCGATGAAAAAGCGGTAGCAAAAGTGGAAGAACATATTGCCGATGCGCTGGAGAAAGGCGCGCGCGTGGTTTGCGGTGGTAAAGCGCACGAACGCGGCGGCAACTTCTTCCAGCCAACCATTCTGGTGGACGTTCCGGCTAACGCCAAAGTGTCGAAAGAAGAGACGTTCGGCCCTCTCGCCCCGCTGTTCCGCTTTAAAGATGAAGCCGATGTGATTGCGCAAGCCAATGACACCGAATTCGGCCTTGCCGCCTATTTCTATGCCCGTGATTTAGGCCGCGTCTTCCGCGTGGGCGAGGCGCTGGAGTACGGCATCGTTGGCATCAATACCGGCATTATTTCCAATGAAGTGGCCCCGTTCGGCGGTATCAAAGCCTCGGGTCTGGGTCGTGAAGGTTCGAAGTATGGCATCGAAGATTACTTAGAAATCAAATATATGTGCATCGGTCTTTAACTGGAGAACGCGAATGAGCAGCAATAAAGAGTTAATGCAGCGCCGCAGTCAGGCGATTCCCCGTGGCGTTGGGCAAATTCACCCGATTTTCGCTGACCGCGCGGAAAACTGCCGGGTGTGGGACGTTGAAGGCCGTGAGTATCTTGATTTCGCGGGCGGGATTGCGGTGCTCAATACCGGGCACCTGCATCCGAAAGTGGTTGCGGCGGTGGAAGCGCAGTTGAAAAAACTGTCGCACACCTGCTTCCAGGTGCTGGCTTACGAGCCATATCTGGAGCTGTGCGAGATTATGAATCAGAAGGTGCCGGGCGATTTTGCCAAAAAAACGCTGCTGGTCACCACGGGTTCAGAAGCGGTAGAGAACGCGGTGAAAATCGCCCGCGCCGCCACCAAACGTAGCGGTACTATCGCCTTTAGCGGCGCGTATCACGGGCGCACGCATTACACTTTGGCGCTGACCGGCAAGGTAAATCCGTACTCTGCGGGCATGGGGCTGATGCCGGGCCATGTTTATCGCGCGCTTTATCCTTGCCCGCTGCATGGCATCAGTGAAGATGACGCTATCGCCAGTATCCACCGAATCTTCAAAAATGATGCGGCGCCGGAAGATATCGCCACCATCGTGATTGAGCCGGTTCAGGGCGAAGGCGGTTTCTACGCCGCAACGCCAGCCTTTATGCAGCGTTTACGCGCGCTGTGTGACGAACACGGGATCATGCTGATTGCCGATGAAGTGCAGTCCGGCGCGGGGCGTACCGGCACGCTGTTTGCGATGGAGCAGATGGGCGTGGCGCCGGATCTCACCACCTTTGCGAAATCGATCGCGGGCGGCTTCCCGCTGGCGGGCGTCACCGGGCGCGCGGAAGTGATGGATGCTGTCGCACCGGGCGGCCTGGGCGGCACCTATGCGGGTAACCCGATTGCCTGCGTGGCGGCGCTGGAAGTGTTGAAGGTGTTCGAGCAGGAAAATCTGCTGCAAAAAGCCAACGACCTGGGGCAAAAGCTGAAAGAAGGGTTATTGGCGATCGCCGAAAAACACCCGGAGATCGGCGACGTACGCGGGCTGGGGGCGATGATCGCCATCGAGCTGTTTGAAGATGGCGATCACAGCAAACCGGACGCCAAACTCACTGCCGAGATCGTGGCACGCGCGCGCGATAAGGGCCTGATTCTTCTCTCCTGTGGCCCGTATTACAACGTGCTGCGCATCCTGGTACCGCTCACCATTGAAGACGCACAGATCCGTCAGGGTCTGGAGATCATCAGCCAGTGTTTTGATGAGGCAAAGCAGTAGCACCGCACCATGCCGGAGGCGACGCTTACGCGTCTTGTCCGGCCTACGGGGATCCTGGTCGGATAAGGCGTTTGCGCCGCATCCGACAATCGGCACACCATGCCGGAAGCGACGCTTTGCGTCTTGTCCGGCCTACGAGAATCCAGGTCGGATAAGGCGTTTACGCCGCATCCGACAATCTGTACGTGAACAGGAACAAATCTATGTCGGCCGGATAAGGCGGAGCCGCTCTCCGGCAAAAAGAATCAATAACAATTAAACGCGTGACCCGACGCGGGAAATGTCGGGGCGCTCTCCCAAGTGACACACTTTCGAGAGGATTCAGGATGGGGCAATCATCGCAACCACATGAGTTAGGCGGCGGGCTGAAATCACGCCACGTCACCATGTTGTCTATTGCCGGTGTTATCGGCGCAAGTCTGTTTGTCGGTTCCAGCGTCGCCATCGCCGAAGCGGGCCCGGCGGTATTACTGGCCTATCTGTTCGCCGGGCTACTGGTGGTTATGATTATGCGGATGCTGGCGGAAATGGCAGTAGCCACGCCCGACACCGGCTCCTTTTCCACCTATGCCGATAAAGCTATTGGCCGCTGGGCGGGCTATACCATCGGCTGGCTGTACTGGTGGTTTTGGGTACTGGTTATCCCTCTGGAAGCCAACATCGCCGCCATGATCCTGCACTCGTGGGTTCCCGGCATTCCCATCTGGTTATTTTCCCTCGTCATTACCCTCGCCTTAACCGGCAGTAATTTATTAAGCGTTAAAAACTACGGCGAATTTGAGTTCTGGTTGGCGATATGCAAAGTGATTGCCATCCTGGCATTTATTTTCCTCGGCGCAGTGGCGATTAGCGGTTTTTACCCATATGCAGAAGTGAGCGGTATTTCAAGATTATGGGATAGCGGCGGCTTTATGCCCAACGGCTTCGGGGCGGTATTAAGCGCGATGCTGATCACCATGTTCTCGTTTATGGGCGCGGAAATTGTCACCATCGCCGCCGCAGAATCCGACACGCCGGATAAACATATTGTTCGCGCCACCAACTCGGTTATCTGGCGTATCTCTATTTTCTATTTGTGTTCTATTTTTGTCGTCGTGGCTCTCATTCCGTGGAATATGCCAGGACTGAAAACCGTGGGTTCCTACCGTTCCGTGCTGGAGTTGCTGAATATTCCGCACGCCAAATTCATTATGGATTGCGTTATTTTGCTGTCGGTAACCAGTTGCCTGAACTCGGCGCTGTATACTGCGTCAAGGATGCTCTACTCCTTAAGCCGTCGCGGGGATGCGCCCGCGTTAATGGGTAAAATCAACCGCAGTAAAACCCCGTACGTGGCAGTATTACTCTCCACCGGCGCAGCGTTTTTAACGGTGGTGGTGAACTATTACGCGCCTGCGAAAGTGTTTAAATTCCTGATCGACAGCTCCGGCGCTATCGCCTTGCTGGTTTATTTAGTCATTGCCGTTTCGCAATTACGGATGCGTAAAATCCTGCTGGCGGAAGGCGGCGATATTCGCCTGCGCATGTGGCTTTATCCGTGGCTCACCTGGCTGGTGATTGGCTTTATTACTTTTGTGTTGGTGGTGATGCTATTCCGTCCGGCTCAACAGTTAGAAGTGATCTCCACCGGCTTATTAGCGATAGGGATTATCTGTACCGTGCCAATTATGGCTCGCTGGAAAAAGCTAATAATGTGGCAAAAAACGCCCATTCATAATACGCGCTGATAATGATCAGGAGTCACACCATGACCATTACCTCTCTGGATGGCTATCGCTGGCTGAAGAACGATATTATTCGCGGCAATTTTCAGCCGGATGAAAAATTACGGATGAGTTTGCTGACATCGCGTTATGCACTTGGCGTTGGGCCGTTGCGGGAAGCGCTTTCGCAACTGGTGGCAGAACGACTGGTCACGGTGGTGAATCAAAAAGGGTATCGGGTGGCGTCTATGTCAGAGCAGGAGTTGCTCGATATTTTCGATGCCCGCGCCAATATGGAAGCAATGCTGGTGAGTCTGGCGATTGCCCGCGGTGGCGATGAGTGGGAGGCTGACGTTCTTGCGAAGGCACATCTGCTCAGTAAGCTTGAGGCCTGTGACGCCAGTGAGAAAATGCTTGATGAGTGGGATCTGCGTCATCAGGCGTTTCATACTGCAATTGTGACAGGCTGTGGTTCTCACTATTTGCTGCAAATGCGTGAACGGTTGTTTGATCTGGCGGCGCGCTATCGCTTCATCTGGTTGCGGCGAACGGTGCTTTCCGTGGAAATGCTGGAAGATAAACACAACCAACATCAAATTTTAACCGAAGCTGTGCTGGCGCGGGATGCCGCGCGCGCCAGTGAGTTAATGCGCCAGCATTTGCTGACGCCGATTCCCATTATCCAGCAGGCGATGGCGGACTAACCGCTATTACTCTGGAATACGCAACACTTGTCCCGGATAAATTTTATCCGGGCTTTTCAGCATCGGTTTATTCGCTTCGAAGATTTTATTGTACAGATTGGCGTTACCGTAGACCTGTTTGGAAATGGCGCTAAGAGTGTCGCCAGACTTAACGGTATAAAACTGGCTGGCAGTGGCTGGTGTCGCAGTTTTTACCTGATCGTCGACGCTGGCGATACCAGAAATATTCCCCACCGCAACAAGGATTTTTTCCTTCGCTTCCTGGCTCAAACCATCACCAGTCACCGTCGCTTTGCCATCGGTAATTTGGATATTTACTTTATCGGCATCTGGAATGCCGGTTTTGTTCAGATGCTCCTGCACCTTCTTCGCCTGATCGTCTTTATCATGCTGACCAGTAACTGTATCCCAGAGCTTTTCTCCGGCATCTTTCACAAAATTGAACAGACCCATAGTTACCTCGTTCGTTAACGGAAACACTCAGAAAGTGTAGCAGAGGAACGCGGCGTACTAACGCCGCGGAGTAAGCACAGAGTTAATCGCGGGTTTGCACCCAGAAAGCGTGAATTAAACCAGGGATATACCCAAGCAGCGTCAACAAGATATTAATGATGAACGCCCAACCAAATCCTTTGCCCAGCAGCACGCCGAGCGGCGGCAAAATGATGGTGATGACGATTCTCCAGAACCCCATATGTACTCCCTATAAGAAAATTAACCATTGTTTAAAAAGAGATTTTATCTCCTAAACGAAATAATTTTAGCGGAACCTGCCAGTTTCAGCCTACGCGTTTACCCTCATTTACGCTGCTGACGCTGGTATACGTTGAACTTTTAGTTTAGAATTTACTTAATTTAGAAAACACTAAAATAACTATGACTGAGCTCGCCCAACTACAGGCCAGCGCCGAACAGGCTGCGGCCTTACTGAAAGCAATGAGCCACCCCAAACGGTTGTTGATTCTGTGCATGCTTTGCGGATCACCAGGGACCAGCGCCGGAGAACTGGCTCGCATTACCGGACTTAGCGCCTCCGCCACGTCACAGCATCTGGCTCGCATGCGTGACGAGGGACTTATTGACAGCCAGCGGGACGCCCAACGCATTCTTTATTCCATTAAAAATGAGGCGGTAAATGCCATTATCGCCACCCTGAAAAATATCTATTGTCCGTAAGGAGTGACGATGGCTTTGATAACAATTTCACCGCATGACGCGCAAGAATTAATCGCGCGTGGTGCAAAGTTAATCGATATTCGTGATGCCGACGAATATCTTCGTGAACATATTCCAGCAGCCTCTCTGGCACCATTATCCGTGATAGAACAGTCCGGTCTTCCAGATAAATTACGTAGCGAACAAATTATATTCCACTGTCAGGCGGGTAAACGCACCAGCAATAACGCCGATAAATTAGCAGCGATTGCCGCCCCCGCAGAGGTCTTTTTACTGGAAGATGGGATCGATGGCTGGAAAAAAGCGGGATTGCCGGTAGCAGAAAATAAATCTCAACCGTTGCCATTAATGCGTCAGGTACAGATCGCCGCTGGCGGCTTAATATTAATCGGCGTCGTACTGGGTTATGCCATTAATAGCAGCTTCTTCTTATTAAGTGGATTTGTCGGCGCAGGATTAATGTTTGCAGGAATCAGCGGTTTTTGCGGGATGGCAAGGCTATTAGATAAGATGCCGTGGAATCAGCGAACTTGAGAAGCAACGCCGGATGCGCCATAGAGGCGGCATCCGGCGCCAGGGATTAGATCAGGAAATCGTCGAGAGATTTACCTTCTGCCAGCGCCTGAGCAATTGGCTTCGGCGTACGGCCCTGACCGGTCCAGGTTTTGGTTTCACCATTGAAGTCGGTGAATTTATATTTTGCTGGACGCGGTTCACGCTTTTTACCTGCACGCGGAGCAGCGGTGCCGTTAGCCAATAACTCTTCCGGGTTAATACCATCAGCTTTCATCAGCTCCAGCCAGGTGCTAATTTTTTCCTGGCGTTCTGCCAGTTCACGCTGCTGCTGTTCTTCTTCTTCACGTCTTTCTTTAGTGACAACCCTGAATTTTTCGAGCATTTCTTCAAGAACGTCAATGGAGAATTCGCGAGCCATTGCACGAAGGGTGCGGATGTTATTTAAGCTTTGTAACATTACAGACATAATAAAGAAAACCTTTTAACGCCAAAACAAAAAGTATTTCGCCGCGTAGTGTAAGCGATCACTTATTATATTTCCACAAAATTTAATATATTTACAATCGCGAAGGGATATTATTTCGTGCGTTATTTGCTGACACATTAATGCTTATATGCAAATTATATAGCAGCCATTTAACTTACTTATTACAGCTACTGGTGAGTGTTCCGGCGTACGATACAACCTCCCGGCCGATAACGGAACACACAACCAGCATAAATATGCACATAAAAAGAATACATATTAGTCATGTCAACTTGAAACTTTGTGCTGCCATTACAGGCTTTACAACATAAAAGATGCTGAATGAGGCCAGGCGCGCCCCTAAGCCGAATTCTCTACGCTTTGCTGCGTAAACACACCTTGTACACTTTGCTAAAAAATATCAGAACTACGTCATAACATAATGATTTAAAATAATATTATCTTTTAAGACATAAAAAAATCCAGAATGTACAAAAAATGCGCCACTACGGAATATTTTATCTACAAAAACCAAGGAAATAAAAATTTTTCACTAATTGATAAGTCATAGCCAGCGATATACGCTATGCGAAAGTGCAAACGGTAATTTAAACCACTGCATTCACATTCATCCGATTTCGCGTTTATTAAGGAGCATGGGCATGTTCTCACCGCAGTCACGCTTGCGTCATGCAGTAGCAGATACGTTCGCGATGGTTGTTTACTGTTCTGTCGTGAACATGTTTATCGAAGTATTTCTCTCCGGAATGAGCTTCGAACAGTCCCTTTATTCCAGACTGGTAGCGATTCCGGTGAACATCTTAATTGCATGGCCATACGGTATGTACCGCGATCTATTTATGCGAATGGCACGCAAAGTTGGCTCGTCGGGCTGGGTAAAAAATCTTGCGGATATTCTGGCTTATGTGACGTTCCAGTCACCGGTATATATGGCAATCTTACTCGTCGTGGGCGCGGGTTGGCACCAGATTATGGCAGCGGTCAGTTCAAACATCGTCGTTTCGATGTTGATGGGTGCGGTCTATGGCTACTTCCTTGATTACTGCCGCCGCCTGTTCAAAGTCAGCAATTACCAGCAGGTAAAAGCCTGATCCTTCTTTGTCGCGACTGGCAATGCCAGTCGCGTCTTTAATTGGCTTCGCCAAACAATCCATGTAAATAACGTTCAAGCGCAACACGCGAGCTGAAACCGTGTGGAATGCCGTAATGCTCGTGACGCTCACCCGCTAAATAGAGCGGGAACCGCTGGTAATGATCGCAAGTTTTAATATCGGAAGCCGGTTCTGCCAGTGTCGAACTACGTTCTTTTAACGTGGGATGAATTACCAGTGCGGTACGTCCCATTCGCGCTTCGCGATTAACATAGACATAATTTTCCCCGCGGCGATAACCATAAGCTTTCTGGGTTACCACATCGACGGTAAAACCGACTTTCTCAAGTACGCGCGCCACCTCGTCTGGTCGTAAATACATATTCTATCCTCGTTATTATCTACCGCGGCCCTACCTTACCTGATTGAGCATTCACAACGCTTTCAGAAAAGTCCATAAAGCCACGATGAATCTCTGTTAAGAAAATTATGGTCTACACTGAAAATTACATTGAATCCTGATGGGAGATCATATGTTTAACAGACCGAACCGTAACGACGTCGATGATGGCGTGCAGGATATTCAGAATGATGTCAATCAATTAGCTGACAGCCTGGAATCTGTATTGAAGTCCTGGGGCAGCGACGCCAAAGGGGAAGCCGAAGCCGCACGCAGTAAAGCTCAGGCTTTACTGAAAGAAACCAGGGCGCGGATGCATGGTCGAACTCGCGTCCAGCAAGCCGCGCGCGATGCTGTTGGCTGCGCAGACTCTTTTGTTCGTGAAAGACCCTGGTGTAGTGTGGGAACAGCTGCTGCGGTAGGTATTTTTATCGGCGCGTTGTTAAGCATGCGTAAATCGTAGTGAAACAATGATAATAAATACACGTCCCTGGCCCCGAAGCCTGACTTCGGGGTTTTTAACTTAAGGCACTGCGTAATTGTTGTGCCACCTGCTGCGCCATACTTTCGCTAACGATATTGGTAAACGAGAGCAGCAATCCTCCTTCCCCATTTGAGCGGATACGCCAGTCGCTAAGTGCCTGCACCGCAAGGCCAGCAGCATTGGCTTTACGAGCATGGACAATATCGTCGCCCACCATGCTGATAACCATCTGGATACCACCTTTTTGCGGCACAACCTGAAATCCCTGCTGCGTCAACGCCTGCTCAATCCACTGCCGACGTTGAGCATAGTGCTGACGCATTTTCTTCAGATGCCGCCAGAAATACCCCTCACGAATGAAATCTGCCAGTGTGTTCTGCCACAGTACGGGTACCGCACATGGCTCCAGTGACGCCTGTTGCCGGAATTGCGTAATCTGCTCCACCGGCACCACCAGCCACGCACAGCGCAATGCAGGAAATAGCGCTTTGCTGAATGTTCCGGCATAAATCACCCGCTGCGGTGCGTCGAGACTTTTTAGTGCCGGTAACGGCTTACCGTGATAGCGAAACTCACTGTCGTAATCATCTTCAATAATCCATGCCTGACTACGTTCTGCCCATTCCAGCATCTGGTGCCTGCGCGCTAAAGAGAGCGCCACGCCCAGCGGGCTCTGGTGTGCCGGAGTAATCAGAGCAAAACGCGCATCAGGATAATTTTGTATTCCGCTTGTGACATCCAGCCCGTTGTCATCAACCGGCACAGGTAAAATTTCCACACCGTGGCGAGTGACAATCAGGCGAATCAGTGGAAAGCCGGGATCTTCCATCCACATCCCGTTTCCCGGTTTCGCCAGCGCGTGTAGAATTAAAGCCATTGAGGCCGCATAACCATGAGTGATAAAGACCTGCTCTGGCTGACAATCAATCCCGCGTGAAACGCGTAAGTAATCAACTATTGCCTCGCGCAACGCCGCCTCACCGCAGACATCGCCTAATGCCAAATCAAAGCGCGTCTGGGTACGCAGACGGCGGCCCATCACCCGCGCCCACTGCTCTCGCGGAAAGAGATCGAGTGCGGGTAATCCCAATTGAAATGGCAGTGGCTGCTGACTTTCACCAGCAAAAGCCACGACATCCACAGCAGATTGTTGCGGATGTATCTGCTCACTGACAAATGTGCCAGCCTGTCCCCGCCTGACCAGCCATCCTTGCGCCACCAGCTCAGCATACGCATTTTCGACAGTGGATCGAGAGACACCCAGTTCCTGCGACCAGGTACGACTCGAAGGTAGCCTTGCGCCAGGTTTCAGTTCCCCTTGCTCAATAGCCGTTTTTAACTGACGGGCGATATCCTGATAACGTGGCATATGGTCTGCTTTTTTACGTAATTTATGGCTCTCTTTAGCAGTCCATTATAGTGCTACATTGCGGGCGTTAATAAGAGGAGAAACTGTATGACTACATTACGTCAGCCTTACTACGAACTTAGCCCGGCAGTGTATAACGCACTGGTGCAGGCCAAAACGGCACTGGAAAATAGCGCGCTGGATACCACACTGATGGAGTTAATTTATTTGCGCGTCTCGCAAATCAACGGCTGCGCATTTTGTCTGGAGATGCACAGCAAAGCATTACGCAAATCCGGCGTGCCGCAGCACAAACTGGACGCCCTGGCAGGCTGGCGCGTAAGCCATCATTTTGACGATCGCGAGCGGGCGGCGCTGGCATGGGCGGAATCGGTAACCGATATTGCCCGAACCCATGCGGAAGACGAGGTTTATCAACCTTTGCTTGAGCATTTCAGCGCAGCAGAGATCAGCGACTTAACGTTTGCCATCGGGCTGATGAATTGTTTTAACCGTCTGGCCGTTTCCATGCGCATGTAACTTCTTGATGCCGGGTAATCGCCCGGCTATAGAACAACAATACCCCTACCCCGTCACGCTCATATCCAGGGCAATCCTGACCACTATTTGCTATATATTGTGTGGTTGAATCTTTTTTTAACTACATATAGTATCTCTGTATCAACAGAGAGACAACCCGACGCGTATCATCGCGCCGTATCTTCATTTTAAACGGAAATACGAATCATGCGCATTACTATTTACACTCGTAACGATTGCGTTCAGTGCCACGCCACCAAACGGGCGATGGAAAACCGGGGCTTTGATTTTGAAATGATTAATGTCGATCGCGTTCCTGAAGCGGCGGAAGCGTTGCGTGCTCAGGGCTTTCGTCAGTTGCCGGTAGTAATTGCAGGCGATCTTAGCTGGTCTGGTTTCCGTCCGGACATGATCAATCGTCTGCATCCAGCGCCACACGCGGCCAGTGCATGAGCCAGCTCGTCTACTTTTCCAGCAGCTCCGAAAATACGCAGCGTTTTATCGAACGTTTAGGGCTGCCCGCGGTGCGCATCCCGCTCAATGAGCGGGAGCGGATTCAGGTAGACGAGCCTTACATCCTGATCGTGCCCTCTTACGGCGGCGGCGGTACGGCTGGCGCGGTGCCACGACAGGTAATTCGCTTTTTAAACGACGAGCACAACCGGGCGTTGCTTCGTGGCGTGATTGCTTCGGGTAATCGCAACTTTGGTGAGGCGTATGGCCGCGCCGGAGATGTGATTGCTCAAAAATGCGGCGTGCCGTGGCTGTACCGCTTTGAACTCATGGGTACGCAAAGCGATATCGAAAACGTTCGTAAAGGAGTAACCGAATTTTGGCAACGACAACCGCAGAACGCCTGACGCAGAACACGATGGATTACCACGCGCTGAATGCGATGCTTAACCTTTACGATAGCGCAGGTCGCATTCAGTTCGATAAAGACCGCCAGGCCGTTGACGCCTTTATGGCGACGCATGTGCGTCCGAACAGTGTGACCTTCAGTAGCCAGCAGCAGCGCCTGAACTGGCTGGTCAACGAAGGTTACTATGATGAAAGCGTTCTTAATCGCTACTCTCGCGATTTTGTCATTACGCTGTTTGCCCACGCGCACGCCAGCGGTTTTCGTTTTCAGACATTCCTCGGGGCATGGAAGTTTTACACCAGCTATACGTTGAAGACATTCGACGGTAAGCGTTATCTGGAAGATTTTGCCGATCGAGTCACGATGGTGGCGCTGACGCTGGCACAAGGCGATGAAACACTGGCGACGCAACTGACTGATGAGATGCTGTCAGGACGCTTTCAGCCAGCCACGCCAACATTCCTCAACTGCGGTAAGCAGCAGCGCGGCGAACTGGTTTCCTGTTTTTTGCTGCGTATTGAAGACAATATGGAGTCGATTGGTCGGGCGGTAAATTCCGCACTGCAACTGTCGAAACGCGGCGGCGGCGTAGCATTTTTGCTGTCGAATCTGCGGGAAGCGGGCGCGCCAATTAAACGTATTGAAAATCAATCTTCTGGTGTAATTCCGGTGATGAAAATGCTGGAAGACGCATTTTCCTATGCCAACCAACTCGGCGCTCGTCAGGGGGCTGGTGCAGTCTATTTACATGCTCATCATCCCGATATTCTGCGTTTTCTCGACACGAAACGGGAAAATGCCGACGAAAAAATCCGCATTAAAACACTGTCGCTTGGCGTGGTGATCCCGGATATCACTTTCCATCTGGCAAAAGAGAATGCGCAGATGGCGCTGTTTTCGCCTTATGACGTAGAGCGAGTTTATGGCAAGCCGTTTGCCGATGTGGCCATCAGCCAACACTATGACGAACTGGTTGCCGATGAACGCATCCGCAAAAAATACATCAACGCCCGTGATTTCTTCCAGCGACTGGCAGAGATCCAGTTTGAGTCCGGCTATCCCTACATCATGTATGAAGACACGGTTAACCGTGCTAACCCTATCGCCGGGCGCATAAATATGAGCAATCTCTGCTCAGAGATTTTGCAGGTTAACAGCGCCTCAGAGTATGACGAGAATCTCGACTATGCCCGCACAGGCCATGATATTTCCTGCAATTTAGGTTCGTTGAATATTGCCCACATCATGGATTCCCCCGACTTTGCCCGCACGGTAGAGACTGCCGTGCGCGGTTTAACGGCGGTGTCAGATATGAGTCATATCCGCAGCGTGCCGTCCATCGAAGCCGGAAATGCCGCCTCACACGCCATCGGACTGGGGCAGATGAATTTACACGGCTATCTGGCGCGAGAAGGCATCGCTTATGGTTCGCCGGAAGCACTGGATTTCACCAATCTCTATTTCTATGCCATCACCTGGCACGCACTGCGTACCTCGATGTTGCTGGCGCGCGAACGCGGTGAAACCTTCGCCGGGTTCAAACAGTCACGCTATGCCAGCGGTGAATATTTTAGCCAATATCTGCAAGGGAACTGGCAGCCGAAAACGGCGAAAGTTGGCGAACTGTTTGCCCGCAGCGGAATTACGTTACCTACCCGTGAGATGTGGGTGCAACTGCGCGACGACGTGATGCGCTACGGCATTTACAACCAGAATCTTCAGGCGGTGCCGCCAACCGGTTCTATCTCTTATATCAACCATGCCACGTCGAGTATTCATCCGATTGTGGCGAAAGTAGAGATACGCAAAGAGGGCAAAACAGGACGCGTTTACTACCCTGCCCCGTTTATGACTAACGAAAATCTGGCGCTGTATCAGGACGCTTACGAAATTGGTGCAGAAAAGATCATCGATACCTACGCCGAAGCGACTCGCCATGTCGATCAGGGGCTGTCGCTGACGCTGTTTTTCCCCGATACCGCCACCACTCGCGATATCAACAAAGCGCAGATTTACGCCTGGCGCAAGGGTATCAAAACGCTCTATTACATTCGCCTGCGTCAGATGGCGCTGGAAGGCACTGAAATTGAAGGCTGCGTCTCCTGTGCACTTTAAGGAATATCTATGAAACTCTCACGTATCAGCGCCATCAACTGGAACAAGATATCTGACGATAAAGATCTGGAGGTGTGGAATCGCCTGACCAGCAATTTCTGGCTACCAGAAAAGGTGCCGCTGTCGAACGATGTTCCTGCGTGGCAAACATTAAGTGTCGTAGAACAACAACTGACGATGCGCGTTTTTACTGGCCTGACGCTGCTCGACACGATGCAAAATGTTATCGGCGCGCCTTCGCTGATGCCCGATGCGCTAACGCCTCATGAAGAGGCGGTATTATCGAATATCAGCTTTATGGAAGCGGTTCATGCCCGCTCTTACAGTTCGATTTTCTCGACGTTGTGCCAGACCAAAGATGTCGATGCCGCCTACACCTGGAGTGAAGAAAACGCGCCGTTGCAGCGAAAAGCTCAGATTATTCAGCAACATTATCGCGGCGATAATCCGCTGAAAAAGAAAATCGCCAGTGTCTTTCTTGAATCATTTTTGTTCTATTCTGGCTTCTGGCTGCCGATGTATTTTTCCAGTCGCGGTAAGCTAACCAATACCGCCGATCTGATCCGTCTGATTATCCGCGATGAAGCAGTCCACGGTTATTACATCGGCTATAAATATCAGAAAAGCCTGGAAAAGTTCTCCCAGGCACAACGTGAAGAGTTAAAGAGTTTCGCCTTCAATTTGTTGCTGGAACTTTATGACAACGAGTTGCAATACACCGATGAGCTGTACGCCGAAACAACGTGGGCTGACGATGTAAAAGCGTTTCTCTGCTACAACGCCAATAAGGCGTTGATGAATCTGGGCTACGAACCGCTTTTCCCGGCAGAAATGGCAGAAGTGAATCCGGCAATCCTCGCCGCGCTTTCGCCGAATGCCGATGAAAATCACGACTTCTTTTCCGGCTCTGGCTCCTCTTATGTGATGGGGAAAGCAGTCGAAACAGAAGATGAAGACTGGAATTTCTGACGGGGTTATTTTTCAAAAATATCACTACCCGCAGCAGGGAAATAATTCCCGCCAAATATCTTTATATCACGCAAATAATTTGTGGTGATCTACACTGACTCTCTGTTGCATTATTCGCCTGAAACTACAATATTCAGGCGTTTTTTCGCTATCTATAACAAAAAATATCAACTTTTCTCGATTTGCTCTCAGCCCTTATATCACGGGAAATTCCGGCAATTTGCTCGCATCAATATTCATGCCACATTTGCCATCAGGGGTTGCCTCAGATTCTCAGTATGTTAGGGTAGAAAAAAAGTGACTATTTCCATTGGGTAATATATCGACATAAACAAATAACAGGAATCTTTCTATTGCATGGCAATTAAATTAGAAATTAAAAATCTTTATAAAATATTTGGCGAGCATCCACAGCGAGCTTTCAAATATATCGAACAAGGACTTTCAAAAGAACAAATTCTGGAAAAAACTGGGCTATCGCTTGGCGTAAAAGACGCCAGTCTGGCCATTGAAGAAGGCGAGATATTTGTCATCATGGGATTATCCGGCTCGGGTAAATCCACAATGGTACGCCTTCTCAATCGCCTGATTGAACCCACCCGCGGGCAAGTGCTGATTGATGGTGTGGATATTGCCAAAATATCCGACACCGAACTCCGTGAGGTGCGCAGAAAAAAGATTGCGATGGTCTTCCAGTCCTTTGCCTTAATGCCGCATATGACCGTGCTGGACAATACTGCGTTCGGTATGGAATTGGCCGGAATTAATGCCGAAGAACGCCGGGAAAAAGCCATTGATGCACTGCGTCAGGTCGGGCTGGAAAATTATGCCCACAGCTACCCGGACGAACTCTCTGGCGGGATGCGTCAACGTGTGGGATTAGCCCGCGCGTTAGCGATTAATCCGGATATATTATTAATGGACGAAGCCTTCTCGGCACTCGATCCATTAATTCGCACCGAGATGCAGGATGAACTGGTAAAATTACAGGCGAAACATCAGCGCACCATTGTCTTTATTTCCCACGATCTCGATGAAGCCATGCGTATTGGCGACCGAATTGCCATTATGCAAAATGGTGAAGTGGTACAGGTCGGCACACCGGATGAAATTCTCAATAATCCGGCGAATGATTATGTCCGTACCTTCTTCCGTGGCGTTGATATTAGCCAGGTATTCAGTGCGAAAGATATTGCCCGCCGCAGCCCTAATGGCTTAATTCGTAAAACCCCTGGCTTCGGCCCGCGTTCGGCACTGAAATTATTGCAGGATGAAGATCGCGAATACGGCTACGTTATCGAACGCGGTAATAAGTTTGTCGGCGCAGTCTCCATCGATTCGCTTAAAACCGCGTTAACGCAGCAGCAAGGTCTTGATGCGGCGCTGATTGATGCGCCGTTAGCGGTCGATGCACAAACGCCTCTTAGCGAGTTGCTCTCTCATGTCGGACAGGCGCCCTGTGCAGTGCCCGTGGTCGACGAGGACCAACAGTATGTCGGCATCATTTCGAAAGGAATGCTGCTGCGCGCTTTAGATCGTGAGGGGGTAAATAATGGCTGATCAAAATAATCCGTGGGATACCACACCAGCGGCGGACAGTGCCGCACAATCCGCAGATGCCTGGGGTACACCGGCTGCTACACCGACTGACGGTGGCGGCGCCGACTGGCTGACCAGCACGCCTGCGCCAAACGCCGAGCATTTTAACATTCTCGATCCGTTCCATAAGACGCTGATCCCACTCGACAGTTGGGTCACTGAAGGGATCGACTGGGTCGTTACCCATTTCCGTCCCGTCTTCCAGGGCGTGCGCGTTCCGGTCGATTACATCCTCAACGGTTTCCAGCAATTGCTGCTGGGTATGCCGGCACCGGTGGCGATTATCGTTTTCGCTCTCATCGCCTGGCAGATTTCCGGGGTCGGAATGGGCGTGGCGACGCTGGTTTCGCTGATTGCCATCGGCGCAATCGGTGCCTGGTCGCAGGCCATGGTTACCCTGGCGCTGGTGTTAACCGCCCTGCTGTTCTGTATCGTCATCGGTTTGCCGTTGGGGATCTGGCTGGCGAGAAGTCCGCGAGCGGCGAAAATTATTCGTCCACTGCTTGATGCCATGCAGACCACGCCCGCGTTTGTTTATCTGGTGCCAATCGTCATGCTGTTTGGTATCGGCAACGTGCCGGGCGTGGTGGTGACGATCATCTTTGCGCTGCCGCCGATTATCCGCCTGACTATTCTGGGGATTAACCAGGTTCCGGCGGATCTGATTGAAGCCTCGCGCTCATTCGGTGCCAGCCCGCGCCAGATGCTGTTCAAAGTTCAGCTACCGCTGGCGATGCCGACCATTATGGCGGGCGTTAACCAGACGCTGATGCTGGCCCTTTCTATGGTGGTCATCGCCTCGATGATTGCCGTCGGCGGGCTGGGTCAGATGGTACTTCGCGGTATCGGTCGTCTGGATATGGGGCTTGCCACCGTTGGCGGCGTCGGGATTGTGATCCTCGCCATTATCCTCGACCGCCTGACGCAGGCCGTTGGGCGCGACTCACGCAGTCGCGGCAACCGTCGCTGGTACACCACTGGTCCTGTCGGTCTGCTGACCCGCCCATTCATTAAGTAACTCTGCACTTGCCCGGTGACGCCGGGCATATCACCCTGCCCAAAAAAGGAATAACAATGCGACATAGCGTACTTTTTGCGACAGCGTTTGCCACGCTTATCTCTACACAAACTTTTGCTGCCGATCTGCCGGGCAAAGGCATTACCGTTAATCCGGTTCAGAGCACCATCACCGAAGAAACTTTCCAGACACTGCTGGTCAGCCGCGCGCTGGAGAAATTAGGTTATACCGTCAATAAACCCAGCGAAGTGGATTACAACGTTGGCTATACCTCGCTTGCATCTGGCGATGCGACCTTCACCGCCGTGAACTGGACGCCACTGCATGACAACATGTACGAAGCTGCCGGTGGCGATAAGAAATTTTATCGTGAAGGGGTATTTGTTAACGGCGCGGCACAAGGTTACCTGATCGATAAGAAAACTGCCGACCAGTACAAAATCACCAACATCGCGCAACTGAAAGATCCGAAGATCGCCAAACTGTTCGATACCAACGGCGATGGCAAAGCGGATTTAACCGGTTGTAACCCAGGCTGGGGCTGCGAAGGTGCCATCAACCACCAGCTTGCTGCGTATGAACTGACCAACACCGTGACACATAATCAGGGGAACTATGCGGCGATGATGGCCGACACCATCAGTCGCTACAAAGAGGGCAAACCGGTGTTTTACTACACCTGGACGCCGTACTGGGTGAGTAACGAACTGAAGCCGGGGAAAGATGTGGTCTGGTTGCAGGTGCCGTTCTCCGCACTGCCGGGCGATAAAAATGCCGATACCAAACTGCCGAATGGCGCGAATTACGGCTTCCCGGTCAGTACCATGCATATCGTTGCCAACAAAGCCTGGGCCGAGAAAAATCCGGCAGCAGCGAAACTGTTTGCCATTATGCAATTGCCGGTTGCGGACATTAACGCCCAGAACGCCATTATGCATGACGGCAAAGCCTCAGAAGGCGATATTCAGGGCCACGTTGATGGCTGGATCAAAGCCCACCAGCAGCAGTTCGATGGCTGGGTGAATGAGGCGCTGGCTGCGCAGAAGTAATTTTTATTCGGGCGGATAAGGCGTTTTCGCTGCATCCGCCGTTCTGTGCACAATGCCTGATGCGACGCTGGCGCGTCTTATCATGCCTACAAACCCACTCATTCCGTAGGCCGGATAAGGCGTTTTTGCCTCATCCGCCGCTCTGTACACAATGCCTGATGCGACGCGGCCGCGTCTTATCAGGCCTACAAACCACACTCATTCCGTAGAGCGGATAACGCGTTTTCGCTGCATCCGCCGGTTCTGTACACAATGCCTGATGCGACGCAGCCGCGTCTTATCATGCCTACAAAACACACTCATTCCGTAGGGCGGTATAAGGCGTTTTCGCTGCATCCGCCGTTCTGTACACAATGCCTGATGCGACGCTGGCGCGTCTTATCCATTGCCTACAAACCCACTC